>JAQWLF010000116.1:0-4420 GCA_029247465.1 Candidatus Thioglobus sp.
ATTAGTTCTGCTGAAGAATTTTTCTCCGAGTTAAATCAAATGGGAGCCCTATAATGTCTGCACTTATTCTAATTGAACTAAACGGCTCTGAAGTTAGTGCTAATAGTAGAGCTGCAATAACAGCAGCTTCTGAACTTACTGACAGTATTGATGCTTTAGTGCTTACAAATGATGCAACAAATTCAGCTCCAGTTGCCGCTCTGAGTGGTATCAATACAGTAAAAATGATCGTCAGTCCTGAATTGGAACATCCCAGTGTAGAAGTTGCCAGTAAGCTAGTAGCAGAGGCAATGAGTGGCTATAAATATTTAGTTTCTGGATCGTCAACCTTTAGTAAAAATATTTCACCAAGAGTCGGCGCACATCTTGATGTTCAGCCTATATCTGACGTTTGTGAAATCAAATCAAATAACACTTTTGTGCGTCCATTATATGCAGGAAACATTATGGCAACAGTTGAGTCAAATGATGAGACTATGTTGCTAACTGTTAGATCTACTTCTTTTGAGCATAGTGGTGATGGCGGCTCAGCTACAGTTGAGAATTTATCACCCTCTATTCTCGATTCAAGCTCTACCTTTGTATCTCTTCAGGAATCTCAATCTGAACGACCTGAATTAACAACAGCCGAGAGAATTGTCTCTGGTGGACGTGGACTTGGATCAAAAGAGAACTTTGCCCTAATTGAGCAATTAGCTGACAAGTTAGACGCAGCAGTTGGCGCCTCAAGAGCTGCGGTCGATGCGGGTTTCATTTCGAATGACTATCAAGTTGGGCAGACAGGTAAAGTTGTTGCACCTAAATTGTATTTAGCTGTTGGTATTTCTGGTGCTATTCAACACCTAGCTGGTATGAAAGATTCCCAGGTCATTGTAGTGATAAATAGTGACCCTGATGCACCTATGTCTAGGATGGCTGATTTAGTATGGCAGACTGATTTGTTTGACGCCTTAAAAGAGCTGAATGATTACACCCTTTAGGATTAGAGTTAATGGAAAGAGAGTCTATTGAATATGATGTTGTAGTTGTAGGAGGAGGCCCTTCTGGCTTAGCTTCGGCTTGTAAACTAAAACAGCTTAACCCTGAACTCTCTGTTTGTTTACTAGAAAAAGGCTCTGAAATAGGCTCTCACATTATTTCTGGCGCTGTCTTTGAACCTCAAACACTGTTTGATCTTTTCCCAGAAGATGCAAAAAATTGCCCTACTCTTAAAACCTCTGTAGTCAAGGATGACCTTTACTGGCTTGCCAATAACAATAAAAGCATAAAAGTACCCTCTTGGTTAATGCCAAAAAGCCTTCATAACAAAGGTAATTACATCATCTCACTAGGAGAGCTTTGTCAATGGATTGCTGAAAGAGCGATGGATCTAGGGGTTGATATCTTTCCAGGTTTCCCTGCTCAACAATACCTCACAGATACAAATGGAAGAGTTATTGGAATTGCTACTGGTGATATGGGAATTGACAAAGATGGCAACCAAAAAGGAACCTACGCCCCTGGAATGGATATACTTGCAAAGCAAACAATTTTTGCAGAAGGCGCAAGGGGTCACTTAGGAAAAAAATTAATAAAAGAATTTGGCCTTGATGAGGGGAAAACACCACAACATTTTGCTATTGGCTTTAAAGAAATCTGGGAAGTTGACAATGATAAACATAGTCCCGGAAACGTTCTACATACTATGGGGTGGCCTCTTCAAGGTGGAACGTCAGGTGGAGGCTTCCTTTACCATTTCGATAACAACCGAATTGCAGTTGGACTGATTGTTGACCTAAACTATTCTAATACTCATCACAGTCCTTTTCAAGAATTTCAGCAATACAAGCAGCACCCTTCAATAAAACAGTTTTTAGAATCAGGTAAGAGGGTTTCATATGGCGCAAGAGCAATTACAAAAGGTGGCATCAACTCTCTTGCAAAAATGGAGTTTGATGGTGGAATGATCATTGGATGTGACGCTGGAACGCTTAACCCTAGCAAAATAAAAGGTAGCCATTGCGCTCTTCAGTCCGGTATCTTAGCAGCCGAGTATATCAATAAACTACTTGCAGAAGAAATCTGTGATTTTGATGATATATTCACAAATAGCGCTCTATATAAAGAGCTCTATAAATCAAGAAACTTCAGTGGTGCTATGCATAAGTTTGGTTTTTATGCTGGTGCAGCCTATAACTTTATTGAATCGAACATTTTTCGTAATAAATTGCCGATTACTATTAAAGACAACAAGAGAGATTGTGATACCTTAAAGAACTCTCAGGCCTCACAAATAAAGACATACCCTGCCCCTGATAATTTATTAAGCTTTGATATTTCCTCTTCTTTATTCCTATCTGGCACTAATCACGAAGAAGACCAGCCCGTTCACCTAAAGCTTACTGACCCTTCAATTCCACTCGATTACAATAATAAAATTTTTGATTAACCAGCTCTAAGGTATTGCCCTGCTGGTGTTTATGAAATTATTGAAAAGGAAGGTGAGGATTATTTTCAGATCAATGCTCAGAACTGCCTTCATTGCAAGACATGTGACATTAAAGACCCATCACAGAACATCAACTGGACACCTCCTGAAGGTGGTGGTGGCCCGAACTATATCGGTATGTAACTTATTAACACTGATTAGCAGTAATAACTACAGTATTAACAATCTCATCGACGCTACACCCTCTTGATAAATCATTAACCGGCTTCGCTAACCCCTGAAGAATTGGTCCAATAGCCTTTGCACCCGAGAAACGCTGAACAAGCTTATAACCAATATTAGCTGAATCAAGATTAGGAAAAATCAATACATTTGCAGGTGGAACAAAGGAGGTTTCTGGATACTTAATCTTTAATACCTCTTTATCTAAAGCAGCGTCAAGCTGTATATTGCCAACAATATCAGCGTTTTCTATTCTAGATTTAACAATATCGGTTGCTAGCCGTACTTTGTCTACTTGTGCATGATTAGCGCTTTGATTTGTAGAAAATGAAAGCATAGCCATTTTTGGTTTAACTTTAAGTAAAGATTGGGCTGTTTTATAAGCACTATGTGCAATTTCAGCTAACTCTTCAGAACTAGGGTCTATATTCATAGCGCAGTCTGAAAAGATCATATCTTCACCATACATTTGATGATTCTGATCAAATATCATTAGGAATAAACTTGAAACAAGCTTGCTACCTTTAGAGACACCTATAATTCGAAGTGCATTACTTAATACTTCCTGGCTTGGTGTTATAGCACCTGTAACAACGCCATCCACATCGCCCCTATATAGAGCAACCATTGCAAATACACTTGGGTTTGAGAGCAAATCTAAAGCTTCCTTTAGATTAATACCTTTATGTTTTCTTCTTTCATAAAGAGTTTTGGCATACTCAAGCTTCAAATCTTCATCTTTAGGATTAATGAATTCAATACCATGAGTTGTGTCAGTTTTTGAATCAAGCAAAACAACTTGGGCAATTTTTTGGCTTGAAAGAAGTGTAGCCGCCTCTAGAACACGCGCATCACTAGATTCGGGCAATAAAATACGTGGATAAGTAGCTTTTGCTCTATTCGTTAAATCTTCTAATAACGCCATTATTGTGTCTCAAATAAACAAGATGATAGTTTACCCGAAAAAAGCATTAATTCGACATGCCCTGCTTCCCCCGATAGATAAGTTATAGCTATGCTCGATTGTATAAACTTGCAATCTTGAGTCTCTGAATTTTCCCTGAAGGTCCTTTCGGTAAAGGTTCATCAACAAAGATAATTTGACTTGGAGTTTTGTATTCTCCTAAGTCAGTTGTACAAAGGTCTTTTAATTCTTTCTCATTAGCTTTAAGGTTTTCTTTAAGGAAAACACAGGCCGATATTTCTTCACCGTAGTTATCATCGACAATACCGAATGTGCAAGCCTCCAAGACTGCATTATGCTTGTATAGCGTGTCATCAATTTCTCGAGGTGATATGTTTTCACCACCCTTAATGATAAGCTCTTTTTTTCTGCCAGTAATAAAAAAGAATCCATCTTCATCTTCGACCCCTAAATCCCCAGTCAAAAAGTATCCATCTTCGTTAAAGGCTGATTTTGTGGCTTCCTCATTCTTGTAGTATTTAAGTAACACATTATCACCCTTAATCACTAATTCACCAGACTCTCCTTGATTAACGTAGTTTCCTTGTGCATCAATAATTCGGATCTCATTGCCAAATGCTATCCCCGCAGAACCATGCTTACATTTGTCAACAGGATTTGATAGGATTTGAGCAGAAGTCTCCGTAAGACCCATAGTCTCAATAATTTTAATGTTAAATATTTTTTCAAACTTTTTATGAACCTCTGGTGAGAGTGGTGCAGAAGCAGATCGTCCAAACCGAAGATTCTTTAAATCAAGACTAGTGATATCAAAGTTTTCATTTAAAAGGTAATTTATGATTGTA
>JAQWLF010000122.1:0-5632 GCA_029247465.1 Candidatus Thioglobus sp.
GCATCGATTATTTCAGTCTTTAGCTCTTCTACATTTGATTGCAAATCATCAGCCAAGACATGAGAGAGTCTATTAATAATGCCAACATGATTTTGACCTATAAGCTCGATATTGTAACTCTTAAAATCAGCTTGTTCTAGAGGTGTTGTTTCTTCGCATGCAATCTGTAAGCCTAACGAAGAAGAGACTAATTCTTTCTTTAATTTTGCAGCATTTTTTGATGGAACATTTACTTTTAAGATGCCAGCAAACTTTCCTTCAAAGCTAGACATACGACTTTCAATCCAATCACCATCACTAGAAAGAATGATTTTTGACAACCCGTCCACTAATCCAGGTTTATCGTCCCCTAATACACTAATCAAAAATGATCTCATAACAGTTATTTATAATTTTCAATACTCGGACAAGAACAAATTAAGTTTTTGTCCCCATAAACATTATCTACTCGAGAGACTGGAGGCCAATACTTAACTCTTCTTAAGCTTTCTAAAGGGTAAGCAGCCTCTTCCCTAGAATAGGAAAAATTCCATTTGGTAGATGTTACCATTTCCAGCGTGTGTGGCGAGTTAATTAATGGATTATCTTCGGTCGAATACTCACCTGACTCAACCTTCTGTATCTCTTTCCTGATTTGTATCATAGCATCACAAAATCGATCTAGCTCATCTAAAGATTCTGACTCCGTTGGCTCAATCATTAGTGTGCCCGCAACTGGAAATGACATCGTTGGTGCGTGAAAACCATAGTCAATTAATCGTTTTGCAACGTCATCAACACTTATACCTACTGTATCTTTGATAGGTCTAATGTCAACAATGCATTCATGAGCAACCCTACCATTTTCATCACTATAGAGGATTGGGTAATGCTCTTCAAGCCTTTTAGTTATGTAATTTGCATTCAAAATTGCATTACATGTAGAATCATAAAGACCATCCTTCCCAAGCATTGCAATATACATCCAACTAATAGGCAAAATACTTCCTGAACCCCAAGGTGCTCCAGCAATACTGCCGACATCTGTATTATTTAATGGCGTTGTAGGTAAAAAATTGACCAAGTGCTCCTTAACTCCGATAGGCCCTACGCCTGGACCGCCACCTCCATGAGGTATTGCGAATGTTTTATGTAAGTTTAGATGTGAAACGTCACCCCCAAACTCACCAGGAGCAGAAATACCAACCATAGCATTCATATTTGCACCATCAATATATACCTGACCTCCAGCATTATGTATGATCTCACACACCTCTTTTACATCTTTTTCAAATACCCCATGAGTAGAGGGATAGGTAATCATTATTGCTGCAAGATTATCAGCATTATCTTTACACTTTGATTTTAAATCTGCAAGATCAATATTCCCGCTATCTGCAGTCTTAACTACTACTACCTTCATACCTGCCATTTGTGCAGAAGCCGGGTTGGTGCCATGAGCAGAAGCAGGAATTAAACAAATATTTCGATTATCATCACCTCTACTTCTGTGATACCCACGTATCGCAATAAGGCCGGCATACTCTCCCTGTGCTCCAGAGTTAGGTTGTAATGATATCGCTGAGTAGCCAGTTGTTTCACAAAGCATCTCTTCAAGCTCGCTTATCATTTGCTGATACCCTATGACCTGATTCATTGGAACTGCAGGGTGAATTTGAGAAAATTCTGGCCAAGTAACGGGTATCAATTCAGCCGCAGCATTCAATTTCATTGTGCACGATCCAAGCGGAATCATTGAACGATCAAGCGCTATATCTTTATCGCCAAGGTAGCGAATATACCTCATCATATTTGTTTCTGAGCGATAGGTATTGAAAACTTTATGTGTTAAGAATTTGGATTTCCGTTTTAAATTCTTGTTAATTTGAGTTTTGTCTTTCTCAAATAAGATTTGAGAGTCAAGATTAGACTCTGTATTAAATATCCTCCATAAATATTCAATATCCTCAGGAGTGCTTAGCTCATCAAATGAAACTGAAACTAGAGTTTTACTAAAAACATTTATATTGTATCCATTTTTTTCAGCCTGCATAACAATAGCATCTGAGTTCTTTACTGCTATCGTTAATGTATCAAAAAATGTTTCATTTACAATACGAAATCCCATTTTTTCCATGCCACCAGCAAAAACACTGGCGTAGCGAAAAATTCTTCCAGCGATATTTTTGAGACCCTGAGGGCCATGGTAAACCGCGTACATACTAGCCATAATAGCCAAAAGAGCCTGCGCTGTACAAATATTACTAGTAGCCTTCTCACGACGAATGTGTTGCTCTCTAGTCTGTAATGCAAGTCGATATGCTAACCTACCCTTAGTATCAACTGATGCACCAATAATGCGCCCTGGCATAGATCGCTTATACTTCTCATTGATAGACATATAAGCAGCGTGTGGACCTCCATAACCAATCGGCACGCCAAATCTTTGAGTATTGCCAACCACCAAATCTGCGCCCATTTCACCAGGCGGTTTTAAGAGTGTCAAAGACAGCAAGTCTGCACTAATTGCAACAAGCGCTTTTTTTAGATGGACCGACTCTATTAAATTTGAGTAATCACTAAAACCACCATAGGTATTAGGATACTGCAATAATACTCCAAAGCAATCAAGCTCTTTTAGTTCAACCAAAGGATCACCAATAACTACTTCAATATTTAATGGCTCGGCTCGTGTCTTAATTACTTCAATATTTTGAGCATAGCAGTCATTAGCTACAAAAAAAACGTTGCTCTTTGATTTACTAACTCGATGACATAAAGCCATAGCTTCAGCACAAGCAGTAGCCTCATCAAGCATTGATGCGTTAGCTAAATCCATGCCCGTTAAATCAGAGACCATTGTTTGAAAGTTCATTAATGCCTCTAAACGACCCTGAGATATTTCTGGTTGGTAAGGAGTGTAGGCTGAATACCAAGCGGGATTTTCTTGGATATTACGCTGAATTACAGGAGGTGTAATTGCATTGTAATAACCCTGACCAATGAATGACTTATAACGAATATTCATTCTGGCTAGATTTCTTAGCTGTTTGAGTGCCGCCAACTCTGACATACCATTAGCTATCTTCATCGGCTCTTTACGACGAATAATATCTGGCACAATCTCGTCAATCAATTTATCTAAGTTATCAAAACCAAGATAATCAAGCATCTGATTTTTCTGCTCACTTGAAGAACCAATATGCCTATTGGTAAAGGCATCATTATTCAATAAATCTTCAATCTTAGTAGCCATTAAACTCTTTCCTTATTCCTCAATAAAACTGTTGTATGCACTCTCATCCATCAAGTCATCTAACTCAGATGTATTCGATAATTTCACTTTAATAAACCAACCTTCGCCCATAGAATCCTCTGTAACTAATTCCGGCTCATCTTCCAAACGACTATTTACTTCAATAATCATTCCAGAAACTGGTGCAACCAAGTCTGATGCTGCTTTAACTGACTCAATTACGGAAATATTTTCTCCACGACTACATTCATCTCCAACTTCTGGCAACTCAACATAGACCAGATCACCCAATTGCTCTTGGGCAAAATCTGTAATCCCAATTACCACTTGATCATCTCCTTTCAACTCCACCCATTCATGATCTTCTGAATATTTAATGCTCATGACTCCTCCTTATTTTAATTTTTAACCTCTGTAATAATTCTGTTTAATAAACGGCAGTTTTACAATCTCAACTGCAATTTTTTTATCCCTCACCAGGGCAAAAAGTTTGGACTGATTTTCTATATAATTCTTTTTTATCCTTGCTATAGCTATAGGTCGATTAATACTTGGACCAAAACCTCCACTGGTAACTTGTCCAGCTTCATTACCCAATTCATCTTCAATTAGAGCACCATCTCGAACAGGCATCCTGCCTTCTGGCTGCAATCCGACAATCTTTGATTCAGAACCCTCATTGAGATGAGTCATAATGATATTATCACCTAAATAATTGCCCTCACGCTCACCTCCAGCTCTTCTTACCTTAGACAATGCCCAGTTTAGTGAAGACTCTACAGGACTATGATCATTATCAAGTTCATGCCCATAAAGAGATAATCCAGCCTCTAAACGAAGCGAGTCTCTTGCTCCAAGACCCACCCACTCTACTTCTACATTAGAAAGCAGTATTTTTGCCAATTCTTCAGCATCTTTTGCTAGTAGTGAAATTTC
The DNA here is from genome assembly GCA_029247465.1 of Candidatus Thioglobus sp. GTDB lineage: Bacteria > Pseudomonadota > Gammaproteobacteria > PS1 > Pseudothioglobaceae > Pseudothioglobus. The sequence goes on from JAQWLF010000122.1 coordinate 4,172, forward strand.
AAAGCCATCCTCACCAGTATATCCAGACCTAGTAATGAAACAATCAATTCCATTTATAACTAACTGTTTAGCAGTCATAAAAGTCATCTCACTGGTAGAAGGAGCAATCTCAGCTAAAACTTCATGCGCCTTAGGTCCTTGCAATGCTAATAATGCAACATCCTCAAGAAACTCTACTTTACACTCAACGCCAATATTGTTTAACAAGTGTTCAAAATCAGCTTCCTTGCAAGCAGCATTTACCACTAAAAATAAACTGTCATCACCAAGATTTGTAACCATTAAGTCGTCCATTACGCCACCATCTTTATTTGTGAAGAGGGCATAGCGTAATTTCATTAAAGGAAGATCAATAATATCGACTGGAACTAGAGACTCAAGAGCGGCCTTTGCACCCTCACCTGAGAGTCTAATCTGGCCCATATGTGAAACATCAAAAAGCCCAGCATTATTGCGAGTATGAAGGTGCTCTTTTTTTATCCCAAGGGGGTAACTGACAGGCATTTTATAGCCAGCAAATGGCACCATTTTAGCGCCTGCATCAAGATGCATTTGATACATAGAAGTGGTTAGCATTTGTATACCTTTAACATCAGATATTAACTTAAAAGTTCATATTATATAAGAATAGTATTTTTAGTTGAATTCAATGAATCTTGAAATAAAATAAATTACACTTAATAATAAAAATATCAATTTTATAGACTGTAGAAGCTAATAATATTGACATTGTTATTTATGAAAATTTGTAATTAAAAAGTTATTTGGTTATTATATCTTTGAGTGTGCTTTTAAATAATCTAGAGTTTGATTCACAAGTTCATCTATATTTGCTTCACCATTTTGAAGAACAATTTCTGACATTTCAGGCACCTCATAATCTGAGTCAATACCAGTGAAATTTTTTAACTTTCCAGCTCTTGCTTTCTTATAAAGCCCTTTAGAATCTCGAGCTTCACAAACCTCAATTGGTGTATCGATATAAACCTCAATAAACTCTCCATCATTAAATAAATTTCTTGCCATTAATCGCTCTGCGCGGAAAGGTGAGATAAATGCAACCAAGGTAATCAATCCTGACGAAACCATTAACTTTGAGACTTCAGCAATTCTACGAATGTTCTCAACCCTATCTTGATCTGTGAATCCTAAATCTCTATTAAGTCCATGACGCACATTGTCACCATCAAGTAGCATCGTATGCTTGCCAAGCTCATAAAGTTTTTTCTCAAGCGCATCAGCAATACTTGACTTTCCTGATCCAGAAAGCCCAGTAAACCAAAGCACGCATGGCTTTTGTTGTTTATTAATGGAGCGGACCTCTTGATTAATATTTGTTTCATGCCAGCTAATATTTTGTGCACGCCTAAGCGCAAAATCAATTAAACCAGCACCAATCACGGAGTTGTTTAATGACTCAAAAATTGTAAAAGAGCCCGTTATTTGGTTGTCGCTGTATGC
>JAQWLF010000130.1:0-14989 GCA_029247465.1 Candidatus Thioglobus sp.
CTGCAGGCTGTAAAAACATAATTATAAATGCAACAGAATGTGAGCCTGGAATCACTTGTGATGCAGCTTTAATGGAGGCCTACCCAACGAAAGTTATTCGTGGAGTAGAAGTTTTATTGCACATTACTGGTGCTGAGAAAGTCATTATTGCAATTGAAGATGACAAGCAGAATTCAATTAATGAGTTAAATAAGTACTGCAATAATGAGCGTATAGAGATTAAAGTTATCCCAACTAAGTACACTTCAGGTGCCGAAAAAATATTAATTAAAACTCTGCTGGGGATTGAAGTGCCTTCAGGAAAGTTTGCATCTGATGTCGGTATCCTCTGTCTAAATGTAGCAACTGTTGTTGCAATGTTTGATGCAGTTGTTGAGAATCGTCCATTAATTTCTCGCGCAGTTACGCTTGCAGGTAGCGCCATTAAAGAGCCAAAGAATCTCCAGGTAAGATTAGGCGCAACGTATGATTACTTATTAAGTTTTGTCGATCTCGAAGAAGGAAGTCATAAAGTTACTATGGCTGGATTGATGATGGGTATTAATCTTAAGGGTACCGATTATTCAGTATCGAAAAATACTAATTGTATTTTTATTGATAAAGTGCAAAAAAATGTTGTAGCGCAAGAGTGTATTCGTTGTGGTATGTGTAATACCGTTTGCCCTGTAGAGTTATTGCCACAACAACTTTATTGGTTTTCTAAGAGTGAAAATATAGAGAAGGCTATGGATTATAATCTCCTTGATTGTATTGAGTGTGGTTGTTGTTCTTATGTCTGTCCGAGCAACATTCCTTTAGTTAATTATTATCAGTTTTCTAAGGCGCTGTATAAAAAACAAACCCAAGAAAAAGCTCAAATAGAGAAGGCTAGAGAGCGATTTGAATTCAGAGAAATGCGTCTAGAAAGAAACAAGCGTGAGAGAGCAGAATTGATGGAAGCTAAGAAAATAGCCTTGAAAGAGAAAATGGCAAAAGATAAAGCACAAAAGGAAAAAATTGCTGCCGCTTTGGAGCGAGTTAACGCTGCCAAAATTGATAATAAGGAAGAAGATGCAAGCTAGCTTTCTCAATACTAACCAAATTATGCGACAAGTCATTTATGCATTAGTTTTGGGTGTGGGTGCTCAAATTTATTTCTTTGGATTTTCAGTTCTTATTCAGATTTTATTAGGCTGCATAACTGCTGTAGCTTCTGAAGCAATATTTTTAAGGTTGCGGGGGCACACAATTAAACCTTCAATAAGCGATGGTTCGGCTGTTTTGACTGCTATTTTGTTAGCTATTTCAATTCCAAGTATTGCTCCATGGTGGGTAATAGTTTTGGGTGTTTTATTTGCTATCATCTTTGGTAAACAAATATTTGGAGGCTTAGGAAATAACCCTTTTAATCCTGCAATGTTGGGTTATGCTTTTTTATTAATCTCCTATCCACTACAAATGACTCAGTGGCCTTCTGAATTTTTATCTATAACCCATGCTTCTGAGACTATATTTGGTTTATCTAGTATTGATGGACTGACAGGGGCGACAAAATTAGATTATGTTAAAACACAATTAATGATGGGCTCTTCTATTAAAGAGATTGGCTCAATATCCATAAGTCAGCTATGGATTAATATCGGCTTCCTAATAGGTGGGATTTACCTATTATTCAGGCGAGTTATATTGTGGCAGATTCCTATTTCACTGTTATTAGGTGTCGTAGTGATGTCATCGATTTTATTTTTAATGGATTCAAGTCATTATGCTTCTTCAATATTTCATTTGTTGAGTGGCGCCACTATGCTAGCAGCTTTCTTTATCGCTACAGATCCAGTATCTGCAAGTACAACTCCCCTAGGCAGAATAATTTATGGTTTTTTAATAGGTATTTTGACTGTCATTATTAGGGTGTATGGAGGCTACCCTGATGCAGTTGCTTTTGCTGTTTTACTTTTAAATATTACTGTTCCTTTAATTGACTTTTATACACAACCGAAAGTACTTGGAAAATGAAAAATTCGACAATTATAAAGTCAGGTTTTCTCATGCTTATTTTTATGCTCATTTGTGTTTTTTTTGTGAGCCTTGTAGAAAAGACTACTAAGGCTAAGATTGAAATAAATGAGCAGGAATTATTAATAAAGCGCCTCAATGAGATTGTTAGTAACTACGATAATCCAATTTTGGATGATAAGTTTTATAAAACAATCGATTTGCATGGAATTGAGCAGACGATTACTATTTTTCCTGCAAAAACCAACAATACAGTTTTTGCTCATCTAGTGGAGCATACTTACCCTAATGGTTATAACGGCAATATTAGACTTTTAACAGGTATTAATGTTGATGGTAGCTTGTTAGGAGTTCGAGTAGTTAACCACAAAGAAACACCTGGCCTAGGTGACAAAATAGAAACTAGAAAATCAAACTGGATTAAAAGTTTTACTGGGCTATCTCTAAAAAACACTGAAAGATCGAAATGGAAAGTAAAGAGAGATGGCGGTATCTTTGATCAGTTTACTGGGGCGACAATTACCCCTCGCGCTATAGTAAGTTCAGCATACCAAATATTAGATTACTTCAGTAAGAATGAAATTAAGTGAATTTGATTTTGAGTTACCTAAATCACTAATTGCTCAACAACCTTGTGCCAATAGAACTGATTCACGCCTACTAGTTCTAAAAGATAATTTTATCAACTCAACATTTTCCCATTTAGGTGATTATTTAAAGCCGAATGATTTGCTGGTTCTTAATGATACTAAAGTAATTCCTGCTCGGCTATTTGGGCAGAAAGATTCTGGTGGAAAGGTTGAAGTTTTAATTGAGCGTGTTGTTAGTGACCAAGAAGCATTTGCAATGATTAAGGCAAGTAGGTCTCCAAAAATTGGAAGTTACATAATCTTAGAAAATAAGGTTAGATTAAAGATATGTGATAAAAATGATGGCATTTATAGCGTCAGTTTTGAGTCTGATTCTGTTCTTAAAACTCTGAATGAAGTTGGACATATCCCATTGCCACCCTATATTGATCGAGAGGACGTCAAAGAAGATGCAAACCGTTATCAAACGGTTTATGCTCAAAATAATGGTGCAGTTGCTGCACCAACAGCAGGTCTTCATTTTGATGAATCACTTTTGTCGAGTCTAAAAGAGCAAGGTATAGATTATACATTTGTGACGCTTCACGTAGGTGTAGGTACCTTTCAGCCTGTTAAAGTCGAAAATATCGAGAGCCATAAAATGCACAGTGAATACTATGAGGTTTCTCAAGAGTCAGTTGATAAAATTGTAAAAACAAAAGCGATGGGCGGTAGAATTATTGCGGTTGGAACCACCGCAGTGAGAACGCTCGAATCAATTGCACTTAATGGAGATCTTTCAAGTCAAAAAGGAGAGACAGATATTTTTATCTATCCAGGATTTGAGTTTCGCATAGTCGACATTTTGATTACAAATTTTCATTTACCAAAATCCTCACTGTTGATGTTAGTGAGTGCCTTTATTGGTTTTCAAGAAATGCATCAAACATATCAGTATGCAATCAATAAAGAGTACCGTTTCTTCAGTTATGGCGATGCTATGTTGTTAGAGAAAAAGTTAGACTGACTTGATTGAAAGATGCTTAGAAAGAATAAATATAAAGAAGGCCATGATTGGCAAGATAAAAAAGCTTGTCTTAATTGAAGTAATTTCAGCAAGAAGCCCAAGAAATAATGGGCCAAGTAACATTCCGCCATAGCCAAGGGTGGCAATGCTAGCTATTGCAGTTCCTTGGGAAATTGTTTTATCATTACCTGCACGTGAAAATGCTAGAGGAATTATGACCGCTATTCCAAGTCCTATTAATCCAAAACCCAAGAGTAACAAAAAGAAAGAGTCAGAAATTAACAAAATCAATGAGCCAGTTAGAGCAACTAATCCAGAATAACGCGCAGTAGTTGAAGGTCCAAGCTTAAAGGATATTCTGTCACCCATCAGTCTCATTGCAAACATACAAATTGAGAAAACTGTAAATCCCAAAGCTGCATTTCCATCATTCAATTCCGCAACGCTTTTGAGAAAAATAGCACTCCAGTCTGCAACAGCGCCTTCACTGAGCGAAGCAAAAAAAGTTATTGTAGCCACTGGCAACAAAGATCCTTTAGGTATCGAAATGAAAGGTGATTTAAAGGCCTTTTTATTTTTTTGAGATTCAAAAGGAATAAAAGCAACACTTAATGCTACAAAAAAAATGATGATTGAGATAAGGCTAAAATGATTTTTAAACCCTACTTCATAAAAAGCTAATAGTGAGCCTAAGCCAGCACCAATTCCTGCGCCAAGACTCCACATTGCATGAAAAGAGGACATAACAGGCCGATTATATTTTCTCTCAACCTCAGCCGCCCATGCATTCATAGCAACATCATCACCACCATGAATTGCTCCAAAAAAGATAACCGCAAAAATAAGCATTCCAATTGAATTTGCAAAAGCGATAATAATTAGTGTGAGCGGTATAAGTATAGTTGTTGTCCTTTTGGTGACAAAGGCAGCTCCATATCGATCTGCAGCCCTACCAAAGACAGAAAATGCTATCACAGAAGAAAGGCCTGCTAAGAAAATCAATAAGCCTAAAGAGCCCGGTGACAGGTCATGAAAATCTACAATAGCTGGAATTCTAGAGGCCCAAGTGCCGAAAACCATGCCATTGATAGCGAAAATTAATGAGACTGCAAATCTGCTATTTCTGAAGATCTTCATTCAACTTTAAAAAAAGAGTGAATGGTTATTATAAAGCTTCGAGCAATGTTTGACCCATTAAAGCTGGCGTAGGAGAAACGCTAACACCTGCATTTACTAACGCTTTAATCTTGCTTTTAGCGTCCCCAGAACCACCACTGATGACAGCACCTGCATGCCCCATTCTCTTACCTTTTGGAGCTGTAAGGCCTGCAATATATGAGATCACAGGTTTAGAAATATTTGATTGAATATACTCAGCTGCTTCTTCTTCAGCGTTACCCCCAATCTCACCCACCATAACAATTGAATGAGTATCTTCATCGGCTTCAAACAATTTAAGGCAGTCTATAAAATTCATCCCTTGAACTGGGTCCCCACCAATACCAATACAAGTACTTTGACCTAATCCAGCAAGGGTTGTTTGATGAACCGCTTCATAGGTCAAGGTTCCAGATCGTGAGACAATTCCAACCGTTCCTTTTTTATGGATATTGCCAGGCATAATTCCCAATTTACATTCATCTGGCGTTATAATGCCCGGACAGTTGGGACCAATAAGTCTTGATTTACTATCAGCAATAATGGCCTTAACCTTGATCATATCTTGAACAGGGATTCCTTCAGTAATGCATGCAATAACTGGAATTTCAGCTTCAATGGCCTCAACGATAGAGGCATAGGCAAATCTAGGCGGCACATATATCATTGTGGCGCTAGCTTCTGTTGCACTCATAGCTTCCTTGACGGAATTGAATACCGGTCTCTCTAAGTGAGTTTGACCCCCTTTTCCTGGAGTAACGCCACCTACAAAGTCAGTACCATAAGCAATAGACTGCTCAGAATGAAAAGTACCCTGCTTACCGGTAAAACCCTGACAAATTACTTTGGTTTTATTATTGATTAATACACTCATTGAGCCATCCCCACAACTTGTTTAGCGGCTCTGGTTAGGTCAGCCTCTGTAATTATATTAAAGTCACTCGCATTTAAAATCTCCAAGCCTTCTTGGGCATTAGTTCCTTCAAGACGAACGACGATTGGAAGTGTTAGTCCAACTTTTTCTATGGCCTGAAGAATGCCATTGGCAATGAGATCACATCGAACGATGCCTCCAAAGATATTGACTAAAATCGCCTTAACATTTTCTCCGCTTTGAATAATTTCAAAAGCTTTTGCCACTCTTTCAGAGGTTGTGCCACCACCGACATCTAAGAAATTAGCTGGGGAGCCGCCATGGTATTCAATTAAATCCATGGTTGCCATCGCTAGTCCAGCGCCATTAACCATGCATCCAACCGTTCCATCCAAAGAGATATAATTTAATTCATACTCACTCGCGCTTCTCTCTTTCTCATCCTCTTGCGCAACATCTCTAAGCATTGAGATTGACTCATTTCTGTAAAGTGCATTGTCATCAAAATCAATTTTGCCATCGAGCGCCATAATGTGATTATCACCAGTAATAATTAATGGGTTAATTTCAATGAGATTAGCATCATGTGCTGTGAAAATTTCATACAAACCTAGAAGGCTTTGCGCGAACTCTCCATGAAGTGATTCATCCAAACCAAGATCAGCTGAAATTGCATTGCACTCATCCGCAGATAGCTTGCCAAGTGGATTGGTTTTCATCTTAATAATCTTTTCAGGAGTTTCAGAGGCAACTTTTTCAATGTCCATTCCACCTTCTGTTGAAGCTAAAACTGTAATTCTCTCTGAAGCACGATCAACCAGTAAACCCAAATATAATTCTTTAGCAATCTCTTGGCCAGCTTCAATAATGACTTCATTGATTGGTTGTCCATTTGCATCAGTCTGAGGGGTTACTAAGTTAGTGCCTAGCAATCTCCCACTAGCTTCAATCGTATCTTGAATATTTTTGCATACAATAACACCGCCACCCTTACCTCTGCCACCGGCATGAACCTGGGCTTTAACAACCCATATTGAACCACCTAACTTTTTACAAGCAGATTCAGTTTCATCTGCATTCGAAACAACGATAAAGTCAGGTACGTTAATACCATTTTTCTTGAATAAGTCTTTAGCTTGGTGTTCATGTATATGCATATAATTAAACGATTAAGGGTTAAAATATTAGGGAGAGTATTTTATCATTCTTCGATTACCGACTATATTTTATTAGGCTATTTATTTGAATTATGAAATTTTCTCAGATCTATCTTATTAAAATATCTATTCACATAAAATCGCATACTATTTCAAAAAAATTTTAGGATTAATAAATTATGAACTACAGCACCAGTCAGTTTAAAAATGGCTTGAAATTAATGCTTGACGGAAACCCCTGTTCAATTGTTAATAACGAAATTGTGAAACCTGGAAAAGGTCAGGCTTTTAATCGCGTCAAATTTAAAGACTTAATTACCGGTAAGACTCTAGAAAAAACATTTAAATCAGGTGAGTCACTTGAGGCTGCAGATGTTATGGAATTGGAAATGCAGTATTTGTATAGTGATGGAGAAAAGTGGCACTTTATGGACCCTGAATCATTTGAACAGTTTGATTTGAGTGAGACATCTATGGGGAGTGCAATTAATTATTTAGTTGAACAGGATAGTTGTATTATAACTTTATGGAACAACAATCCAATTTCAGTAAGCCCACCTAATCATGTTGTTTTAGAGGTGATTGACACTGATCCGGGTCTAAAGGGAGATACAGCAGGAACAGGCGGAAAGCCTGCGACACTTAATACAGGGGTCGTTGTCCAGGTACCTTTGTTTGTGAGTATTGGAGACAAGGTGAAAGTGGATACTCGAACTAACGAGTACACAGGTCGCGCTTAATTCAATTTATTTAACTATGTCTGAAATTAAGACAAACCTAGTAAAGTATCAAAACTTTATTCGTCTCATAAGAGAATTCTTTTATTCACGCAAAATTGTTGAAGTTAAAACTCCTTCACTATTATCAACACCAACAAGTGATGTCTATATTGATAGTATTGGTGTGGAAGTTAATGATGGAATTCAGAAAGCAAATAAGCGCTATTTACATACATCACCAGAAATAGAAATGAAACGACTTCTACTTAAAGGTAGCGGTGATATTTTTCAAATTTCTCAAGTTTATAGAGATAATGAGCAAGGCAGTCTTAACTCAAATGAATTTTCTATGTTGGAGTTCTATCGACTTGGGTTCGGGATGCATCAATTAATTGATGAGGTAATAGAGTTATTAATTGCACTTGGACATTCAACAGATGTAGAGAAAGTTTCATATAGCGATGCATTTATTCAAAATAGTGGAATAGACATTTTGAATACAGATTTTGATGACTTAAAAGCAATTGCTAAATCTCACGGATTGAACTCAGATTTTCATTGGATTGAGGACTTACAAACACTCCTTTTTGTTCACCTAATTGAACCAAAAATAGCTCAAATTCCTATTTGTATTATTTATGATTACCCTAAAGAGCAGTCAGCTTTAGCTCAAATTAATGGACCCGTTGCCCACCGTTTTGAGTTATATATTAACGGTGTGGAGATCGCTAATGGTTACCAAGAGTTGCAGAGCGAAGAGGATTATCGATTTCGATTTAATAATGAATTAATTAAAAGAAAAAAACTCTTAAAAACTACTCCATCAATAGATAAACAATTTTTAAATGAACTTAAAGATGGAGGATTGCCTTATTGTTCAGGTGTTGCAATTGGATTAGAAAGATTGTTTTCAGCAAAAAGTTTATAATTGTTCTTAAATCAAAGGCAAATATTAATTCACATTAAAGATCTTGAAAATGCGAGAAAAGCCATTTTGGAAATCTAAAACTTTAAATCAGATGAATTCTGATGAATGGGAGTCATTATGTGACGGTTGTGGGCGCTGCTGCCTTCATAAACTCGAAAATGAGGATTCAGGAAAAATTCATTTTACAGATGTTGCTTGTCATTATTTGGATGAAGAAGAATGCACTTGTCCTCACTATGAGGACCGACAAAGCTATGTTCCAGACTGCTTAAGCATTAAACCAAATTGGGGAGAAAAATTTAATTGGCTACCCAGTACTTGTGCATATCGGTTAATATATGAGGGTACAGATTTGCCTCTTTGGCACCCTCTAATTAGTGGTGATAAAAACAGTGTTCATTTAGCAGGTATTTCAGTGAGAGGCCGAACTTATAGAGATAATGTAGTTGCAAATGATCAATTATTCGAACATGTTATAACTTGGGTAGATTGAATGAAGAAAATAACGATACTACTTTTTTGCTTTTTCTTGTCAGTTAATGTATTTGCAGATGAGTGGCCTCATGAAAATATTTCAAATGCAGAGTTTGCTCTTGACGTTGTTGATAGGATTCCAATTGATATTATTGAAGAACATGATAATTCTTTGGGTAAAATCTACTTTTTTACAAATATCCGTAATCTACAAGGCCAAAGTATCACCCATCGCTGGATTTACAAAGACAAAGTTATGGCAGATATAGTATTTGATGTTAAAGGACCCCGTTGGAGGGTTTGGTCATCAAAAAATCTTTGGCATACTTGGCTAGGAAAATGGACAGTTCAAGTGATCACTTCTGAAAGTGGAGTGATCTATGAAAAAGAATTTAACTATATAGATAAGCAATGAATAAAGTTGTATTGGCATACTCTGGTGGTTTAGATACTAGCATTATTGCTAAATGGTTACAAGAGACTTATGACTGTGAGGTAGTCACTTTTACTGCAGACATTGGTCAAGGTGAAGAGGTTGAGCCAGCTCGCCTTAAAGCTGTGGCAATGGGAATCAAGGAAATTTATATTGAGGATTTGCGTGAAGAATTCGCTCGTGATTTTGTGTTTCCAATGTTTCGTGCAAATGCTATCTATGAAGGAGAGTATCTTTTAGGCACTTCCATTGCCCGACCACTGATTTCAAAGCGACTGGTAGAAATTGCTAAAGAAGTTGGAGCAGATGCGATTTCACATGGTGCTACAGGTAAAGGAAATGACCAAGTAAGGTTTGAACTTAATGCCTATGCTATTAATGCTGATATTCAAATAATTGCACCTTGGCGTGAGTGGGATTTGTCATCGCGAGAAAGCTTGATGCAATATGCTAAGGAGCATGATATAGAAGTCGACTATCAAAAACAATCTAAGAAATCCCCATACTCAATGGATGCCAACCTTCTTCATATTTCTTATGAAGGGGATCTTTTAGAGGATCCATGGCAAGAACCTGAAGAGGGTATGTGGCGCTGGACAGTTTCACCAGAAGCGGCCCCAGACAAACCTGAATATGTTGAGATAAGTTATGAAAAAGGAGACATTATAGCTATCAATGGTGAGGCTATGTCGCCAGCCGAAGTTATGGAATACCTAAATCAACGAGCTGGTGCTCATGGAATTGGTAGGCTTGATATCGTTGAAAATCGCTTTGTAGGAATGAAGTCTCGTGGCTGTTATGAGACACCTGCTGGAACGATTATGCTCAAAGCACATCGTGCAATTGAGTCACTTACCTTAGACCGTGAAGCTGCACATTTAAAGGATGAACTAATGCCCAAATACGCCAAACTTATTTACAATGGTTTTTGGTTTGCACCTGAGCGTGAAATGATGCAGGCTGCGATCGATGCTTCTCAAGAAAATGTTTGCGGAGTTGTAAGGGTGAAGTTGTATAAAGGAAACACTTCAGTTGTTGGCCGTAAATCAGACAATAGTTTATTTAGTGAAAAAATCGCAACATTTGAAGATGATGGAGGAGCCTATAATCAGAAGGATGCAGAAGGTTTTATTAAGCTTAATGCTTTGCGTTTAAGACTAAAATCCCTTCAATAGTGATAAAAATTGGTATTCTTTCAGATACACATGGAGTCATTCATCCAGGAATAGTTGGGCTTATGAATAACTGTGATATCGTTATTCATGCTGGAGATATTATTAACGAAAACTCGCTAAAACAAATCAACCCAAAACAAAAATTTATTGCTGTCAAAGGAAATAATGATATCCATATTGATACTCTTAATGAAGTAGAGGTATTAGAGCTACCTGGGGGCAATATAGTTATTGAACATGGCCATATGCATGGCCATTTTGAGCCAAGCCACAATTCCATGAGAGAGACATATCCAGAGGCAAAGGCTATTATTTATGGACATACGCATAAACAAGTAATTGATAACAAAGAACTACCATGGGTTGTCAATCCAGGTTCTGCAGGGCAAATTCGTAATTATGGTGCTGCCAAATGTCTAACACTTACTATAGAAGATCAAGATGAGTGGACTATAGAGCCCCATGTGTATGACGATATTTTTTCTTAAATTGAATAGATGGTTAAGCATTATTAGCAATTTAGGCCAAGCTTCTATTCTACAGATCCTCCAGCAATAATTTCATCTGCAGTTGCATCACGAATACTTAGAACTTCTACATGAAAAATAATATCCTTGCCAGCGAGTGGATGATTTCCGTCAATTGTAAGCTTTCCATTTTCAATCTTAGAAACAACAAAATCTTTGGTTCCACCCTTATCATTTTGCATAGTAACATTTGCGCCTATAGCTCGATATTCAATGGGCACATTTTCGATATCATCGGTAAAAATTAGTTCATCAAGCTTGGGGCCAAATGCATCTGTAGATTTAAGCAAAATTTCAACTTGATCCCCTATAGATTTCCCTTCTAATTCTTTGGTTACCTGGTTGAACAATAATGAATTGTCACCTTGAACATAGCCTAACGGATCTTCAACTTGCTCAATAATTTCATCATTAGATTGGTCTATTATTTTATAAGTTAACTCAACGAATTTGTTGATTGTAATTTTATCGCTCATAGGGTTATCTAAATATTAGCTTGAATATATATTATTAGCCATTGAAAGCTATCTAGAATATTGTAGCACCAAATATTTTCACTTCACCATCTTCAATGCCTAGAACCAAACGCCCTAAAAACTCACCTGGAACTTCATCGCTAGTTTGCTTGTAAAGTACTGATATATATTCATTTCTTCTCAGGCAACCTAAAAATTCTCTTTCAACTGAAAGGCTTGATAATAGTTTATTTTTTGACCATTGCTTACCAATTTCTATCTCGTTAGCGCCCATTAACATTTCTTTAGAAAAGTGTTTAATAAAGCCTAGGTAATCTCTTTTATTTGAAGATTCAACAAGATCACTCCAAAGAGGTTCTGCAATCTCAAGAATTTCATCGTCAGTTTTTTCAAGAAGATTCATTTAATATATCCAATAAACGAGCAACAATAAAAAATTATAATCAAAATAGTTAACACCAATTAGGTTTATAAGGGTCCCGTATAGAGACCCTTAATTGAAGCTTTGTTAGTCTGGCTGTTAATCAACTATGTGATAAAGCGGTGCTTTTTCCATAGTCCATTCACCAGTTTCAGGGTCTCGTCTAGAAACAGTTAAGCAGTGCCAATTGTCATCATCTAGTTTCATATGGTCACCTCTATAATAGTAACCTGGCCAGCGAGTTTCTTCACGAAATAATGTATGCTGTGCAACACACTCTGAAGTAATTGTGCGGTGCTTTAATTCCCATGCACGCATAAGTTGGTGTAAGTCTTCAGCACCAATATGCTCGAGGTCTTCTTTCAATATACCAAGCAACTCTATACAGCGTTTAAGTAAGTTCCCATTTGTCATATAGTTAACACTTATACCGCCACAATATTCATCCATAATTTTTTCAAGACGTTGGAGTCCTTGAATAGGTAATAGGTAGCTTGGAGAAACAGTACCCGAAGTAATTTCATTGCGACCAACCGTGTAGTTTTCCAGGGGCTTGTAGATGATTTCTTTCAAGTCTTCACACTGTCTATTACTCACTTGGATTTTTTCATTACCCATATCGAGTATATATTTGACTGCTGCTTTAGCAGCTATTCGTCCTTCTGTAAAAGAGCCTGAAGAGAACTTATGAGCTGTGCCACCAACTGTATCTCCTGCTCCAAAAAGACCATCAACTGTAAGCATTCGGTTGTAACCCCAGAAATATTCAGGAGGTGAAATATCTTCAGGGCCACTTACCCATGCTCCTGAACAGGTGGCATGTGAGCCCATAACATATGGCTCAGAAGTAGTTAATTCAGGGTTGATATATTTAGGATCGATGTTTTGAGAAGCCCAAACAACGGCTTGACCAACAGTCATTCCAAGAAAATTTTCCCAACCTATTTCTTCTAGATGAGGGTCTTGGAAAGCCTCCATAGTAACCATATGGATTGGACCTCTACCAGCCTTAACTTCTTCAATAAATGCATGGTTACGTAAACATGTAGGCGTTGGGGTGTGATCTATGTACTCACCAACCATGGCTTTAGTATGCTCATACCATTTTGATTCGTATTCCTCACCGTAAGTATTTTGAGTGTAAGTTTTAAGATGGAGAAAGTATGCTCCTACTGGTCCATAGCCATCCTTGAATCGTGTAAGTACAATACGGTTTTCCATCTGAGTCATTTTTGCACCCACTTCAATCGGTAATGCGTAAGCAGAACCACTGCTCCATGGAGCATACCAAGTTCGCCCCATTCCCTCACCTACAGAACGAGGTTTAAATATATGTGAAGCACCACCAGCACCAACAATAACAGCTTTTGCACGGAAGACATGATAATCACCAGTACGACAGTTAAAGCCAACTGCACCACCCACACGATTTTCTCTCCCTTCATCCATTAGAAGGTGAGTAATCATAATTCGATTGTATATTTTGTCAGCAGAATTACGAGCAGCTTCAGCAACGATGGGCTTATAGCTCTCACCATGAATCATTATTTGCCATTTACCTTCGCGCTGATAACGCCCAGATTCTTCATTTCGCATGATGGGCAAACCCCACTCTTCAAACTTATGAACAGCCGAGTCAACATGACGCGCCATATCAAAAGCTAGGTCTTCACGAACCAAGCCCATTAAATCATTTCGAGCATAACGAACATGATCTTCTGGTTGATTTTCATCCCACTGCATACCCATATAGCAGTTTATTGCATAAAGCCCTTGAGCAACTGCACCACTTCGATCAATGTTTGCTTTTTCTGCACAAATAATCTTCATGTCGCGGCCCCAATATCTAGCTTCGTATGCTGCACCGGTTCCTGCCATACCTCCACCAACAACAAGAATATCGCAATCTTCCCAAACAGTTTTTCTCTTTGCCATCAGTAGTAAACTCCTTCTTTTAGCTTATCTTTGCTTATTACTGGAAGACCAGTATCAACGTTTAGTGCATCAGGCTCAAAGCAAAGTAACTGAGAATCTAGTGCGCTTTGATCGGGCACCTCTAAGTCACCAAGTTTTGGAATATTTTCACCCCATGGCTTTGTTGTGATAGGTGAAAGAAAGTTTTTCTCTCGACCATCTCTAAATTTAATTTTCCAAGAAATAGTGCCCTTTTCTTCTTCACGAAGCACTCGCACACTATGCCCTAAAGGTGCGAAGTCAGCATACCCTCTAACGTCAATTGCATTTTGTGGGCAAGCTTTAACACAAGAATAGCATTCCCAGCACATATTAGGTTCAATGTTTACAGCACGCCTAATAGTTTTATCGATATGCATAATATCAGACGGGCAGATATCAACACAGTGTCCACATCCATCACACCTCGTCATGTATACAAAAGTTGGCATATTATTTATCTCCGATTAAGTTATAGATATAAAAGTTATTTAATAGTGTCTTGGTGCTTCGCGCTTTATACCGAGTCCAAATTGCTCTGGACGGTCAGCAGGCGCTGGTAAATTTTCTCTAGAGCCATCAGCTTTAGTTATACGTTTTTGAAATGCAGCTGCAGGTTTAAAAAACATATGTGCAAATTTTGACCATAACACGCCGCCAAATAAAATAGTACTAGAAAGAATAAACAAGCCAAAAAATAGAGCTTGCCATCCAGCAATGTCGCATGCTTGAAGGTATGACCAAATAAGCGCAAAAGAGCATGTAGCAAGAAGAGAAAGTACAAATAAATCAGCACGAACAACTCTATACCATTTGTTACCTTCTGCTGCAACATCTACGCGGATAAAAAACCAGAACCAGTAACCACCGACACACAACATGGCTGCACCTAAATGCCAAAGCAGTGGAAGTATAGAAGGCGTATTAGAGGTAGTAGTAGGGTAGTTAAAAATCATAATTACAGTTGTAATAATAAATAATAAAAAGCCATACATTGTAAGTAGGTGAGCTATTCTACGTTTTGTACTACAAAATTCAGAAGAAGTTAATACTTCATTAGTTGCTGTTTTAAAAGCAATCGAAACTTTTTCACTACCACTAAC
>JAQWLF010000131.1:0-1881 GCA_029247465.1 Candidatus Thioglobus sp.
CAAGGTCTTGCTAAAGATTGGAAAGTAAAAGATGAGAATGGCAATTATCCAGCCCCACCACTTAACGGAACAGCCCATACTTGGCATCATTCGCCCGCTCAGTTACTCTATACAATTAACAAAGGTGGAGTAGAAATGGGCGGTCAAATGCCTGCATTTGAAAAGCGACTTACCGAAGAAGAAAAAAAGGCTTTAATTGACTATATGTATAGTCTGTGGTCAAAAGAAATTCAAGAAAAATATGATGAGAGATTTAAATAGGAGATAGGATGCAATTGATTCCAGCAATTAATGATGGTTTTTGGCTTTGTAAGCACACTTGGAAACGTAGCAGGTTAAATACATTTTGGTGCTTACTTGGATGCTCAATTGGTGATTTTGGCACTATTTTTGCATTTCAAATGATTGAGCATAGCTGGTCAGTCTGGCAGGTTATGACACTTGCAATAATTAATGGGCTTCTAACTAGTATTGCTTTAGAGACAATTATTCTTACTAAGCAAATGGCAATAAGATTGGCATTTAAAACTGCTATTGGGATGAGTTTTATATCAATGATTGCTATGGAATTTGCAATGAATTTGACAGATGTGCTGCTTACAGGTGGAGCAATTCTTACTTGGTGGGTTATTCCTTTTATGTTGCTGGCGGGATTTGTCACTCCGTTACCATACAATTACTGGCGTTTAAAAAAGTATGGAGTAGCTTGTCATTAATTTTTGCTATTTGGAATTAATATGGAACGTGTAGATTTATCAAATTCAACTAACTTAAGTAGAATTATTTACGGCATGTGGCGATTAGCAGATGACACTGACACCTCCATTAAACATATTGATGACAAAATAAATTCATGCCTAAATCAAGGCATTACAACATTTGATCAAGCAGCAGTCTATGGTTCATATAGTGCTGAAGCATTATTTGGAAATGTTATTAAAGCAAATCCAGGATTAAGAAATAAGATTGAAATTGTGACCAAGTGTGGGATTGTTAATCCATCTGATAGATATTCAAATATATCAGTTAGTCATTATGACACCTCTAGAGAGCATATCAATGACTCAGTTGAAATGTCATTAAAAAACATGTCAACAGACTATATAGATTTGCTTTTGATTCATCGACAAAACCCTTTTATGGATCATAATGAAACTGGCAGGGCACTTGATGATATCGTTTCTTCTGGAAAGGTTCGAGCTGTAGGTGTCTCTAACTTTAAGCCTTGGGATTGGAATTTATTACAATCGGCAATGAAAACTCAGTTAGTCACAAATCAAATAGAGCTTTCTTTAACTGCAAACGATGCTTTTACAAATGGTGATTTAGCTTTTCATCAGGAACGATCTACACCGGTAATGGCCTGGTCACCTCTTGGTGGTGGCAAGCTAATGACTGATGAGAGCTCACTTGGAAGTGTTATTGATAAAATTGCAACGAAGCAAAATGTTGATAGAGCAGCAGTTGCAGTTGCTTGGCTCTTAGCTCATCCTGCGAAGATTTGCCCGGTGATGGGTACAAATAATCTAGAAAGGATAGCCAAAATTTCAGATGCTATAAGTTTTAATATGGATATCGAAACTTGGTTTGAATTATATACTGCTACATTTAATACTGGTGAGATGCCATGGCGACTTCCGTGATTTAGATTACTAAGGTTGGTAAAATCACCACCCTCCTTGACACATCAAAACCTCTTTTTATAATTATTTCCGTAAAATTTTCTCCATCACTTTTCCCCTAGCAAGCTCGTCAATCAATTTATCTAAATATCGAATTTCTTGCATAGTGGGTTCTTTGATATCCTCCACTCTAACACCACATACAACGCCCTGAATTAGAATGCGTGAAGGGTTTAATTGAGGTGCTTTTGTAATGAAG
>JAQWLF010000155.1:0-4477 GCA_029247465.1 Candidatus Thioglobus sp.
GAGTATGCACGTAAATTCATCAGTTGTTATTTTGAATACTGATAATGTGTTAACTTTTTCACTTGCAGAAGTTAGCAAGAAAGAAGAGAAAGGTGCATGGGCACAAGCTGGAACTGCAAGAGCCAATACAGCAAATTTAATTAAAGGCGTTACTGAGGGCTGGGAGAAGAAACTAACTTTGATTGGTGTTGGTTACCGCGCTCAAGCTAAAGGTAAGGTTTTGAATTTAACTTTAGGTTTTTCGCATCCAGTAAATTATAACTTGCCTGAAGGTATATCAGTTGAAACACCTTCACAGACTGAAGTTATAGTCAAAGGTATTGATAAGCAGAAAGTTGGCCAAGCGGCTGCTGAAATTAGAGCGTTCCGTCCACCTGAGCCATACAAGGGCAAAGGTGTGCGTTATACAGATGAACAGGTTGTTCGAAAAGCCGCTAAGAAGAAATAATTGATTGAAGGTAGTAGTTAAATGAAATTATCAAAAAAAGAAGCTCGATTAAGAAGAGCAACGAAATTTAGAGCTAAGCATTCTGAAAGAGATGTTGAGCGTTTATGTGTATTCAAGTCTTCTCAGCATATTTATGCTCAGATTATTAGTAGTTGTGGCACAAAGACGTTAGCTTCTGCATCAAGTGTTTCCCCAAAAATTAAAAACGGTGGCAATGTTGAAGCCGCTTCCAAAGTTGGAGATTTAATAGCAAAAGCCGCTAAAAAAGCTAAAGTATCCAAGGTCGCATTTGATCGTTCTGGTTTTAAATACCACGGACGAGTTAAAGCGCTTGCTGATGCTGCAAGGGAAGGCGGATTAGATTTTTAATTAAGAGAATTTATAGGTTTAAAGAATGGCTGAAAATAAGAGAAAAAATTACAAAGAAGAAAGTGAATTTATTGAAAAGCTGGTTAATATTCGACGCGTCGTAAAAGTAGTTAAGGGTGGACGAATTTTTGGTTTTTCTGCCTTAGTGGTTGTTGGTGATGGTAACGGTAAAGTCGGTTATGGTACTGGTAAGGCTCGTGAAGTTCCTTTGGCTATTCAAAAAGCAATGGATAAAGCAAAGAGATCAATGAAGCCAGTTCCATTAGTAAATGGAACACTACATTACCCTATCACTTCATCAGTTGGCGCTGCTAAAGTATATATGCAGCCTGCCTCAGAAGGTACAGGTGTAATTGCAGGTGGTCCAATGCGAAGTGTTTTAGAGGCAGTTGGTGTTCACAATATTTTGGCAAAGTGCAATGGTACTCGTAATCCGATTAGTGTAGTCAGGGCAACCGTTGACGGCTTAACTAAAATGTCATCGCCACAAATAGTTGCTGCAAAGCGCGGCAAAACTGTTGAACAAATTAATGGAGAAATCTGATGGCTGAAGATAAGATAGAAAAGAAAGCAGCTCCAAAGAAAGCAGCTCCAAAGAAAGCAGCTCCAAAGAAAGCAGCTCCAAAGAAAGCAGTTCCAAAAGCTGCTGAAGCTAAGATAGAAGTAACTCCAGATGTTGATTCAAAGAAAGTGCCTGCTAAAAAGGTTGCTTCGAGCAAAGCAACTGTAAGTGTTACTTTGATTAAGAGTTTTTACGGGCGTCTTCCAAAGCACCGCGCTACAGTAACGGGTTTGGGTTTGAAGAGAATTAACCATACGGTTGTTCTTGAGGATACACCGGAAGTAAGAGGCATGATTAGCAAAGTGTCTTACTTATTAAAAGTTGAGGGGTAAGTAATGAATTTGAATACATTGAAGCCTGCACTAGGTGAAAAAACTAGTAGAAAACGTGTTGGACGTGGTATGGGTTCTGGCATGGGTAAAACTGCTGGTAGAGGCCATAAAGGTCAAAAAGCCAGATCTGGTGGATTTACCAAGATTGGTTTTGAGGGTGGACAGATGCCATTACAAAGAAGGTTGCCCAAAGTTGGCTTTTCATCTCGTATATCAATAGTCACTTCACAAGTAACGCTAGATCAACTTGATAAGTTAACTGAAAAAGATATTAATATTGATGTACTTAAGAAACACAACCTTATTACAAAAAATATTTTAAGAGTTAAAGTCATACTTTCGGGTGAAATCAATCGTGCTATAAATCTTTCTGGAATTAAAGCAACAAAAGGCGCTAAGGCTGCTATTGAAGCTGCAAAAGGAGCAATTAGCGAGTAGCTATGAGTGAAGATCTATTAAAACGCATCTTTTATTTAATAGGTGCTCTAATTGTATTTAGACTTGGAACACATATTGTGATTCCGTTCATATCGCAGACTGCGCTTGCGTCTCTAGTAGAAGACAATAGAAGTGGTATTTTAGGGATGATGAATATGTTTTCGGGCGGCGCATTAGAAAGATTGTCGATCTTTACGCTTGGAATTATGCCTTACATTTCATCATCGATTATTATGAACTTAATGACTTCAGTTGTTCCTAGATTTGAACAATTAAAGAAAGAAGGTGAGCGAGGAAGAAGAACAATAACTCAATATACTCGTATGGGTTGCGTATTTTTAGCAGTGTTCCAATCTTATGGAGTTTCTATTGCACTTCAATCTCAATCAGGAGGCGGTGTTGCTTTGGTAACTAATCCTGGTTTGACTTTTAGCTTTGTAACAGTTGTTACGCTAACTACGGGAACCCTATTTTTGATGTGGCTAGGTGAGCAGATTAGTGAAAAGGGAATCGGCAATGGAATATCAATGATTATTTTTGCAGGTATTGTTGCAGGCCTTCCTGCCTCTTTTGGTAACACTCTTAGTATGGTGGGTACTGGTGAATTAAGCGTTTTTGCTGTTATTGTGATTTTATTAATGGCTGTTTTAGTAATGGCCTTTGTAGTGTTTATGGAGAGAGGTCAGAGGCGGATTGCAGTAAATTATGCAAAGCGCCAGCAAGGTCGTAAAATGGTTGGTGGGCAAACTTCTTATTTACCTTTAAAGATAAATATGGCAGGTGTAATTCC
The DNA here is from genome assembly GCA_029247465.1 of Candidatus Thioglobus sp. Classification (GTDB taxonomy): domain Bacteria; phylum Pseudomonadota; class Gammaproteobacteria; order PS1; family Pseudothioglobaceae; genus Pseudothioglobus. The sequence continues at coordinate 2,940 of JAQWLF010000155.1, forward strand.
TCCTATTTTTGCCTCTAGTATCATATTATTCCCTGCAACGTTAGGTGGATGGTTTTCACAAACAGAGGGTATGGGATGGTTGGCAGATATTACTTCAAGTATTTCTCCAGGACAACCGCTGTATATAATGTTCTATGGAGCAGCAATAGTCTTTTTTACTTTTTTCTATACTGCACTAACCTTTAATGCGAAAGACACAGCAGATAATTTACGTAAATCAGGCGGTTTTATACCAGGTATTAGACCAGGACAGCATTCGGCAGATTATATTGATGCGGTAACTTCTAGATTGACAGCAGTTGGTGCAATATATATTACAGCGGTGTGTTTATTGCCTGAGTTTTTAATTCTTTATTGGAAAGTGCCTTTCTATTTTGGTGGTACTAGTCTTTTGATTATTGTTGTTGTTGTAATGGATTTTATAGCGCAAGCACAATCTCACATGATGTCTAACCAGTACGAAGGCCTAATGCGTAAGGCAAATTTAAAGTAAGGATTATTTATGAAAGTAAGAGCATCAGTTAAAAAAATTTGTAAAGATTGCAAAATTATTAAAAGACATGGAGTTATCCGTGTCATCTGTAAAGAGCCGCGTCACAAGCAGAGACAAGGATAATGACATTGACAGGTATTGATTTGCAAAGTAAAATTGCACGATTTTTCAACTTTAAAATTTTGGATGGAAAAGCTCTCCATTCAAACTTAGTATTTATTGGATAGGTAGAGTCTATGGCACGTATTGCAGGAATAAACATTCCAACACATAAGCACATTGTGATTGGATTACAATCTATTTTTGGTATCGGAGAAACGAGGTCAAAATTAATTTGTAAAACATTAAAAATAGAACCTAGTACAAAGGTTTCTGAGTTAACTGAAGATCAGTTAGAGTCTATTCGTAATGCCGTTTCTCAGTATGAAGTCGAAGGTGATTTGAGACGTGAAGTAGCTATGAATATAAAACGCTTGAGAGATTTGGGGTGTTATCGTGGTATTCGTCACAGAAAAGGCCTGCCTTTACGTGGACAAAGAACAAAAACTAACGCTAGAACTCGAAAGGGTCCTCGTCGTTTAATTAAATAATTAAGGCATAAGATATTATGGCACAAGAACAATCAGCTAAAAAGAAGTCTAAAAAAATTGTTTCAGATGGCATTGCACATATTCATGCAACATTTAACAACACTATTGTAATGATTACAGATCGTCATGGAAACACACTCTGTTGGGCTACTTCTGGCGGTGCAGGTTTTAGAGGGTCAAGAAAATCAACTCCTTTTGCAGCTCAAGTTGCAGCTGGAAACTGTGGTGAAAAAGCGCAAGCTTTTGGCATGAAGAACCTTGAAGTGAGAGTTAAAGGTCCAGGCCCTGGAAGAGATTCAGCAATCCGAGGCCTTAATGCACAAGGGTTAAAAATTCAATCAATAACTGATGTGACGCCTATACCTCATAATGGCTGTCGTCCTTCTAAGAAACGAAGAGTATAAGGGTAAATTATGGCAAGATATACAGGTCCTACATGTAAATTAGCTCGCAGA
>JAQWLF010000162.1:0-2630 GCA_029247465.1 Candidatus Thioglobus sp.
GTCAGCTGGCCTTGGCTTTGCATATCTGAGTCCTATTGGTTCAATAGGATTTTATGTAGCGACACCTATTCTGAAAAAATCTGGTGACACTATTGAAGACTTTGGCTTCTCTCTAGGCACTGGCTTCTAAAATTTTTATGAGAGTTTTTGCTCTAATTTTATTAGCTTTTTTAGCTTTCCAAGCTACTGCTGAGCCAATCAAAATTGGCTATATAGATACTGAAAAAGTAGTTAATAGCCTGTCCCAGTATCAACAAGAAAATGATGGTATTATTCAAGAATTTGAATCAAAAAAACAAGAATTACTTAACTTGTTCAATCATATTGAACTAGTTAGAGCTAACTTAAATAAAATTGATAAATCTTTAAATGAGAATGATTTCCAGATAGAATTAAATAAAGTTTTAGAGCTAGAGTCAAGTTTTCAGCAAGAAACTGAGTATTGGCAAGAAAAAATTAACCAGAAAAAAATTGATTTACTTCAAAAAATAGAAATAGTTATCAATAAAGCTATTAAAGAATTCGCTATAAATGAAGGTTATGATTTGATTTTGTATGAAAATGCAGCTTTTGTAAGTAAGAATATCAATATTACTAATAAAATCATCTCAATAATTGAAGATATCTAATTATGAAACTCTCACTTAAAGAAATCTCAAAAATCATTGGAGCCTCATTAGAGGGGGATCGCTCAAAAGAAATTGTAGGAATTAATACTTTAGAGGATGCAACCAGTGAACAGATATCTTATGCTGTGAGCAAGAAGTATTTAGAGTCTTTAGCTAATACAAATGCTGGTGCAGTAATAGTAGATAGTAGTTTAATAAAATATTGTTCTACAAATACACTTATGGTGGAAGATACTTATTTAGCTTTCGCTAAATTAACTCACTACTTTAAAGAATATCAATCAAAAATAAGCATTAAAGCTATTCAATTAAACATAGATAAAATAAGCTCAATAGAGGGTATTTTAATTGAGCCTGGATGCTTTATAGGTAAAGATGTCATTATTGGTAAAAATACAACTATTGAGGCGAACTGCGTTATTGAGGATGGAGTTCATATAGGAGAAGATTCACATATTTTTGCTAATGTTGTTATTCAAAAAAACTGCCAAATCGGCAAGAATTGTGTTATTTCACCTGGTTCAATAATTGGCTCTGAAGGCTTTGGTAATGCTCGTACAAAGGACAAGAATTGGCTTGCTATTGCACATCTAGGAAATGTTCAAATCGGAAATGATGTTTCTATTGGCGCCAACACAACAATTGATAGAGGCACCATTAAAGATACTGAAATTCATAACGGCGTTAAAATCGACAATCTTGTTCACATTGCCCACAATGTCATAATCGGTGAAAATACTGCTATTGCTGCAAAAACAGGGATTGCAGGAACCACAATCATTGGAAAGAGATGCATGATAGGCGGAATGGTAGGAATTGTTGGACACTTAAAAATTACTGACGATGTAGTTATAAATGCCACTAGCACAGTTAATAGAAGCATCAATAAACCAGGTGTTTATACAGGTTTTGTCCCCTTAATGTATCACTCAGAATGGAAAAAGGTAGGAATATGGATAACAAAACTTGATAAAATCGCAACTTCATTAAAAATTAAATTAAAAAATATTAAATAGCCTTATGGAAATGAACATTAACGAGGTTAAGAATTTTCTACCTCATCGCTACCCATTTTTATTAATTGACAAAGTAATCGACTTTGAGGTTGGAAAAAATCTAACAGCAATTAAGAATGTCTCTATTAATGAACCACATTTTACTGGTCACTTTCCTGACCAACCGATTATGCCTGGGGTTTTAATTATTGAGGCAATGGCTCAAGCAACTGGAATCTTGGCATTTAAATCAGAGGTTGGACGCCCTGTAACTGGTCAAATTTATATGCTAGTTGGAGTTGATAAGGTTCGTTTTAAAAGAATTGTTGAGCCTGGCGATCAGCTTCAAGTCTATGCAGAAGTTATGACAGTTAAGCGTGGTATTTGGAAATTTAACTGTAAAGCCTCAGTTGAAGGAGAGATAGTGACCTCAGCTGAAATTATTTGTACTCAAAAAACTGCAAAATAGTTAGTTATGTCTATTGATCCCTCAGCAATTGTTCATGAAAGCGCCAAAATCCACAAAAGTGTAATAATTTCAGCTTACGCGGTAATAGGTGCGAATGTAGAAATTGGAGCAGGTACTGTTATTGACTCTCATGCAGTAATTGATGGCCCAACAAAAATTGGAAAAAATAATCATATATATTCATTTGCTTCTATCGGCGGTGATCCACAAGATATAACCTACCAAGACGGTCAAGAAAGTAACCTTGTTATTGGTGATGACAATCTCATTCGAGAATTTTGTACAATTAACCGTGGCACTGAAAAAGAAAATTCATTAACAAGAGTTGGTTCTAATAATATGTTGATGTCATACGTACATATCGCTCATGACTGCCAACTTGGAGACCACATCATTATGTCTAATAACGCCTCTCTTGCTGGCCATGTTAGAATTTCAGATTGGGCTATATTAGGCGGGTTTGTTTTAGTTAAACAATTCTGTAACGTAGGCAGACATACTTATGCTGGTATGGGTAGTCAAGTTAATAAGGATATC
>JAQWLF010000167.1:0-1504 GCA_029247465.1 Candidatus Thioglobus sp.
AGAACGATTACAAGTATCAAGCATTTCACGATAATTATGATCTGTAATTAAAATACCAATACCTTTATCTCTTAACTGGTAGATGATTTCTTGAAGATCGCTGACTGATATAGGGTCAATTCCTGCAAAGGGCTCATCAAGCAAAATAAACTTTGGATCCATTGCTAGCGATCTAGCGATTTCCACTCTTCTTCTCTCGCCACCAGACAATATAATGCCTTTGATGTGACGAACATGTTCAACCTTGAACTCCGATAAAAGCTCTTCAAGTCGATCTTTTCTTAGCTTTACAGGAACTAACTTGTTCATCTCAAGCACCGCCATAATGTTATCTTCAACGCTCAATTTTCGAAAAATTGATGGCTCCTGAGGAAGATATCCAAGACCCAGATTAGCTCGCTTATGCATAGGCATATGACCTATACTTTTATTGTTAAGAATCACCTCACCCTTATTAGACCTAACTAGGCCACATGTAATATAAAAGCAGGTAGTCTTGCCAGCTCCATTCGGGCCCAACAAACCAACAATTTCACCACCCTTAACTGAAAATGAGACGTCATTTACAACTTCGCGCCTTGCATATTTCTTGTAAATATTTTTAACTTCTAATATTTGCTCTGACATTCGATTTGATCTTTAATATGGTGAAACTATCTTACCCTAAATGAACTCAATATACTTAGAGCTGTAGAGCTCTTTAACGCCGTTTTGTGTTAATACCTGGAGTGCTCCTTGTTGGCTGATACCAGTCACTTTGCCTTCAACAGGTTTTCCTGATTCTATAAGCCTTACCTTGCTTTCTTTGAGCATATCATACTTGTCCCACTGATCCAGAAAGCTTGACAAGCCATTCATTTTAAAGTGCTCTGAAGTAGATAAAATACTTTCAATTAATTTGGCAGTCAAGGAGTGTATATCTGGCATTTTTTTTGCTGACTTAGCTAGATCTGTCCAGGGTATTTCACAATTAAAGTTTTGATTTAAATTATAGTTTACACCGACCCCAATTACGACAAATTGATTGTCTAATTGAATTTGATTTTCTAACAATATTCCAGCAATTTTTTTACTCTTAAAATAAATGTCATTTGGCCACTTAATTTTAAACCCTTCGACTAAACATTCCTCTTCTAAAACCTTTATTATTGCCAAACCAACAACTAAACTGAAGCCATTTAGGTTAGTCTCTTGTGCAAAAATTTTACGTATAGAAAAAAGAATGCTGCCATCCTTTTGAGACAGCCATTGCCTTCCATGCTGACCCTTTCCCTGTGTTTGTTCTCGAGCAACACATAACTGATTTTTTTTTGAAGTAGGACTATTTTTTAGTAAAAGATTAGTACTACTAATAGTGTCAAAAAAGTGGCACTCTAAGTCATCCGGAAGAAGTTTTATTAGAGGAGAATAATAGCCCATACAATAAGAAAGATCACTAAAGATAGTAGAACAGCTGCCGAGGCAACATCTTTTGCAAAACCTGAAAGTTCATGCTTCTCAAGGC
>JAQWLF010000172.1:0-1739 GCA_029247465.1 Candidatus Thioglobus sp.
TCTAGAACAAGCTGATTTTAAGAGTTACAATATCGAGCTTATAGGTCAAAATCATGTTGGCATTATTAATAGACTCTCTCATGTCTTGGCTGATGATTTGCAATCAAATGTAGAAGAGCTAAAGACTGAAATAATCGATGCATCGATGTCAGGTGAACAACTATTCAAGGCGCAAATTACTCTTCATCTTCCTGTTTCTATGGATGAAAGCCTTATTAGAGATAAACTAGAGCAAATTGCTGACGAGATGATGGTAGAGATCTATTCGTACGAAAGCTAAACTTAATCAAAAGAAAAACCTTTTGATATACAGTCTTTTACCAATGCTTCAACGTCAAAATTAACTGACTCTACAAGTGTTTTAACTCGATGAACAAGTTCAACAGTTGGTTTACCTTTGTTCGCATTTTCTGGTTGCGGCAATATACATTCGTTGCTTACTTGCAAAGTTTTCAAAAATCTTTGTGCCCCTTCCAATTTAGTGATTTCCTCTAACGATACATCAATAAACTTAAGTTTATCGCCATATTTCTGTCTGTAATACTCTTGCCTTGCCGTCATTTCGTAGCAATACCAAAGCGCTATTCCAAGGTTGTTAATCCCTTTCAACTCCATGAAAGGTTTAGGATTTATAATGATTTTTGGATACGATGGATGTAAATACCACTGCCAAGCAAGAGTAATGTTACTAAAATCTTCTCTAACTAAATGACTAACACATTGTTTTACAATATTTCTTTTTAGAATAATTATAGTGCTTTCATTGGATAATTGGGAATCTACTAAATTTTCTATTAACCCACATTTAGCAAGCGTGTGATTTGTTTCTGCGTAAATTTCACCTTTTAGACTATTAAACTTTTTTTTCCAAAAACCTCTCACAACTTCATTATTTCCAAAAGTATTAAAATTTCGTAATGTTCTTATATCAGGCATTTTCGTTCCAAAATCATTCACTCCCAATGATTCGTGTATCACTTCAATACCTAAATTTAAGGATAAAAAACTGGTCAACCAAGCCGTGCCAGTTCGTCCAGCAGTAATTGTAAAATATGTTTTCATATTTTTATAACTCCTCACTATGCTGACCTATTTCACCAGCTTCCCCTCAAGCAATTAAATAAAACTACAAAAAGAATGATATAAAAAAGCACTACGTGATTATATTGTGTTCTGGCCCAAATGGAAATTTGGTAATGTCATATGCACTATCTTCAGTTAATACCATAATATCATGTTCACGGTAGCCTCCTGCACCTGGCTGTCCTTCTGGAATCATAATCATTGGCTCCATAGAAACTACCATATTTTTCTGAAGAACTGTATCAATATCCTCTCTTAACTCTACTCCAGCTTCACGGCCGTAGTAGTGAGACAGCACACCAAATGAGTGACCATAGCCAAAGGTCCTGCTTTCAAGCAAACCATATTCTTCAAAAATTTTATTAAGCTCAAGAGCAATATCTTTGCATGCAACTCCAGGTTTTATAAGTTTCATTCCTTCTTCGTGAACCTTTACATTAATTTCCCATAATCTAAGAGATTCATCATCAACATGGTCATAAAATAACGTTCTTTCTAGTGCTACATAATAGCCAGCAATCATTGAAAAACAGTTAAGACTTAGAATATCACCCTTTTGAACTTTTCTTGTAGTAACAGGGTTATGAGCACCATCAGTATTGATCCCAGATTGAAACCAGGTCCATGTATCCATAAGCTCTGAATGCGGATAGCGC
>JAQWLF010000184.1:0-3208 GCA_029247465.1 Candidatus Thioglobus sp.
CTTTCTCAGCACCAGTAATGTGCAATAAAACTTCTACTCCACGAATAACTTTCGTTGGGTAGGCCTCCATTAAAGCTGCATCACAAGTGATTCCAGGCTCACATTCTGTTGCATTTATAATTATGTTTTTACAGCCTGCAGCTAAACGCATCTTAGTATGGGTTGGGAAGCCAGCACCGCCCATTCCAACGATGCCAGAAATACGTATTTTGTCGTAAATTGTCAGAGGTAAACAAGCCTTATAATTTTCTGTACAGCCAATACTTGTATCAACCCATTCATCTTTACCATCCGACTCGATGGTCACACATAACCCCTTAAGGCCTGACTGATGAGCATAAACATGATTACCTATAGCACTCACAGTTCCTGAAATAGATGCGTGAACTGGAGCGCACCGATCATCATCTATTGTTGCGATAATTTGTCCTGTTAAAACGTGCTCACCAATACTGACACATGGTATCGCCTGGTTTCCAATGCGCTGTTGCATCGGTAAAACTACTTTGTCTGGCAACGGTATACGTATTAAGTCAATCTCATTAGAAGGGTAAGGATTTTCTATTTTTAGGCCACCCTTGAAGTCACTCTTAGGCATGAACTAACTCCTTAAGAGTTGGCACATAAGTTTTAATGGTGGGTTTAATTTCAATCATATCAATACAATCAACTGGGCACACAGGTAGACATAAATCGCATCCTGTGCATTCATCGGCAATAACCTGAGTCATAACCTTCGAGGATCCAACAAAAGCATCCACTGGGCATGCCTGAATACATAAAGTACAGCCAATACATACTTTTTCATCAACCACAGCAACTCGCTTTGGTTTTGTTTCGCCATGCTCCTCATCTAAAAGCAATGTCTCAACTCCTAAAAGATCCGCTAAGGCATCAACACCCTCCTGTCCGCCTGGTGGGCACTGGTTTATTTCTGCCTCACCATTAGCTATCGCTTCAGCATATGGTCTGCAACCTGGAAAGTCGCATTGACCGCACTGAGTTTGAGGTAATATCGCATCGATTTGATCAACTAACGGATTACCTTTGACTTTGAATCTTATTGCAGCGTATCCCAAACCCAAGCCAAATAATAAAGCTAATACTGAAAGTGTTGAGATTGCATTAATCATCAAACTAAACCAATAAAACCCATAAATGCCATAGACATAAGTCCTGCTGTTATAAGTGCTATAGGCACTCCCTGAAATATCTTTGGAACATTTGCAGACTCAATTCGCTCCCTAATCCCTGAGAAAAGTATCAAAACGAAAGAAAAACCTACTGCCGCCCCAAAACCATATACTGCAGATTGAAGAAAAGTATTGCTTGCACCAACATTTAGAAGAGCTACACCAAGTACAGCGCAGTTCGTTGTAATGAGTGGTAAAAATACTCCCAGCGATTGATGAAGTACGGGTGAAGTCTTGTTAACTACTATTTCTGTAAAACCTACAACTGCCGCAATTGTTACAATAAATGCAATTGTCCTAAGGTACTCTAATTCAAATGGTATTAAAAGATAGGTATTAATGAGATAACTCGTAATACTTGCTAAAGTTAAGACGAATGTCGTGGCAAAACCCATGCCAATAGCATTATCCATTTTTTTTGAGACCCCCATGAAAGGGCAAAGTCCCAAAAATTTTACTAGAACAAAATTGTTTACCAAAATTGTACTAATGAGGATTAAAAAATACTCGTTCATATACTGGATAATTTTAAACTAAATACAGTTTATAGTCTTTATTCACTGTTAATACTTTCAATGCAATTCTATCCCTAGTCCTTTTATGAAAGCGCGTCCGATCGATCACCACCCCTGTTGACATACCGGAGCCGTTAGGTGCCGTGGTTAGGATTCAACGAAAGCGCGCTCAATGACAAAGTGCCCCGGCTTAACATTGCGGGCCTCAGTAAAACCCTTCGACTTGAGCATACTTACTAACTCCTTGATCATGGTGGGACTTCCGCAGATCATAAAGCGATCGTCTTCCAAATTGGGATGGGGCTGGTTCAAGTCTAAAAACAACTTACCGCAGCGTATCACCTCAGTAAGGCGGCCGTTGTTTTTATAGGGCTCGCGGGTCACCGTGGGATAGTAGACTAGCTTCTCACTAACTATCTCTCCTATATACTCATCATTGGGTAGCACGTTTTTAATATAGTCACTATAAGCCAGCTCAGAAACTTTGCGCACCCCGTGGGTCAGGATGACTCTGTCGAATTGGTCGTAGATTTCTGGGTCTTTAATAATGCTCATAAAGGGCGCTATACCGGTGCCGGTGGCGAGTAAGTAAAGGTAGCGCCCGGGAATCATATTATCGGGAATTAAGGTTCCCGTGGAACGCTTACCCACAAGTACCTCATCTCCTATGGCGAGATTTTGCAGCTTTGAGGTAAGGGCACCGTCGGGTACTTTAATACTGAAGAACTCGAGTTCATGCTCGTAGTTGGCACTGGCAAAGCTGTAGGCGCGCATCAGTGGTCGTCCCTCAGAGGGTAACCCAACCATAGTAAAGTGGCCATTTTTGAAACGGTAACTTGGATCACGGGTGGTGCGGAAGCTAAATAAGTTGTCGTTCCAGTGATGAACATGGGTCACTCGCTCGGTCATTAATGCCGTCATGCGTGCCTTCCTTTAGTTGTTATTTCCATAACATTCTCTGTTAATAAAATTTAGGGAAATTATACTAGTAAATTAATTCTTTAGATTAAGTCCTGAAATATACTTTAATAGTCTCTTTTCCTTGTCAATTCCTTCCAAAAGAGATTCTATCCCAAACCCTTTCATGAAAGTAGTATAAGAACATTTTAGTCAGCACTTCTATAGAACCTATTGAAGCAGCTATCGCAATACTACCAGTAATTAAATATGAAATTAAAATCGTATCACATGAAGCCAGTATTCTCCAAGAGATTGATTTGCCAATAGACCTAGATTTATTTTCTATCATAGACACCCCCCTAAAACTTCAAAAAAAATTAGTACTCTTGTTTAAGTCCTGAATTATTTGCTGCAGCTTGATAACAAATGCTAAATCCATTGGAGTAATCCTCTTCATTTAAGCCCTTATAATCTTCCAATAATTCGTAACTCGTAACACCAGATCTAAGCATAAATTGAAGCTGATCTAGATGGGCGTTAATACCAATAATTTCACCTTTAAATCCCCATCTTTTGCTTAAAAAATAAGCCTGTGAATAG
>JAQWLF010000046.1:0-1803 GCA_029247465.1 Candidatus Thioglobus sp.
ATCAACCGTTAAAACTCCGAAGGCAATTGGAATTTCGGAGTCTAGTGAAACTTGAGAAATTCCTTTCACGCACTCACCAGCTACATATTCAAAATGAGGAGTTCCACCACGTATAACAGCTCCTAAAGCCACAATACCGTCATACCTACCAGTACTAGCAGTCTTTTTAAGAGCCAAAGGTATTTCAAAAGCTCCAGGTACATAAAAAAGTTCAATATCATTCTCATCAGCTCCATGTTTTAATAAAGCGTCTTTGGCACCATTAATTAAATGTTCAACTACAAATGAATTAAAACGACCCGCAACAAGTGCAAACTTTTTATTACTAATAGTTAAATCACCTTCAATAGTTTTCAATTTTTTTACTCCTTTATATTTATATATTCAGTAATAGTTATCCCAAAGCCTTCTAATCCAGGCCACTTTCTAGGTTTGCCTAATGACTTCATATTTCTCACTCCTAAGTCAGCAAGTATTTGTGCACCTATTCCAAAGGTTTTTCCATCATCATTACTGCTATAGTCTTGATTATCAATATTTTCAAGGATAGCCTGGTTGTCTTGCTTACGTAAAAGCAAGAAAACTCCATTCTCCACTTTGGAAATCATATCAAGCGCACTATTAATACTAAAGCCACGCTGAACCTCCTGCAATACATCCTTAAAGATATTTTCCATATGAACCCTAACATGAGGCTCATTTGATTCGTTAATAGTTCCCTTAACTAATGCAATATGAATATCATTATGAATAGTGTCAAGATAAGAATAAAGCTTAAACTCACCATATTTAGTATTAAAAGGTCTCTGACTAATTCTTTCGATTGTCTTTTCATTCTCTACTCGATAATGAATCAAGTCAGCGATATTTCCAACCTTAATTTCATGTTTTTTTCCAAATTTCTCTAAATCAGCGCTTCTAGCCATTGATCCATCTTCATTTAAAATTTCAACAATGACAGAAGCTGGCTCAAATCCAGCTAGTCGAGCTAAATCACAACCAGCCTCAGTATGACCTGCACGTATCAAGACGCCACCTTGTTGGGCCATTAATGGAAAGACATGTCCTGGCTGAACAATGTCAATTGGCTTTGCGTCTTTGGCTACTGCATCTAGAATAGTTCTAGCTCTATCAGAAGCTGAAATTCCTGTTGTAACCCCAGAAGCTGCCTCAATAGAGACAGTAAAATTTGTTGAATGAAGATCGCTATTTTGAGAAACCATTAAAGGAAGATTTAACTGCTGACAGCGTCCTTGTGTCAACGTTAAACAAATTAATCCACGGCCGTGAGTAGCCATAAAATTAATATCCTCTTTAGTAACTTTTTCAGCTGCAATTAATAAGTCGCCTTCATTTTCTCGACCCTCATCATCCATTAAGATGATCATCTTGCCTTGTTTATAGTCTTCTAAAAGTTCTTCAATTGATGCTTTCATAACGCCCTATTGTTTGTAGTGATCAAGTTAAAAGTATTCATTTTTTGCCTAAGGTAGATATATCGATTTCTGAATTAGAATCATGACTAATTAATTGCTCAATATGTCTAGCGATTATATCTATCTCTATATTGACTTTAGAGTTTTCAATTAACTCCCCAAAGGTCGTCCATGATAATGTATGAGGAACTATATTTACATCAAAAATATTAGTCTCAATACTATTAACAGTTAAGCTAACGCCATTAATACAAATTGAGCCTTTTTTAGCAATATACTTAGTAAGGTCCTTATTAACTTTGATTTTTAAGCGAGTACTACTACCTTCTTTATCTATAGAGATTACCTCACCAACTCCATCAATATG
>JAQWLF010000206.1:0-4294 GCA_029247465.1 Candidatus Thioglobus sp.
CCTGCAATTGTGAATGGAGTGTCTTTTTTCATAGCATAATAAGATACCATGAGATGTCATTGATATTACTTAATTGCTCAGTCATCTATCCAAGTTTGAATGAATTATTTATTTGCTTAAGCCCGCTATGCGCTGTATTTCATTTATGGTTTTAGTGACTACTCGTGAAATTGAAAAATCTGAAGCCACTCCTGAGTTTGCTTGAGACACAAAATCATCGACCATCAGTTTATATTGATTACAAGCAGAAAAGCTGACCTTAGTGCCTTCTTGTAAACCGCCATTTGACCAGTAAGCATGAGTCATTTCAGGCGGGTTTACTGGCACATTAAGCTTTGCCCAGCCATTTGTACCTAAAACACTTAAAGATTGGCAAAGTGCTGCGCTTCCGGAGACAGTAAAGTTTAGAATCGCGCCATTAGGCCACCTTAAGACTGCATCCACCTGCTTCTCAACATCAAAATTGTTATTCATTATCGCGTTTGCTGAGATTATTTCAGGCATACCACTAAAAAGTAAACAGCCCGACAATATCGCATAACAACCAATATCATATAGAGGTCCACCACCATCGTCAGACCGATTACGGTAGTTTCCAATTGGCTGTTGTGGGTAACTAAAAACGAAATGAGCTGATTGAGGCTCACCGATGTCTATGTTTTGAAGCCAGTGCCACTGTGGATGACTTCTGATCATGAATGCTTCATAAAAGTAGGAGTTATTTTTATTGGCTACAGATTCTAGTTCTAATAATTCCTTCATAGTAAGTGCTACAGGCTTTTCACAGAGCACATGTTTTCCTGACTGGAGTGCTTTAATGGAATAGGGGACATGGAGGTGATTTGGGAGTGGATTATAAATCGCATCGATGGATGGCTCTGATAGAAGACTTTCATAATCAGTTTCAATTGCGCCTTTATAAATAGATGGCAAGGGTTCTTTGCCTGGGTTTCTTCTTCCAATATGGGTAACCTCATGACCTGCGTCTAGAATTGCTGGAACAAGCCATTCACGAGCAATTTTTGCTTCACCTAAAATTCCAAATTTCATTTAAACCTTATATTTAATTTTTATTGAAGAGATAATAATACTTGTTATTATTATGTGATTTTTAGAATAATATTACAAATCGTATAAACATGTAAAATTAACGAATTAAAAGAAACTTTTTCCAAGGAATTACGATGCCTCTAAATGCAATTAATCACCCTTTAATAGCTCATAAACTTGCCTTACTTAGGCAAAATGGAATAAGTACAAAGCACTTTCGTGAATTAGCTAATGAAGTTGCAAGTCTATTAACTTATGAGGCTACTCGGAATTTACCACTGGAAAATCGTGAAATTAATGGCTGGCAAGGTAAGCCGATAAAAACTCAAATGCTTTCTGGGAAAAAACTTTCGATTATTCCTATTTTGCGAGCAGGTTTGGGGATGCTTGATGGTGTATTGACATTGGTGCCAAATGCTAAAGTCAGTGTTGTTGGGCTTTACAGGGATGAAGAAACTTTAAATCCAGTAGCATACTTCGACAAAATTATTACAGACATCGACCAAAGAACTGCCTTAATTATTGATCCTATGCTGGCAACCGGAGGAACGTTGCTCGCTACAATTGACCTTTTAAAACAAAAAGGATGTAAAAAAATTATTGGTTTATTTTTAGTTGCTTCTCCTGAAGGTTTAGAAAGAGTAACTAAGCTACATCCAGATGTCGATCTTTTTATTGCTGCTATAGATGACTGTTTAAATGAACAGGGTTATATTCTTCCAGGTTTGGGAGATGCTGGTGATAAGATTTTTGGAACTAAGTAAGTAGCCTTGGAAGAAGATATCTTCCCTCATTGCAATCATGATCTTTTAAATTTTCTTAGAAATATTTTTAATGTAATTATTATTCCAAAGAGGATTATCAAATAAGTAAGACTTGATAATACCCATTTAAACGAGTTGATTCCAGATCCTAATGAAACTAATGTTTCGGATATTGAATTTGAATTTAAATAGGTTTCTAGCATCAATAATTCAACGTAATTCTCTGCCCAATCTGCAATCATGCCAAGAATAGGAATTATCAAAAATAGACGCTTGTTTTTAAAGAAGTACAAAATCCAAGATGCATACATCAAAGTATAGACAAATGCAAAAATTGCGTCCCAAATTTGAAGGAATTGGCTATAACAAAGAAGTTGCTCCTGATTCCTTGATTTAAAGAAATTTTGAACCATCTCTTTAGTGTAAGAAAAAGAAAGGCCTAATGAATTTGATCCAACATCGACGGTAAAGCAGCTACCGACAGGACCTAAAATGAATGTTATGTATAAGAAAAATGCTAAAGTAAAACCTATAGCGAAATAAAGAGTTCTGTTCATATTTCTATCGATCCTAGTCGTAAGATTGTATGGCGGAGAGAGAGGGATTCGAACCCTCGAAAGGAGTTAAAGCCTTTACTCCCTTAGCAGGGGAGCGCCTTCAGCCACTCGGCCATCTCTCCGAAGAAGGAATATTATACTGGAATTATTTTAGATGAATATTTTAGTAATCAGGGTTTCATAAAATATTATTCAATAATTTCAAAATCATGAGTAATGGTTGCAGTTTTGCCTAACATAATTGATGCTGAACAGTACTTTTCAGCTGAAAGCGTGATTGCTTTATTAACCTTCTTTGAATCTAGATCTTTGCCTTTAACTATAAAGTGAATGTGAATATTGGTAAAAACTTTTGGATATTCATCAGCACGATCTGCACTAACTTTGGTTTCACAGTGCACAAGATCTTCGCGCATTTTTTTAAGGGTAGTGACGACATCAATCATAGTACAACCAGCCATCCCCAGAAGTAGCATTTCCATTGGCCTGACACCTAAATTTTCACCACCAATTTCTGGTGGTCCGTCCATAGTAATAGAATGCCCACTATCAGACTTTCCTACCATCAACATACCGTCGACCCAGTTAACAGAAATATTCATCCAAAAAACTCCTTAAGTTGTTGGCCAGGATCAGAATGTCTCATAAATGCCTCACCAACCAAAAATCCAAAGACATTATTATTATGCATCAATTCTACATCAGCTTTTGATGTGATACCTGACTCAGTAATCACAAGTTTATCATCACTAATTTCATCCAGCAAATCAATAGTTGTTTGAAGACTAACATTAAAACTGCGAAGATCTCTGTTGTTTATCCCAATCATTGGTAAATTACTTTTTAGAGCTCGATGGAGTTCATTTAAATCGTGTACCTCAACTAAAACATCCATCTTGAGAGATAACGCAAGATCGCCTAGTGTTTTTATTTCTTTATCTTCAAGGCAAGAAGCAATCAATAAAATGCAATCTGCACCCATTGCCCTTGATTCATATACTTGATAAGGATGAATGATGAAATCTTTTCGTATTACTGGAATTGATACTGCAGCGCGAGCCTTAATTAGATATTGAGAGTCACCTTGGAAGAAATCTCTATCAGTCAAGATAGAAAGACAACTCGCCCCTCCTTCCTCATAGCTTTTTGCAATTTCAATTGGCTCGAAGTTCTCTCGTAGCACGCCTTTACTTGGTGAGGCCTTCTTAATTTCAGCAATATTAAGGACCTTGACCAGGACCCGATTGTCGTCTGGCAAGACAAACACTACGTTACGCTAGCGCTCTTGAGTAATTTCCTACTGACCACCCTGATTGGCGCCATGCTGGGAGATGCGATTGGCGGCCTCTTACTGCTTGGCTTTTTGCGGCTAGTTTTGAGCCATCACACCACTTTTTTCATCAATTCGCTGGCACACTTTTGGGGTCGACAGCCCTACTCAGACGGTAACAGCTCAAAAGACAACCCAGTGATTGCTCTCTTTACCTACGGCGAGGGATATCACAATTTCCACCATACCTTTCAATGGGACTACCGAAACGGTATTTTCTGGTATCAGTATGATCCGACCAAATGGCTTATCAAGGCCTTATCATGGTGTTCATTAGCCACTGACCTGAAACGCATTGCGCCGGAAATTATTGAGCAAAACATGGCACGAATGCAGCTGCAGGTCGCGAGAAAAAAAATCAACACATTCAACATGAAAAACACCCAACTTTGGCTTGAAATTTTGGAAACAGAATATGATCAACTGGTTGAGGCACTCAACGAGTGGTCAACCTGTCGCCAGCATTGGATGGAACTTAAAAAAGATTCAATTCTCAAAAAATGGGAAGAAACCGAGACCCGACAGAAACTGAAAGAGCTTGAGAGCGCACTAGATTTTCAACGCCAGCAGTGGAAAATGCTCACGCAGCAGTT
>JAQWLF010000003.1:0-3723 GCA_029247465.1 Candidatus Thioglobus sp.
GCTCATTTCTTCTTATATCAACCTCCCATAAATCGCAAGGCGGCTCACCTCCAATTATCCATTCTGCTAAATATTTTCCAGCACCACCAGCCGCCTGAATACCAATAGAATTAAATCCAGCAGCAACAAAAAAATTTCCTAACTCTGGTGACTCACCTATTTGAAAATTATCATCAGGTGTAAAACTCTCTGGGCCATTAAAAAAAGTTTCAATACCTAAACTTTCCATTATGGGTACTCGATTCATAGCGAGCTCAAGATAAGGCATACAGTGCTCTAAATCATCCTGTATTTGGTCAAAGCAGAAATCTTCAGGAATTCCATTTTTAGCCCATGGTTTAGCATTGGGCTCAAACAAACCAACCAATATTTTTCCAGCATCTTCCTTGTAGTATGCAGATTCATCAGGAACCCTTACAACAGGCATATCTCCTAATTTTGGTACAGATGAGGTTAGAAAATAAAAATGCTCACAGGCGTGAAGCGGTACAGAAACACCGGCCATTTTACCAACCTCTCTTGCCCACATACCTCCGCAATTAACAACTACTTCCGATTGAATATCACCATAATTAGTTTGAACACCACTAGCCTTACCATCTTTTTTAAGAATTCCGGTGACTTTGACATCCTCAAAAATCTTAACGCCATTATTTTTAGCACCTTTTGCAAGAGCCATTGCGACATTTGCTGGATCGGCTTTTCCATCTTTTGGGATCCAGGCGCCACCTACAACATCATCAAGGTTAAAAAGATCAATTTTATCTCTAAGTTCTGCTGTCGTTAATATTTGAACATCAACGCCATGAACCTTGGCAAGAGAGGCATTTCTTTTGAATTCCGTCAGCCTCTCTTTATTCGTTGCAAGACTTACAGAGCCTGTACGACGATATCCAGTAGCCATCCCTGTCTCTTCTTCCAATGTTTCATAAAGATTGCCTGAGTACTTAACCATTTGAGTAAGGTTTAATGATGAACGCATTTGACCTACAAGCCCTGCAGCGTGCCATGTAGTACCAGAGGTAAGTTTTTTACGTTCAAGAAGAATAACATCGGCATAACCAAGCTTTGCAAGGTGATAGGCAACTGAGCAGCCCACAACACCGCCACCAATAATTACAGCTTGGGCATTCTTAGGTAATACTACTGACATCATCAAATCCTAATCAAGAAGAAAAACAGAATTATAAATCTATTTACCTTTCCATGGGACAAGATAATTTTCTGAGATACGCATCAAGATATCTATTGCATAACCGATAACACCAATAAGTACAATTCCCATAATTACAAGATCCGTCATCTGAAATTTTGAGGCGTTAATAATCATCATACCTGCACCCTTTTGAGCTGCAACAAGTTCGGCAGCAACAACAGTACCCCAGCAAACACCCATAGATACACGGGCACCCGTAAATATCTCTGGCAAACTATTTGGAACAATTACTAGTCTCATAATTTGCCACTTAGAAGCGCCCAGGGAGTATGCGGCATGAATTTTGGCTATTTTTACACCAGAGACTCCTGCCCTCGCTGAAATGGTCATAATCCAAAGTGAAGCAAGGAATAGTAAAATAATCTTGCCTTGCTCACCGATTCCAAACCAGATAATAACTAATGGAATGAGTGCAAGTGGGGGAACAGGACGCATAAATTCTACTATCGGGTCGAACCAACCTCGAAACCAGCCAGAAAGACCCATTGCATAACCTAGGGGTATACCAATAAGAGCTCCGGCTGCAAACCCTACAACTACTCTAAGAAGTGACCAGCCTAAGTGCTCAAATAAAGAAAAGTTCTTATAGCCCTCAGAGCCTACTTTAATTAGCCTTGACCAAACAGTTTCTGGCGCTGGAAGCCAAACTGGTTGCATTTGCCAACCCTTATTTGGAGTAACACTAAGGGTGCCTTTCGCTGTCATATAGACACGGGCATCATCTATAAAAAGTTCATTATTAGGAGAGATTTCTTGGTCATTAATAGCAATAACTTTATAATCACTCTCTTTTCCACCAATATCATTTCGCTTGACTTTAACTAAGGCACTTCGCCATGCTACAATCTGATATGTGTCATTAATTGCGAAACCTGTGCCAGGTTCAATATCTAATTTATCAGGTATTTCACCGGTCTGAACATCATAAACAGTTATGGTGACCTCTGCATCATCAGTTTCCCCTAACGAATTCATCGCAGTATAACTAAAACCCAACTCGCCAATAAAAGGTCCAGGAACATGAAAAGGTATCAATTTAGAACCGGTAAATGCAGCCCAAATCAGAAAGATGGAAAAAACTGAGATAATTGATGCCGCTCTATTTGGAGATACAGCACTCTCATCCCCAAACGTTACAGTCTTAAGACTAGTAAAGTCTTCACTTGAAGTTCTCATTGAGCTGATTAATTTGACAGCATAAAAAGCAACTATAAATATTAAAATATAAATTAATAAAATAGTCATCAGTTTTCTTCCGCTCTGCCCATGATTTCTTCTTCCATTTCCCAAATAATTGAGAGAATTTCATCTCGAGTCTCTGTATAGCCTTCTAACTTTTTCACATCTCTAAGATCCATACTAGAACCCATTTCAGCAAAAGGTAATGTATATTCTTTATGAATTCTTCCTGGTCTTGGAGCAAGAACTAATAACCTCTCACCAAGAAGAACAGCTTCTTCTACGGAGTGAGTAATTAATAGGATTGTTTTTCCTGTTTCTTTCCAAAGTTTTAAAACTAATCCTTGCATTTTTTCACGCGTCAACGCATCAAGTGCGCCTAGTGGCTCATCCATCAAAATAACATCGGGATCATTTGCGAGACAGCGAGCCAAGGCAACACGTTGCTGCATTCCACCAGACAATTCGTAAACTGCTTTGTCTTCAAAATCTGCAAGACCAACAACCTCTAAAAGGTGTTTCACTTTTTCATTTTGCTCATCCTTTGGCATTCCCTTCATTCGAGGACCAAAAGCAACATTAGAGCGAACGTTCATCCACTCAAACAAGGCGCCTTGCTGAAAAACCATTCCACGCTCTGCGCCTGGCCCTAAAACAACTTGTTCATTAAGTACAACCTGTCCTTCTGTTGGTGCTAAAAAACCAGCAACGATATTCAATAGTGTTGTTTTTCCGCATCCTGAGGGGCCAAGTACTGTAATAATTTGACCTTCATCTATTTCTAGAGATACATCTTTAAGAGCTTGAATTGAGTTACCATTGAGTAAGTCAAAACGCATCGATATATTTTCAATTGATAAACCTTTCAAACCAAACTCCGAATTTATTTTCCATTAAAAAGGTGGCACACTGGGTGCGCCACCTTGAGTCTAACTAATACTTACATATCAGACTAGTAATTAGCCTAATAAGTCAATATTTTATTGAGCTGCTAAAGCCTCTAAGCCATCAGTGTTAATGGCATTTGCATATGAACCACGAGCGCTTGGGATGTTTCCGCTATTAACGAATACATCTGCCACACCTTTAAGGAAGTCTGCACCTGAACCACCAAGCCAGTTACTACCAAGCTGGTTGCTAACTGATGGGAATACAAATGTAGACATTGTATCTGCTGTAGCATCTTCATCCATACCAGCATCTCTTGCAATATGAGGAAGCATTAGTGAAGTAAATCCACCAGAATTCCACATAGCATTAGAAGCTGCAGTAACACCTAAGAATGTAGCTAATACTTCAGCGTTCTCATCAGCAAAACCTGCTGGAGT
>JAQWLF010000052.1:0-5629 GCA_029247465.1 Candidatus Thioglobus sp.
TTGGATTTTGGGAGTTTAGCCATATCTGCAATTTGTTTGGTAGTCGCACCTTTAAGACCATGTTTTGCAAATACTTTTTCTGCAGCAATTAAAATAATACGTTCGTTTTCTTCGCGAATTTTCTCTTTACTTCGAGTACCACTCCTGACTTTTTTCAGCAACTATTCCATTACCCATTCTATTTCTCCATTATGTTTTCATGAAACCTTCAATGGATTATTTGGATGGGTTGTCCAATCAGATACTTTTGGTGAAATTGTCTTGCCAGTTCTCGGATCAGTGCCAGTTGTCATGGCTACCATTGAGATACAATCTACTACAGGACAAACACTTACGCAAAGATTACATCCAACACATTCATCATCGTTAACTGTAAATACTCTTTCCCCGCCTTCGTTTGTATATCCAATCGCTTGATGTGAAGTATCTTCACATACAATATGACAACGCCCACACTTTATACATTTATCTTGGTCAATGACAGCTTTGTCAATGTGGTTTAAATTCAAATATTTCCAATCAGTAACTGATGGCACAGCTTTTCCCACTAGCTCTTGAACTGAATTCATTCCTTTTTCATCCAAAAAGTTACTCAACCCAGTTTTCATATCTTCTATAATTTTAAAGCCATAAACCATTGCAGCTGTGCATACCTGAACATTACTTGCGCCTAGGGCAATAAAATCAACTGCGTCTTTCCATGTTGTTACTCCTCCAATCCCTGAAATTGGCAAATTTTTTGTTTTTTCATTGCGAGCTATTTCCGCCACCATGTTCAATGCAATTGGTTTTACCGCCTCACCACAATAACCACCATGTGTACCCATACCACCAGTAGTTGGAAACATAGTTAAATTGTCATAATCAACCCTCATAATTGAATTTATAGTATTGATTAATGACACTGCATCTGCGCCTCCCTCAAGGCACGCTTCAGCTGGATAAATTACGTCAGTTATATTCGGTGTAAGCTTTACAATTACAGGTGTCGTAGCATATTTTTTACACCATTCAGTTGCTTGCTTTATATACTCTGGTACTTGCCCAACTGCTGCCCCCATACCGCGCTCAGACATACCATGCGGACAACCAAAATTTAACTCAAAACCATCTACGCCTGTATCTTCTATTATGGGGATATACTTTGCCCAAGATGCCTCATTCATTGGAAACATTACAGATGCAACCAAAGCTCTATCTGGCCAGTCTCTTTTAACTTGACGCATTTCCTTAAGGTTAACTTGAAATGGTCGATCGGTAATCAATTCAATATTATTGAAACCAATAACACGACGATCATTGCTCATCATGGAAGTGTATCGAGGACCATTGACATTCACTATATGTGGATCTTCTCCCAAAGTTTTCCATGAAACTCCACCCCAGCCAGCTTCAAAGGCACGATTTACATTATATGCCTTATCTGCAGGTGGTCCCGAGGCCAACCAAAAAGGATTAGGTGACTTAATTCCCAAAAAATTACTAGATAAATCTGCCATGTTATGCTCCTTGTGTTAACGTTTCGTTAATTGAAATTGCAGCCAGTTTGCCATCTTGAACTGCTGATACTGTTAAATTATCGCCATCAAGCACACAATCTCCACCCGCCCAAACTTTAGCCAACGAAGTTTTACGATGCTCATCTACAACTATCCTTCCTTTTTTTAGTTGTAAGTTGTTATTTTCAACCAAACCTTCAGTAACTAATTTTTGTCCAATTGCCTTAAAAACAACATCGGCTTTTAATGTAATATTTTCCCCGCTTGCCATTAAACTACCATCGTTTTGTGATTGCATAATATCAAACTCCATAGCAGTGACATTGCTATCAGAAGATAGCAGACGTTTTGGTGATATATTGTATTGTATTTGCACGTCATGTTTTTTTGCCAAAGCTTGCTCATATTCACTAGCCGCCATTATATTTCTACTGCGCCTATAAGCAATAGTTACTTGCTCTGCACCTAATAGTTTGCTTTGAACGGCAACATCTATTGCTGTCATGCCGCCCCCTATAACTACGATATTTTTTCCAACCATTAGTTCATCTTTATTACTGGCTTGACGCAATTTTGCAATATATTCAACTGCATCTATAACACCTGAAATATTTTCGTTATCAAGATTCAATTTATTTACCGTGCCTAGACCACAACCTAAAAATACTGCGTCATATTGTTGTTGCAAGTCATCAAGATTAATTTGTTTACCTAGTTGCTTTCCTGTTTCAATAGTGATACCACCTATATCTAGAATATAAGCAAGCTCTTGCTGTGCAAAATCATCGGTAGATTTATAAGCTGCAATACCATACTCATTCAAACCACCAATCTTATCCTTTGACTCATAAACTGTTATATTGTGTCCCAAAACTGCCAAACGGTGTGCGCAAGATATTCCAGCAGGCCCCGCTCCAACAACAGCGATAGATTTTTCAGTACTTTCTTTTCTTGAAAACAACTGTACGCCATTATTTAATACTGAATCGGTTGCATAGCGTTGTAATAATCCAATTTCAACCGGTTTTTCTTCATGATCATTGCGTACACATGCCTGCTGACACAATTCCTCAGTAGGACAGTCACGGGCACACATACCACCAAAAATATTTTCAGTTAAGATTTTATCTGCAGCGCCTGTTAAATTATCATTTTGAATACTTTGAATAAAACCTGGAATATCAATACTTGTTGGACAGGCTTTAGTACAAGGAGCGTCATAACAAAAATAACAACGATCAGCTTCAATTAATGCCTCTATTGCTGATAATGGTGCATGAAGATCTGTAAAGTTATCTTCGATTTCTTGTTTGCTAAGGCGATGCGACTGAATGTCTATTGCCTCATTTGTTAATTTTTTATTATTCATAGTTATCTCCAAAAAAATTATTTGACTATTTGGTCAAGTTATAAAAAACAAAACTACAATGCAAAATTAATTACCCCTTAACGAATTACAGATTTTGGTTTGTTATTCTTAGCTTGAATATCTAAACCTTGATAGAACGATGCATAAGGAGGACGATCAATATATCTTCCAGCCCCTCGTTCAACTTTTAGTTCACCATTAGCATAGACTACTTTTGCTGCGCTTATTGTGTGCGATGCACAGCCTTTGACTTTCATACCTTCAAAGATATTAAAATCAATATTTTGGTGATGGGTTTTAGCAGATATTGTCTTAGTTGCTTCTGGATCCCATACAACAATATCAGCGTCTGCTCCAACAGATATACTGCCTTTACGCGGATAAATATTAAATATTTGTGCAGCATTGGTGGAGGTTAGTTTAACAAACTCATTCATGTTAAAAAGTCCTGTATTAACACCATGATGCCAAAGAACTTCCATACGATTTTCTACCCCTGCAGTACCATTTGGAGTTTTACGAAAATCATCTTTACCCGCTGCTTTTTGATCAGCACAAAAACAGCAATGATCAGTAGCAGTGGTCTGCAAATTACCAGACAGAACTCCTTTCCATAATGCGTCTTGATGCTCTTTTGCTCTAAAAGGAGGGCTCATTACATGGGCAGCTGCATTTTCAAAATTTTTATCCAAGTAAACTGACTCATCCACCAGTAAATGACCGGCTAAGACTTCACCGAATACCTTTTGACCTGAATTTCGTGCTCTAGTTATTGCCTCTAAGGACTGTTTAGTAGATACATGAACTATATACAAAGGCACCCCGTAAACATTAGCAATGCTAATAGCTCGACTCGCAGCCTCACCCTCAACTTCGGGTGGACGAGACAACGGGTGACCCTCTGGTCCAGTTATACCCATTTCAAAAATTTTATTTTGTAATTGCGCAACCATTTCACCATTTTCAGCATGAACTGTCGGCATTGCGCCTAATTCTAAAGCCCTATTAAAACTATTAACTAGTATTTCATCGGTGGCCATTATTGCACCCTTATATGCCATAAAGTGCTTAAAACTATTAACACCATATTTTTCTACTAGTGTTTTCATATCAGCATTTACAGTTTCATCCCACCAAGTAATAGCAACATGAAAGCTGTAGTCAGAAACCGCTTTTTCCGACCACTCACGCCACTGTTTATAAGCCTCAAGAATGTTCTGTTGAGGTGCAGGAATAACAAAATCAATAATCATTGTTGTTCCACCTGCAAGCCCTGCAGCCGTGCCAGTATAAAAATCTTCACTAGCAACAGTACCCATAAACGGTAACTGCATATGAGTATGAGGGTCGATACCGCCGGGCATAACGAACTGCCCGGCAGCATCTATGACCTCAGCGCCGCTAGGCGCTGAGATATTACTGCCAATTTCCTGTATTTTGCCATCAGCACATAGCACATCGGCTTTTAAAGATTGGTCAGCATTAACAATTGTTCCATTTTTAATTAGTACAGACATAGTTTTCTCCTACAAGAAATTAGATTTTAAAAATTATGAACCAAATGCAGCATCCCAGACCTTGTGAGTCCAAGCTCCTACTGGTTCACCAGTGATTACTGGGTCAGAATCACTACCCAACAAAGTGTCAACAGTACGCTGGTAATCGTCAACATTTAATTTACCGCCATTTGCGGTTAATTTGTTGATTTCACCCATCATGCGACGCTGGTGTTTTTCAGTTTGAGCACCACTCATGTCATATTCAAGCACGATATCGGCAGCAGCATCGGAATTATTGGTAGCCCACTCCCAACCTTTCATGCTTGCACGAAGGAAACGCGCAGCTTTATCAACAAAAGCAGCATCGCTTAGGTTTTCTTCCAGTACATATAAACCATCTTCAAGTGTTGAAACACCTTGGTCTTCATATGAGAAAACTACTAGCTCATCGGCTGAAAGTCCGCCATCAATAACCTGCCAATATTCATTGTAAGTCATTGTTGACACGCAATCTGCTTGCTTTTGAAGAAGAGGCTCTATCCCCCAGCCTTGCTTCAATACTGTCACTCCACCTGCGCTTCCATCAGTTGCCATATTAAGCTTACTCATCCAGCTCAGGAATGGATACTCGTTACCGTAGAACCAAACTCCTAGAGTTTTGTCTGAGAAGTCAGAAGGCGAACTTATGCCCGAATCTTTACGGCATGTAAGCATCATTCCAGAGTTTTTAAATGGCTGTGCTATGTTTACAAGATTCAGTCCTTTTTCTCTAGAGGCCAAAGCTGCTGGCATCCACTCAATTAGAATATCAGCACCACCGCCTGCGATAACTTGAGGAGGTGCAATATCTGGACCACCTGGTTTAATAGTTACATCTAGTCCTTCATCGTCATAGTAACCTTTTTCCAATGCAACATAATAGCCTGCAAATTGAGCCTGAGTTACCCACTTCGTCTGAAGGGTAAATTTATCACCTGCATGCGTATTAAAGCTCAAAGCTAGAAGCATAGTAGAGCAAATTGCAGCTAATATCGTTTTACTTTTATATATTTTCATCATTTCTCCTTTATTTTAAAAATAATAGTACTCACTCTGGATTAACTTTTTCGCATCGATGGATGCCAGAAAGTTAATTTTCTTTCTAAAAGAGCAAACACTCCATAAAACATCGAACCAGTCAGAGCAGCAACCGCAATTGTTGCCCATACAATATCGATATTCATTCGGCCAACCTCTGCCGAAATTCTAAATCCCATTCCTAC
>JAQWLF010000017.1:0-4314 GCA_029247465.1 Candidatus Thioglobus sp.
AGTTCTTCAAGGAGAAGTATTTCCCCATCAACTCTTGCCCTTAGAAAGCCTTCATTCGCTAACTCTTGTAACAATTTGTTATGACTACCTTTTCGATTTTTTACAATTGGCGCTAGTATCATAATTCTTTCATCATCTGGCAATAAAAGTATTGCATCGACCATTTGAGAAATAGTTTGAGACTGTAGATCAGTCCCATGGTCAGGACACTTAGGCACTCCGACCCTTGCAAAAAGCAATCTCAAGTAATCATAAATCTCTGTTATTGTTCCAACAGTAGAGCGAGGGTTATGCGAAGTGGCCTTTTGTTCAATTGATATAGCTGGAGATAGCCCCTCTATATGGTCAACATCAGGTTTTTCCATTAATGATAAGAATTGCCTTGCATAAGCAGACAATGACTGAACATAACGCCTCTGTCCTTCTGCATATATTGTATCAAAAGCCAATGATGACTTTCCTGATCCAGATAGTCCTGTAATAACAACGAGCTTATTTCTTGGGAGATTTACATCAATGTTTTTTAAATTATGGACTTTGGCGCCACGTATACTGATTGAATCCATAGACTCGTTTTTATGATGGACAAAGGGTTCATTATACTCATGCCTTGTGTAAAATCACAATTTTGTATTCAATTCTTAAACTATGGTTTCTTACCGTCGAATCTTACTAAAACTAAGTGGTGAAGCACTAGCTAGCGATAATCAAAGTATCGATTCTGAGATGCTTAAAAAAGTGGTTAATGTTGTTCAATCAGCTCTTGATTTAGGAGTTGAAGTTGCTATTGTAATTGGTGGTGGGAATTTTTTTCGTGGAGCTAATCTTGCTTTAAATGGCATGAATAAAATAACAGGCGACCATATTGGAATGCTTGCAACAGTAATAAATGCATTGGCTGTATCAGATGCCTTTGAAAGACACAATATACCTTGTGAAGTAATGTCAGGCTTTTCTATTGGTGGTGGTGTCTGTGATTCCTTTGACCATAAAAAAGCAAAAAATGCACTTTCAGAAGGCAAAGTAGTCATCTTTTCTGCTGGAACCGGAAGTCCTTGTTTTACTACTGATACTGCGGCTGCACTAAGGGCTGTTGAAATTAATGCCGATGGTTTATTTAAAGCAACTAAAGTTGATGGTATTTATTCTAGTGATCCTATAAAGAACTCTAATGCTGTTAAATTTGATTCACTTAGCTTCGATTCTGCTATTGAAAAAAATATTCAAGTTATGGATACCGCTGCATTTACGATATGCCGTGAACATAATATTAAAATTTGTGTTTTCAGTATGTTTGAAGACAGCTATGCATTAGCCAACATTTTAAGTGGCCAATCAATTGGAACAATTGTAGGTC
The DNA here is from genome assembly GCA_029247465.1 of Candidatus Thioglobus sp. Lineage (GTDB taxonomy): Bacteria > Pseudomonadota > Gammaproteobacteria > PS1 > Pseudothioglobaceae > Pseudothioglobus. Next base: position 1,358 of record JAQWLF010000017.1, read on the forward strand.
AAAATGGAGATTAGCTATGATTAATGAAATTCACGATGATGCAAATAGTCGGATGGATAAAACACTTTCATCACTTGAAGGAGATTTTAGCAAAATTCGTGCAGGTAGAGCTCACCCATCACTACTTGAACAGATTAATGTAGAGTATTACGGCACCCTAGTGCCAATATCACAGGTCTCAAATATTATCTCGGAAGACTCTAGAACACTAAAAGTTTCTCCATGGGAAAAAGACATGGTAGGGCCAATTGAAAAAGCAATAATGACTTCTGATTTAGGCTTAAATCCTAATACTATGGGCCAAGTAATCCGTATCCCATTACCCCTTTTGACTGAAGATAGGAGAAAAGAATTGGTTCGTGTAGTGAGAGATGAAGCAGAAAATGCAAGAGTTGCAATTAGAAATATTCGTAGAGATGCTATTTCAGACTTCAGGGAACTATTAAAAGAAAAAGAGATATCAGAAGACGAGTCTCATAGGGCTGAAGATAATATTCAAAAAATTACGGACAAACATATTAGTTTGATTGATAAATCTCTGAGTGATAAAGAAAATTCTTTACTAGAAATTTAATTTTTAATACGCGGTTAATTCCCTTCAGAACCAACACAGGTAATATATTTATCCCACCTGTTTGCAGTAAATTCAGTTCCAGCGTCAATTTGCGGGCCTACATTACCTAAATAACCACCTGCTAATGCTTTTTTGAAAAGCTCAATATTACTGTCTGATAAATTTAAATTATCCTTACAAAATTCATGAATCGCAACAGTCACGATTTCTCCAGATATTGCTCCAATAAATTTTTCTTCTTCTAATTTTGCTGTAGCTTCCTCTATAAGCTCTTCGACAAGAATTGATTTATAATCATCAGGCGTCATTACTTCTTCAAGTTTTACAACTAAATCTTGCAAAATTTTATCAATCCTTGCATCATAAGCAACTTTAGCCTGGTAAGCAGCAGTAGATGCTGCAGCAGCGGCTTTCTCTGCCTCAAGTTTTGCTTGGAATTCAGCCAGTCTCTTAGCACGCTCCTCTTCTGCAATGATTTCAGCCATCATTTCTTGGGCTGCAATTTTGGCTTTAATAGCTGCTGCAGAGTCCGCAAAAATAAAAACCATCTGTTGTGGGTTTTCTTCAATCGAGACAATTAATTCAGAACAAGGAACTATAAAATCATTAACAAACTCTTTAATGGATGAAACTCCAGTATCACTAGAAGTAGTTGTAATTTTCTCACCTATTAAGAATGATTTAAAGCCAGTTTTGGCAGTCTGATAATACATCAATTCATTAGTTTTTATATTATAAGAACTAACTATTGCACGAGTATTATTAGAGCTAATAATTTCATCACCTTCGGCAAAAATTGCATCGCCTGATAAGAGCATTAAAGAGGTTGCTGTATTAATTTCTGTGGAATCAAAATCAGATTGATCTGAACAAGGTTTATACTCATCAACTAATACCATATCGAGAGTCTCTTGAATTAAAGAATCTTCATCATCCCCTCCAGAATAGACATTAGTTGATATTAATAGAATTAATGCTAGTTTTACAAAGCTACTTATCAAATTATTTTTCATAAATTTATTATAAATAAAAAACCCAGAGCAAGCTCTGGGTTTTTTATTTATTAACTCATTCTTCATTACATTCTGCAAGAAGAATGTCTAACTATTAATTATCTTATACCTTAAAAAGGATTTTTATAATTCAAAGCACCAATACAGCTTGCATAATCATCCCACCTGTTTGCTGTAAATTCAGTTCCAGCAGCAATTTGTGGACCTATGCTAAACAAAGTACCATCTGCCAACGCTGATTTGAAAAGTGCAATATTACTATCAGATAGAGCTAATGCAGCTTTACATTCTTCATGAGCAGCCAGTTCAGCTTTAAAGGCAGCGAGCTCTGCAGCTGCAGCTTTTTCTGCAGCAACTTTAGCCTGGTAAGCAGCAGTTGCGGCAGCGGCAGCGGCTTTCTCTGCCTCAAGTTTTGCTTGGAATTCAGCCAGTCTCATAGCACGCTCCTCTTCTGCGATGATCTCAGCCATCATTTCTGCAGCTGCAAGTTCAGCAGCTTGCTTGGCAAGGTCTGCTTCTAGTTGAGCTTCAAATGCAGCAAGTTCTTGTTCTAAAGCCATCTGTTCCCTTAGTCGTGCCTGTTGTTCTTCGAATTCAGCTTCGAATTCAGCAATTTCTCTCTCAACAGCTTCTTGAGCTGCTTTGTTGGCAAGGAATTCAGCATAAAAATCTTTAAATGCCTTTTCAGAAGCTTCCTTGGCAAGGTCTGCTTCTAGTTGAGCTTCAAAAGCAGCAAGTTCTCTCTCAAGCGCTAATTGAGCTTGTCTGTCCTTAATCATCTGCTCTTGTTGGAGTCTAGCTTGATAAATAGCATTCGATCTAGCGGCAGCGGCTTTCTCTGCCTCAAGTTTTGCTTGGAATTCAGCCAGTCTCTTAGCACGCTCCTCTTCTGCGATGATTTCAGCCATCATTTCTTGGGCGGCTAGTTCAGCTTTAAGTTGAGCTTCGAAGGCGGCAATTTCTTGTTCTAGAGCCAACTCTTCCATAAGAGCTGCAACTTTAGCATCATTTTCTAATTTAGATTGGTAGGCTGCATTAGATTTAGCAGCTGCAGCTTTCTCATCAGCTAGTTTTTGTTGGAAGGCTTCAAGGGCAGCTTGTCTTGCCATTTCAGCTTCAATCTCTGCCATCATTTCTTGGGCGGCTAGTTCAGCTTCAAGTTGAGCTTCAAATGCAGCAAGTTCTTGTTCTAAAGCCATCTGTTCCCTTAGTCGTGCCTGTTGTGCTTCGAATTCAGCTTCGAATTCAGCAATTTCTCTCTCAACAGCTTCTTGAGCAAGTTCTGCTTCAAGCTTAGCTTCGAAGGCGGCAAGTTCTTGCTCTAAAGCCTCGTCAGCAACTTGCTTGGCAAGGTCTGCTTCAAGTTGAGC
>JAQWLF010000047.1:0-2398 GCA_029247465.1 Candidatus Thioglobus sp.
AATAATTCTAACAGATCAAAAAGGTGTCTTTGATGATGATCCGCGCAACAACACCTCAGCAAATTTGATTGAAAAAATCCACTTTGATGATGAAAAATTAGAGCGAGTTGCAGGTAAGACGGGCGGCTCTTTAGGTTCTGGCGGTATGCACTCAAAGGTCATGGCTGCCAAGCAAGCTGCAGAATCAAAAACCTCTACAAGTATTGCTTGGGGAAGAGAAGAGAATGTTTTGTTGAGAATTTATCAGGGCGAACATATAGGAACTATAATTCATTGTTAGCTTATATTGGCTTAGGGTCTAACTTAGAGGATCCGAGGCGACAAATAGAAAAAGCGCTAGATGCTATTCGTGAAGCTGATAAAACTAAACTGACTTCAGTGTCTAGTTTTTATGAGTCCAAACCACTTCTGGATATGCCTGGACCAAAATATCTCAACGCAGTGTGTAAAATTAAAACTGATTTAAGTGCACTTGATTTGCTAGATGTTTGCCAACAAATAGAAAGTGACCAGCACAGGGTTAGAGAAGTAAAATGGGGTTCAAGGACAATTGATTTGGATATACTGCTTTATGGCGACCAGGTTTTGTCAACTCAAAGGTTGACTATACCTCACCCAGAAATAATAAATCGATCTTTTGTATTAGTACCCTTGTTTGAAATTGAGGCAGGATTAGAGGTGCCTTTATTAGGTTCACTAAAGGAGCTTTTGGATAGAATTGATTTAAAAGATGTTAAGAAACTATGAAGCATTCAGAACTAAGTTTATTTAAAGAGAGTGGCGAAAAGATTACCTGCCTGACTGCATATGATGCATCAATTGCAGGACTAATTGATAGTGCTGGAGTTGATATTGTGTTAATAGGCGACTCACTTGGAATGGTAATACAAGGGAGTTCAAATACTCGCTCAGTCACAATGAAAGACATGCTATATCACACATCAATTGTGTCAAAGGCTTGTCAAAGCGCTCTAGTTATCGCTGATATGCCTTTTGAGAGCTATGAAAATACTGAGCTCGCTTTAACGAACGCTAAGCACTTGGTAGATGTTGGTGCAGATATGGTTAAAATTGAAGGCGGACGAGAGCACGAAGAGATTTTTCGAGTTTTAGTTTCTAATGATATTAATGTTTGTGGTCATTTAGGTTTACAACCTCAATTGGTTATTGATTCTAGTGACTATAAAATTCAAGGTAGAGATAAAGGTTCGTCTGAGTTAATTATGAGTGATGCAATATTGCTTGAATCTCTCGGAATAAGCCTACTTGTATTGGAATGCATTCCAAGTGATTTAGCCAAAAATGTGAGCTCTAAAATTGGAATTCCTACAATTGGAATTGGAGCAGGAAATGGTTGCGATGGTCAGGTTCTAGTTAGCTATGATATGCTCGGAATTACATCAGGAAGGCAGCCACGATTTGTTCGAAATTTTATGAGTTCTGAGAGCTCGATCTCTTTAGCAGTGAGCGCCTTTGTCAGGGAGGTCAAGGCGGGAACTTTTCCTTCAGAAAGCGAGAGTTATTGATGCAAATATTTGAACATGTTGCCTCCCTTCAGAAATTTCTAGATAGTTGTCGTAAGGATAGTCAAAAAATTACCCTTGTGCCTACAATGGGAGCTCTTCATGATGGACACGCGCGCTTGATTGATAGGGCAAAAGAGTTATCCGATGTGGTGGTTGTAAGTATCTATGTTAACCCTACTCAGTTTTCAGCAAATGAAGACTTTGAGACCTACCCTAAAACTCTTACTCAGGACAAGGAATTTCTAGATTCAAAAAGAATAGATGCCCTCTTTATTCCTTTGAATTCTGAAATTTATCCTGAAGGAATGTTAAGTGATTATGACGTTGGTAAGTTGGGTCAAATACTGTGTGGAATTTCAAGGCCATCTCATTTTAATGGAGTTGCACAGGTTGTAAATCGACTACTTGATATTGTTAAACCTAATTACTCAGTTTTTGGGCAAAAAGATTACCAGCAGCTACTAATCATTAAATCTTTAGTGAAAAGCAAAGATTTGGACACAATTGTAGAATCAGTCCCCACCATTAGAGAAGATGATGGATTAGCGATGAGTACTAGAAACAAATATTTGAGTGAAAATGAAAGGGTTAATGCATCACTTTTCTACCGTCAACTCGTTAAAGCAAAAAAAGCAATAGAGGCAGGAGTAGCTATCGAATTAACTAGGCAGCAAGCACTCTCCTCGTTAAGTGATCTGTTTGAGGTAGAGTATGTCGAAGTGCTAGATGCAAATAACCTTACACAAATCAAGACTAACACCAAAGAAATTATTATAATATCTGCTGTTAGGTTAGGTGAAACTCGACTAATCGATAATATTTTATTTAGGAGTTCAAATGTTTAGTATTACAGAAGAAGCAGAGATTTATGT
>JAQWLF010000050.1:0-1737 GCA_029247465.1 Candidatus Thioglobus sp.
AAAGAAGTAACAATATGGGAAACACCAAGGTCAGCAGTTACTTATTCGGAATAAGAAAATGAAAAATACACCACTTCCAGATACACAGAATACTAAAGATATTCGTAATATTGTTATTAACCAGGTTGGTATAAAAGACATATTGCATCCAATTAACTTTATTAATCGTGATGATGAGTCATATCCTTCGGTGGCTAATTTTACAATGACAGTAAGGCTGCCCAAAAATGTTAAAGGCACTCATATGTCAAGGTTTATTGAAATACTAAATGCAAGCGAATGTAATTTTAGTGTTGAAAGTTTTATGGACTTAGTTCAGACAGTTGCTGATAAGTTAGGTTCAAATAGTGCTCAAATTGTTGTTAACTTTCCTTTTTTTCGAAAAAAGTCAGCACCTTCTTCAGGTGTACAAAGTTTACTTGACTACCAAGCAACATTAAGTGGCAGTATTGTTGATGGAGAGAGTAATCTATCTGTTAAGGTTGAAGTACCAGTTACCAGTCTTTGTCCATGCTCAAAAAGTATCTCTAAATATGGTGCTCACAACCAAAGGTCACACATCACAATTGAAGCAATAGCAACTGCAGGGAGTGTAATCTATTTAGAGGACTTGATTGATTTGGCAGAGCAGAAAGCATCAAGTGAGCTTTATGCTGTTTTGAAGCGTGATGACGAGAAGATTGTTACTGAGAGGGCTTATGACAACCCAGCTTTTGTAGAGGATATTGTTAGAGATATAGCTGTTGAGTTAAATAGCAATGAAAAAATTAATTTTTATGCACTTGAGTCAGAAAATTTTGAATCTATTCATAATCATTCTGCTTATGCAATGATAACAAATCAAAAGTAAGCCTATGCAATACAACACTGATAATGTTCGAATTATTTCGAGTGCGCCGATGGTGTCACCAAACACTCTTATAGATAAACTTCCTTTGTCTGAAAAGGCGGCATCAGGAGTAGTTGGTACAAGGAAAGCTATTAAAAATATACTCTATGGCGATGATAAGCGCCTCATGGTTATTGTCGGTCCTTGCTCTATTCATGATACTAATGCTGCAATGGATTATGCCAATAAACTATTAAAGCTAAAAGAAGAGCTGTCTGAGGATTTACTTATTGTTATGCGTGTTTATTTTGAAAAGCCTAGGACAACGGTTGGTTGGAAGGGATTAATTAATGACCCATATTTAGATGAAAGCTTTAATATTGATAAAGGTCTTGAAACTGCCAGGAAATTGCTAGTTGATCTGGGTGAACTTAATATGCCTGTTGGTGTTGAGTATTTAGATGTTTTAACCCCTCAATACCTATCCGATTTGATTTCATGGGGCGCTATAGGTGCTAGAACAACTGAAAGTCAATCTCATAGAGAGTTGGCATCTGCACTGTCTTGTCCAGTTGGGTTTAAAAATGGTACCGGTGGTTCTTTAGAAATTGCAATTGACGCGATTCAATCTGCAAATAGCCCCCATCACCTTCTTTCAGTCAATAAGGATGGTGGAATAAGTCATTTTACCTCTCTAGGTAATGACACAGCTCATATCATTCTTAGAGGGGGCAAGGATGGACCAAATTTCTCTGAAGAGCATGTTGAAAAAACCTGTGATGCTTTAAATAAAAAAAGTTTAGTTTCTAAAGTAATGGTCGATTTTTCTCATGCAAATTCTGAAAAACAATATAAAAACCAACTGAAAGTGGGTGCAAATATAGCTTCACAGATTGAAAACGGTTCAA
>JAQWLF010000061.1:0-6345 GCA_029247465.1 Candidatus Thioglobus sp.
GGAAGAGCAACCATCACTAAAGACTTATCAGTCACCTCAGTTATATTAAAACCATCCAGCTCAATTTCCACACCACCCAGTGGTGACTCTGCTAATAATTCGTAATCAGACACGTAAACGCCCTCCTTCAGGATCATAGAAGTGTGGACTACAAATCTCAACCTCTATATCGCTATCTCTAACTAAATCAACGGCTCGAACAAACTCACCTTTTCTGCTCAGTCCATCTTTGATAAAACCAAGACCAATGTAGCAACCTAACATTGGCGAATAGATCGATGAAGAAATCCAACCTTGATCATTTTCTGTGGTCGCCTCATCTCTAAGTCCAAGCAAATGCGAGCCAGCCATAGAATAACCTTTCTCAACCAAGTCATTTTTGTTAACCGGCTTAAAGCCAACCATCTGCATACGATCATTACGTTGTAGTTCTTCTCTCAAACCTAACTTATAGCCGATAAAGTCTTTTTTGCCAGAGACCATACCGCCCATCCCTAGATCGTAAGCACTCGTTTGACCATTCAGTTCAGGTCCAGCAGCGTGCCCTTTCTCAATTCTCATAACACCAAGCGCCTCAGTTCCATAAGGAACAACATCAAACTCTTGTCCAGCTTCCATCATCACTCTCATCAAAGAGTCTCCATAGCGAGTTGGAACGGCTATTTCATAGGCCAATTCACCCGAAAAAGAGATCCTAAAGAGTCTTGCAGGAACACCGCCACAAACTGAAATTGCTGCTGCCCCCATGAACGGAAAAGCTTCATTTGAAATATCGTGCTCTGGATCAATAATCTTCTCTAGTAGTTTACGAGAGTTAGGTCCTGCGACTGCGTATTGAGCGTACTGCTCAGTCACTGAAATCATATGAACATCCAAATCAGGCCACAATACTTGGTGGCAGAATTGAAGATGACGATAGACATTGACAGCATTTGCAGTCGTAGTCGTCATAACAAAATGATCTTCAGCAAGTCTTGCCGTTGTTCCGTCATCCATAGCCATGCTATCTTCTCTAAGCATCAAACCGTATCTTGTTTTTCCAACCGGAAGCTTAGCAAAAGCGTTGACGTAAACCTTATTTAAGAATTCAGAGACGTCAGATCCTTTAATATCAATTTTTCCTAGCGTCGTAACATCACATATACCGACAGAAGAGCGCGTTTGAATAACCTCGCGATCAACGGATTGACGCCAGTGCGTCTCACCAGGCTGAGGGAACCATTGAGAGCGATACCACATCCCTACTTCAACGAATACAGCGCCCTGCTCTTCAGACCACTTGTGGCTAGGTGTATATCGAGTCGGATAAAATTCCATTCCTCTTCTTCTTCCAGCAAAAGCACCTACAGCGACTGGAGAATATGGCGGCCTAAAGATCGTTGTTCCAGTCTCCTCCATTGTCTGGCCCATATTTTCAGCCATGATGCCTATACCAAGAACGTTAGCCGTTTTACCTTGGTCCGTTGCCATACCTAATGTGGTATAACGTTTGACATGCTCAACGGATTTAAATCCTTCCTGATTAGCCAATCGAACATCTTTAGCGGTAACGTCATTCTGGAAATCAACCCAAGCTCGATTTTTACCGCTTGGAACGCCCCAGTTCGCAACAATATTGTAAGCAACAGCTGGCGTTGACGCTGCCTTTTGATCGGCTACTTCATAGCCTAGATCTGAGGCGACAGTTGAACCTAGATTATGTCCCTCTTTAATTGCTTCAGAGAGCGCCATGGTTCCTTTAGCTCTTCCTGCAACTGACATTCCAGGAGGCATTGATTCATCTGGAATAAACGAGGCGATCTCCTCATTCCACTTTGGAATACCTCTATGGTGACAAGTTAAATGTAGGTTTGGATTCCAACCACCAGAAACAGCCAGTGAATCGGTGTCAATTGTTTTACCATTTGAAAGCTTGATCGATTTAAGCGCTCTTCTACCTTTGGTATCAACGACATCAGTACCCATGAAGATTTCAGCACCCTGAATTGGCATGACTGGACTAATAGAGCGCGAATCAATCACTGCAACGACCTTGATGCCTTTAGATCTTAAATCCTTGGCCGTTTGCCAGCCATCGTCATTGTTGGTGTAGACAGTTACTTTTTCACCTGTAGCAACTGCAAATCTATTAATATACGCCCTAACAGCGCCTGCAAGCATAATACCAGGACGATCATTGTTTCCAAATGCGATTGAACGCTCGATTGCACCAGCACAAAGAATAGAGCGCTTAGCATAAATTCGCCAGTTGACTTGTCTCGGCTTATTACTATTTTCTCTAGACTCTGATGATCTGTTCTCGAGTGCACCATAGATGCCGTGGTCGTAAACACCAAAAATCGTCGTATCCGACATCAAGGTTACGTTGTCCATTGCGGTCAGTTTCGCAACAGCATTCTTTGCCCATTCGCTACCTGCTATGTTATCAACCTTCGCCGTTTCTGAATTTAAACGACCTCCCATCAGGAAATCTTCATCAGCCAATATCACTTTTGCGCCTGAACTTGCAGCAGTTAATGCAGCAGATAAACCAGATGCGCCGGCTCCAATAATTAAAACATCACAGTAACGGAATCCTTTGTCATACGTATCTGGGTCTGGCTCTTTTGAGAGCGTTCCTAATCCAGCTGAGTTTCGAATGGCTGGCTCATAAATCTTTTCCCAAAAAGCCTTTGGCCACATAAAAGTTTTGTAGTAGAAACCTGCACCCAGCATCGGTGAGAAAAAGTCTGTTATCGCCATAAAATCAAAACTAAGAGGACCTCTATGGTTTTGACTGTTCGCCTCTAAACCATTGTAGAGCTGAGTTACGGTTGCACGTGTATTTGGTTCCTTATGTGCGCCGCTTCCAATTTCCATAATAGCGTTAGGCTCTTCAGAGCCTACAGTCACGATTCCGCGTGGACGGTGATACTTAAAAGATCGACCAACCAGGTGTTTGTTGTTTGCAAGTAGTGCAGATGCCAGAGTGTCTCCCTCGCAGCCTCTTAATATTTGTCCATTAAAAGTAAAGGTAATCGTTTTATCTTGGTCTATAAGACCGCCATCTTTTCTATGTGTTTGACTCATTTTCCACGACCCATTGCTCTTGAGACATCTTGAGCAAGCTCAACATTTGTAATCTCATGTGTTAAAGTGTTCCTAGTAACAACCAGCCAAGACTGGTCACCCTGCTCGTGATACCAAAGCTCTTGATGATCACCAGCGATATTTTCTCTGATGTATTGATATTGATAGAAGTCCTCAGCAGAGGCTTCTTCTTCCCAATTAGTTGGCCTGTTTATAAGGTCAGTCGATCCAAGATAGACAAATTCTTCGGAATCTCGAGGACCTAGCAGTGGATGATTAATAATCATGTTATGTCCTCCTTAGTGTAAGTTAGGTTGAGCACCGACGCCCTTTTCATCAATAATAGCACCGCGCCTAAAGCGATCCAGTTTGTATGCTGTTGCGACCTCATGTGGGTTATTAGTTGCCAATAAATGTGCATAACAATAACCACTTGCTGGTGTCGCCTTAAAACCACCATAACACCAACCCCCATTAAAGAACAACTCATCAATTTCTGTGTTGTCAATGAATGGAGATCCGTCCATCGACATGTCCATAAGTCCGCCCCACATTCTTAATAGCCTTGCACGTCCTATTGAAGGCATAATGGCCATACCGCCAGAACATACATCCTCAACAACTGGTAAGTTACCCCTCTGAGCATAAGTGTTATAACCATCAATATCACCACCGAAAACAAGACCACCCTTGTCAGACTGAGAACAATAGAAATGACCTGCACCAAAAGTGATAACATTATCCATAACCGGCTTTAAACCTTCGGTTACAAACGCCTGAAGAACATGACTTTCAATTGGTAGTTTAATACCTGCTTTCGCCATAACCTTACCAGAAGAGCCTGCAACACATACGCCAACTCTGCCCGCTTTAATTTCACCTTTAGTGGTTTGAACACCGAGACATTTTCCATTCTCAATATTAAAACCAGTCACCTCACAGTTCTGAATAATATCAACGCCAAGATCACTCGCCCCTCTTGCATAACCCCATGCAACCGCGTCATGACGAACTGTTCCGCCGCGAGGCTGAGCGAGGGCCGCCTTAATTGGGAATCTCGGATTATCCATATCTAAGAATGGATATCTTTCCTTGACTTCTTTCGCTTCGATAAACTCACAGCCAGCATCTGCAAAAAGCATTGCATTCCCTCTTCTGATAAATGCGTCTCTCTGAGCATCCGAGTGAATTAAGTTCATAATTCCGCGCTGAGATACCATTGCGTTGTAGTTTAAGTCTTGCTCTAGGTTTTCCCAAAGCTGCATAGACAATTCATAAAATGGTTCGTTACCTGGGAGTAAATAGTTTGAACGAATAATGGTTGTGTTTCTACCCACATTACCAGAGCCTATCCAGCCTTTTTCAAGGACAGCTACATTGGTTATTCCATAATTTTTTGCTAGATAGTAAGCAGTCGCCAAACCATGACCACCTCCACCAACAATGATAACATCATAGCCATCAGTTTTTGGTTCAGCATCACGCCAAGTTGGCCCCCAACCTTTATGACCAGTCAGTGCTTCTTTTAATACCTTAAAGGCGGAATAACGAGTTTTGCTCACTGTTTTAACTCCAAGGATAAGGACTATTAGATACTGGATGAAGCTTGCCTTCTTTAAAGCGACTAAACCTGAATGGCTCTAGAAGTTCTTGTTTTTCTCCTAACAACTCTTCAGCAACTAAACAACCAACACCCAACATTTTATATCCGTGGTTACTATCAGCAATGATTGTTACATTTTCATTAAAAGTATCAATGACAGGAAAACTGTCAGCAGTCATACAACCAATACCACCCGAAGGCTCTTTGTGATAATGAGGCATCATACCTTCAAATCTTTTATGACAATGAGCAAGAGCAGAAACCCACATTTCTGGAAAATCTTTACTTGCAATAAATTCGGTACTTGCCGGACCATATGGGTCGATTGCAACTTCATTTACAGGTGTATCAACTGTGTAAGGAGCAGCGCCTCCCTGGATACCTCCAAAGCCCCAATCAGGCTTATAGTAAATACCCCACATTTGATCAGTAATTAAAGAACCATCAACGGTTGAATATAAAGGTGCGTCAGTATCAACGTGAAGTACTGGCGGAATATTTCCATCATTGGTTACTAATGTTTCAGGTGGAATTTCTAAAACACCTTCCTCTAACTGCCAAAATCGCCACATATCGATGCCCTCATGAACTTCACCTTCTAGATCTTTCAATTCAATTTGCGAGGGTAAACCAAGCATCTGCCAAAAATCTCGAACCCAAGGACCAGCGCCAACAATCAAGTTGTCACATTTAATCGTTCCTTTATTTGTTTCAACTGCTGTAACTCTTTGCCCATCACCTGCAGAAACAAAACCTGTTATTTCAGTTTCAAGAACTACATTAACACCTAAATCTAATACTTTCTTAGAAAGACCTTCCATTGCTTTAACATTATTTGCATATCCACCTGGCTTTTCATGGAGGACCGAGGTAATTCCTTGAGCTTGCCAGTCATCAAAAAGATTCAACATGTAATCACGTGACTCTTCTTCACCCTCAATAAATACACTTTCATAACCAATTGCAGCTTGCTCAGTATGAATTTGCCTAACATCATCACGCATTTTCTCACAAGAAATTTGCATATAACCATTCGCATGATAACTAAAAGCTTCTGGATCACTTTCCCAAATACTAACTGAATGTGCCATTAACTTTCTCATTGCTGGTTGAAAATAATTATTACGCACAACACCACAAGCAATTCCTGTAGCTCCTGCAGCTATTCGATCAGCCTTATCAATAATAACAATGCGCCCATCGATGCTCTCCCCATTGGCAGTTAATCTCTCGGCTAAACGCCATGCTGTTGACAACCCATGAATTCCGGCACCGGCAATAACGTATTGGGCTTGACTTGGTAAAGACATACTAATCTCCTTATGATTTTTTTATTGAATAGAGTTTAAAATTGAATAAATTATAATGTTTTGTTAATATCATTATTATCTTTAAATTGGAAGCAATGAATGGTTAAAAAATTCAAACTAAAGTGAAATTAATTCTAGGAAGTATTTTAAAAAAAATTATACTCTTGTTCCTTATAAAATTACATTTCAAAACTCTAAATATTTTTTTATATATTATAAAAAAAAGTCTATTAAAGCTTATAAAACAATCAATTAGAAAATAGTAACTTAATAATAACTTACTATTTTTAAAAAATAGACATAATAAGTATTATGCTAATATAACCTATTTTGAGCACAAATAACACTAAAAACAAGTATACT
>JAQWLF010000093.1:0-3862 GCA_029247465.1 Candidatus Thioglobus sp.
CCCCCTAGCCTTGTCTGGATTGATAAGTATGAACAAACACGCAACCTTCTGCAACCGAATCATTAATAGAAACAGGCACTCCATGATACAAATCACCTTTTGAAAGTTTCAGCTCTTTTGCTGTTAAATCAGAAACAAATGCATCATTGATCTTTCCAATTTGGGTTTGCTGAAGAGCTTTAGCCTTCCTAGTCACGGCATCAGAAGCGTAAGGCGAATACTGCCAATGAGTAGTAACTTGAGAATCTTCAGATACTTCTATGTTTACTTCACTATTGTTATCAACAGTAATATCAATTGAAAGAGCATCATCAGCCACTTGACTTGAGTCGCTATAGTCGAAACCTTCAAATGCCAACAAGTCTGCAAGTACCTTTATAATTTTCCAACCAGGCTTTGACTCACCGGGACTTGAAACAGAAGCACTGAATGATTGCGCTACGCCATCAAAATTAATGTGGGTTCCAGAGCTTTCATAAAAACAAGCTAAAGGCAATATAACATCCGCGCTAGAAAGTGTTTGTTCATCCTCAAAACTATTAAGTGAAACAACAAATACATTTTTTTTATTAAAAGTATCAGTCGCCAACTTAGAGCTAATAAAGTCATAGTTAGAATCAACATCCATTAACAAAAATGACTTAGTATCGCCTGAAAGCATCGAAGTTACATCACTCCCGCCATTGGCAGGCTTAAAGCCAACTCTCTCTGCAGAAAGTGAGTTACCAGTGAGACTTAAATTAGCGATTTTTGCATTGGATAAAGCTGCAATTTCAGAAATAAGGACTAAAATATTTGAAGAAGAGGGATTGCTATTTATATGCTCACCAACAATAATTACTGGATTTTCAGCAGCGATTAGGTCATCAGCAATCTTATTGTGAGTTTCATCACTTTTGGTTTTAGATAAATATTTTGGTAAAGTCGTTCTAGTCTTCTCATGTAAAGACTTTAAAACAGACTGAAGCATTGAAGTAGTTCTTTGAGGCGCAGACAATACCTCCAAAGAAACTCCGTAATTAAAATCAAACTTTTTAGTATTAATCGTATTCACAGAGGCACCACTCAGTGTTGCTTTTCTTATGCGATGATTAATCATTGGCTGCTCTAATCGTAAGTATGAATTAACAACTAAAGCGTGGTCTATTGACTCCAACTCAGCTAGAGTGACAGTTGAAGACAAAGAGTTATCGATACTGAGGTCTGCTTTATCTAATCGGTAATCAATATTTTCTGAGCCAAAACTTCGAGCCAACTTTTGCAGTAAATAAAATTCCTCAAGTGTAGAGTGTTTTGAAGCTAATACACCAAATTGACTCGAAATTTGTGCATTTTCCTTCAAACCACTTACAGCAAAATCAAGAGCAACTTCCCAAGTCACATCCTGCCACTCATTGTTCTTTTTAATCTTAGGACTTAAGGACCGGCTTTCATGATTTAAGCCTTCATATGAAAAACGATCGCGATCAGAAATCCAAGTCTCATTTACTACCTCATTATCTCTTGCAACAACTCTTTTAACCTTGCCTTTATAGGTTTGAGTATAAATATTTGACCCTACCAAGTCATGCCTTGCAATACTTTGAATGGCATTCATTTGCCAAGTTCTAGCCTCATACCTAAAAGGCTTTGAAGTCAGTGCACCTACTGGACAGACATCAATCATATTTCCAGAGAGTTCGGACTGTATGCCTTCAGTTAGGAAAGGTTCAACTTTCACATCTTCACCCCTGCCAGTTAACCCCATCTCAACAATCCCTGCAACTTCAGCGCCAAAACGAACACATCTAGTGCAATGAATACATCGAGTCATATCCGTTTGAATCAAAGCGCCAATGCCTTTATCTGCAACTATACGCTTACCTTCATTAAACTTTGATACGTCAGAACCATAATCCATTGCAACATCTTGCAGTTCGCACTCGCCACCCTGATCACAAATTGGGCAGTCAAGTGGATGATTAATAAGTAAAAACTCCATCACCGCCTTTTGTGCATTCTTTGCTTTATCGTTTTTAGTATAAATTTTCATACCATTTGCTGCAGGAGTAGAGCAAGCAGGTTGTGCTTTAGGATTACCTTCAATATCTACTAGACACATTCTGCAGTTTGCAGCAACTGATAACTTTTTATGGTAACAAAAACGAGGAACATCTATCCCCTCTCTATCAGCAATTGAGATAATAGAATCGCCCTGATTAGCGTTAACTAGTTTGCCATCAATTTCAAATTCAATATCAGCCATCAATTTCCACCATACTTTTACCGTGCTTGATATAGTACTCAAACTCGTCTCTAAAATGCCTTATAAAACTCTCCACAGGCATCGCTGCGGCATCACCAAGCGCACAAATTGTATTGCCAATTATTTTTTCTTGGACAGACATAAGTAGATCTAAATCATCATTTTTTCCATTGCCATCTAGAATGCGCTGTAACATTCTATATAACCATCCAGTACCTTCCCTACATGGAGTACACTGACCACAAGACTCGTCATAATAAAAATGCGCTAAACGTGTTAAAGCTTTAACCATACAAGTACTATCATCCATAATAATTACAGAGCCGGCGCCGAGCATTGATCCAGCATTTTCAATACTGTCATAATCCATCGTCATTTTCATTGCAGTCTCTGCCGTTAATAAGGGTGTGGATGAGCCGCCTGGTATTACTGCCTTAAGTTTTCTTCCTTTTTTAAGACCCCCAGCCAATTCCAAAAGTTCACTAAAAGGTGTTCCCATAGGGACTTCAAAATTAGCAGGCTTTCTAACATTACCGGTTACCGAAAAGCACTTCGTTCCACCTGAATTTTCAACCCCTAAATCTGCAAACCATTGTCCACCTCGAGACAGAATTTCAGGTACTGAGGCAAAGCTTTCAGTATTATTGATAGTTGTTGGTTTGCCATATAATCCAACATTAGCTGGAAAAGGTGGCTTAAATCTGGGTTGACCCTTCTTACCCTCAAGTGACTCTAACAATGCAGTCTCTTCGCCACAAATATAGGCCCCAGCACCAAGGTGAGTATAAAGATCAAAACTAACACTGCTGCCCATAATATTAGTACCTAATAATCCGGCATCATAAACGTCCTTTAGAGCCTCTTCAAATCGATAATAGGGCTCCATAAACTCACCCCGAATATAGTTGTAACCAACCGTTGCATTCATTACGTATCCAGCAATGGCCATACCTTCGATGACAGAGTGAGGATTGTATCTCAGTATATCTCGATCATGACAGGTGCCTGGCTCGCCTTCATCAGAATTACATACGACATATTTTTGCCCCTCTTGATTGCGAGGCATAAAGCTCCACTTTAAACCGGTTGGAAAGCCGGCGCCACCTCGCCCTCTTAATCCTGAAGTTTTTAACTCGGCAAGTATCTTATCAGCAGAGAGTTCACCATTAAGAATTTTACGCCACACTTTATAGCCACCAGTCGACTCATAGGTTGCAAGGCTGGCAGGGTTTTCTTTATCTAAGTTTTTAAAACAAACTTCATTCATTTTAGATTACCCAAAATCTCATCAATTTTTTTAGTCGTTAAATGTTCATAGTATTGATCACCAATCTGACACATTGGGCCTCCAACACATGCACCCAAGCATTCAACTTTTTTGACACTTACTAAGCCATCTTTACTTATCTCACCAGTTTTTACTTCTAGTTTTTCTTCTAAATAAGAAATTAAATCATCCGAACCATTGAGCATGCAAGATATATTGTGACAAAAGCGAATAACGTTTTTTCCTACAGGCTTATGGTTATAGTTCTCGTAAAAAGTGGCAACCTCTTGAACGCTAATTACTGGCATTTCAAGATAACCTGCAATTTCTTTAATTAACTCGTCTGTCAA
>JAQWLF010000118.1:0-2982 GCA_029247465.1 Candidatus Thioglobus sp.
TAAGATTGACAGAATTAGATCCCCCGACAATTGCAAACCAGCCAACAATCAAAAAGCCAAATGCATTAAGTGGAATAACGAGATCTTTAAAGAATGGTACTAAAAGTTCAGCGCCAATAGTTTTAGAATTTAAGCTAAGTAACCATATACAAATAAAGATTGTGCTGATCGATTGTAGTGCTATTTTTTGCTTACGACTTAGACCATCTGAGTTTTGCTTTTTAATTTTTAGATAGTCATCAATAAAACCAATTGAACTAAAAAGAAGAGCTGTAACAATTACAATCCAAAGGAAGGGATTTTTCCAGTCTCCCCAAATAATCATACTAGTGAAAAATGCAAAAAGTATAAGCACTCCTCCCATTGTTGGTGTCCCTTTCTTTTCTTCGTGAGTTTCTGGACCATCATCACGTATCACCTGACCAATTTCATATTGTTCCAGTTTTGAAATAATCCACTTTCCAAGAACTAGAGTAATGAGAAGGGAGGTCATCATTGCAAACACAGCCCTAACTGTCAGATAGCTTAGTACATTAAAGCCAGTATCTATTGAGTAAAGAAAGTTGATTAGTTCAAGAAACATACTTAATTATCCTCAACAGAAATAAGAACTAAATCAAATATTATGAATGAGTCTTGAGGTATATTACCGCTTGGAGCCTCACCAAAGACATATTCATAAGTTGCAAGTATTGTTCGACTTTCTCCGATTGACATTTCTAGAACGTTACTATCAATAATGCTAATTATTTCTCTACTTCCAAGGGTGAATTGGATTGGACTTCCAGCCTCACGCATGACTTGACCACTGTTGGCTTTAAGAGCTATATCAACAGAAACAATTTGTCCATTACTCACTAGATTTCCATCACCTTGATTATTAATAATGGTAAAGTAGCCCGACTCATTTTTATAGGCATCAGGGTAAGTTGAGTTGGCATAGTTTTCAAAGTCTATTTGACGTAACTTTTTTTGAGCAATTATGGCTTCATTTGCAATAGCAACTCTGCTATTAAATGATTCTTCATTAGCTATAAATTGATTAGCCTCATCGCCAATACGCTCGATTGATATACTCTCTAAAGTGTCTCCTTGCTTAATCAAGTTCACAACATCCATGCCATCAACAACAAAGCCAAATACGCTATGTTTTCCATCAAGCCAAGGGGTAGGTACGTGCGTAATAAAAAATTGAGAGCCATTTGTATTTGGCCCTGAGTTAGCCATTGATAGTACCCCAGGCCTGTCATGGATTAGGTCAGTAAACTCATCAGAAAATCTGTAGCCTGGGCCACCTGTACCATCTCCCTTAGGGTCACCACCCTGAATCATAAAGTCATCGATTACGCGGTGAAAAGATAATCCATCATAAAAAGGAACTCCGAACTCTTTGTTACTATTTTTTGTACCCTCTGATAGAGAAATAAAGTTGATTACTGTTAGTGGTGTTTTTTTATATGTTAGCTCGACAATAATCTCACCCTTGTTGGTATTAATATGAGCATAAATACCTTCATCCTTTTCGGCAAATGAGAGAGTAGAAAATAACAATGAAAAAATAACTAAAAGTAACCTCATAATAACCCTAAAAATAAAATGATTAATGATACCCAAAATCCCTATTATTTTAGTATTGATACGTTAAAATATCTTTTGTTTTAAATCGAAAAACAACAACTACTCATTTTTTGTTGATTTTATTATTAAGTTGGGGATAGTTTATGTCTTTGTTAATTACAGATGAATGCATCAATTGTGATGTCTGTGTGCCCGAATGCCCTAATGAAGCAATTTATATGGGTGAGGAAATCTATGAAATTGATGGTGATCTTTGTACCGAGTGCGTTGGACACTTCGACACGCCACAGTGCGTTGAAGTTTGCCCAGTAGATTGCTGTCTTCCAGACCCTGATCGGGTTGAGACAGAAGAAGAGTTATTGGCAAAAATTAAAGACTGATAAAACTAAAACTTTATAGAGTTTCTTTCATCGCAGACAATAAGTTCTCAATATTTTCTTTTCTAGAAGTATAGCCCATAAGGCCAATCCGCCATATCTTACCTGCAAGTGCACCAAGACCAGCACCAATATCAATATTGTAATTGGCTAGTAAAGAATTTCGAACTCCTTCATCACTCATTCCTTCAGGAATGATAACACTATTAAGTTGTGGAAGACGGCATGACTCATCCACAAGATAACTAATACTAAGGGGTTGAAGACCATCTCTAAGTAACTGATGGTTCTGTTGATGTCTATTCCAAGAGTTTTCAAGTCCTTCTTCAGTAAGCATCACTAGGGATTCATGTAGACCATATAAGGTATTTACAGGGGCTGTGTGATGGTATGCGCGTTTTGCACCTTTACCCCAATAACCCATTACTAAGTTAAGGTCTAAAAACCAGCTTGTGACAGCTGTTTTTCGATTGCTGAGCTTGTGTATTGCTTTATCACCAAAACTGACAGGTGACAATCCTGGCATTGCAGATAGACACTTCTGAGAGCCTGAATAGATTGCATCAATTCCCCAATCATCGACCCTTAGTTCTGAGCCCGCTAATGAAGTAACAGCATCAACAATAGTTAAGCAGCCATGTTTATTAGCAAGTTCACAAAGTAACTTTGCATCTGATAATGCACCAGTTGAGGTTTCTGCATGAACAAATGCAACAATTTTAGTATCAGGGTTGTCGATTAAACACTGCTCAAGCTTTTCAGGACTGACAGGCATTCCCCAGTCATCTTCAATAATTATGGCTTGACCACCAATTCGCGTTACATTCTCCTTCATGCGGGATCCAAAAACACCATTAATACAAACAATTACCTTATCACCAGGTTCAACAAGGTTTGCAAAGCAAGCTTCCATTCCAGCTGATCCAGGAGCGGAGATAGGCATCGTTAATTCGTTCTCTGTCTTGAATGCGTACTTCAACATCTCTTTGACTTCATCCATCATATCAATAAAGGCGGGGTCTAAATG
>JAQWLF010000119.1:0-2763 GCA_029247465.1 Candidatus Thioglobus sp.
GATATTCTAATTATTGATGATGTAATTACAGCAGGAACTGCAATTCGAGAGGCTCAAGATATTATTAATACTAATGATGCCAATACAAAAGGCGTGATAGTTGCGCTAGATCGTCAAGAGAAGGGCAAAGGGGAGTTGTCAGCAATTCAGGAGGTTGAGCAAATTTTTGGTATCAGGGTTCTAAGCATCATCAACTTGTCTCACATTATTGAGCATTTAAAAGCCTCTAAAAATAAAGACGTTGTTAGTAGAATTGAGAGTTATAGATCCCAGTACGGGGTTATCTAAATATAGACTCGAGACTTTTAGTGATAATCTCTACTTGGATGGCTTGACAATAAACGTTGAAGACTCAACATCAACAATTTGAACTATTTGACCAACATTAAGATCTAAACCCTTAGCAAACCAAAGTGACTTGCCTATCTGAACCTTAGCAACACCATCTACAATTGACATTACCTCACACTCTTTACCAATATGTGACTTAGCCTTATTATTCAGTTCGTCATCAACCGTCTTAATGGGGTAGTATTTCATTGCCAAATAGGTTGCAGATATTGAGATTAAACCAAAAATCAGCAACTGCATGGCACCAGAGGTGCTAGGAGTGAGATAGAAAATAATACTTACGGTGATTGCTGAAGCCCCAATCCAGAGCAGAAATACTGACCATAAAAAGAGTTCAATAATTACTAGGGCAAGACCAAGGACTAGCCAATGCATATAGTTTAAATTTTCGAATATCATTTCCATTAGGATGATTTTATATTCATTATGAGAAGATATTATGACTTTAATTAATGCCATTAAAAAAATTGTGTATTTTTTAATTATTTAGTTCATAATTACAACTTTGTGAAAGGTCTTTGGTAAAAAAATGCCCTCAAGTAATCAACATCTAGTTGAAAGATTTCAAAAGGATGGTTTTATCGTTCTTGAAAATGCGTTAACTGATTCTCAATTATCGGCACTAAATAGTGAATTATCAATGTGGATTGAAGAGAGCAGGAATAATGACAAGCCTTTCGGAAAAATTATGGATGGAAGGCCACGTTTTGATTTACAACTAGATACTCATTCATTTGAAAAGCCTGCACTTAGAAGGATCACCTCTCCTGCCGAAATTTCAAAAGCTTGTCTCGATGTTGTTAAAGATAATAAAGCGCTCGATCTAGTTAGTGAAATTTTTGGACCAAACATAAAGCACTGGACAAATAAAATTAACCTTAAGCTTCCAGGATCGGGAACGGAAGTGAAGTTCCATCAGGATTTTCCCTATGAGCCACATTCCAATGAAGACATCATGACAGTTCTATTTTTTCTTGACGATGTGACGCTCGAGAACGGCCCCCTAGAGGTGGTTTCTGGCACACATAATGGGCCACTTCATTCGCTATGGCACGACGGCATCTTTACGGGCGCCGTTTCCTCAGAAATTGAGGCCGAATGCAAAACCAAGGCTATTAGTTGTGTAGGCAAGGCAGGTTCGGCATGTTTGATGCATTCAAAATTATTGCATGGCTCTAAATCAAACAAAACTAAATCTTCTCGCTCTCTATTTATTGTTTCTTATACAGCGGAAGACGCGGTGAAGCTGACTAAAAACCCACTTCCTAGTGAATTAGAAGGAATGATTGTTAGAGGAAAGAAAACTGGTACTGTTCGTTCTAGTAACTATAGTGTTGAGTTGCCAGAATACCCAAAGGAAGTATCATTTTTTGGTCAGCAATCGAAAGGGAAAAATATTGTAATGTAGTTTATTTGTTTTATTATGAATTGTTTTAAAGCTAAATGAATCAAAAACTAGATCTTATTAAAAAGCTTTTGTTGGTCAATGATGAGTTGGTGATAGATTGGCAAGATGGTAAGCAAAGTCGTCTTTTTGCTCATTGGTTGAGAGACCACTGTCAAATGCCAACATCTCGTAATCTCAATAATGGCCAGCGCCTTTTTAGTGTCGTCGATATACCCGAAGAGACCTACATCGAAAAAGCTTATAAGGATGATAAAGGCAATATCTGTGTTCTTTTTCAACCAGAAAATCATTTGTCTGTTTTTTCACAGAACTGGTTAAGCAAGAATTGTTATGACTTTAATCTTCACTTTGATGATAGAAGCGAAAGACAAAAAAAATTATGGCAAAAGGACACTTTTGAAGCCGGACTTCCTTTTGTTGATTTCGAGTCCATCTGTAATGACGTGAGTAGCAAGTTAGATATGCTACGTTTGATTAGAGATGTTGGTTTTGTTGTTCTCGAAAATGTACCAACTAAAGAAGGTCAAGTTTTAAAAGTTATTAGTGAGTTGGGTTACACTAGAGAGACTAATTATGGCGCCTTATTTGAAGTAAGAACTGAAGTCAACCCTAATAACCTTGCCTATACCAATATGGGGCTCGGGTCTCATACCGACAACCCTTATAGAGACCCTGTACCAACCGTTCAACTTTTGCATTGTCTAGAAAGCTCAACAGAGGGTGGAGACTCAGTACTAGTGGACGGCTTCAAGGCTGCCGCTGTCCTACGTCAAGAAAGTAAAGAAGATTTTGATATCTTAACCAGTACCTGGATTCATTTCCGCTTTTCTGATACTAAAACTGATCTTCGCTCAAGAGTACCAATGATTGAGCTAAATGACAACAATGAAATTGTCAAAGTGAGGTACAACAATCGATCAATCGACACGATAAATTTGCCTACAGACAAAATCAGGCATTTTTACAAAGCCTATCGGCATTGGAGTGAAATTATTGAAAGAGAT
>JAQWLF010000129.1:0-4907 GCA_029247465.1 Candidatus Thioglobus sp.
GTTTCAAGTCCCGGTGAGTCAAAGCCTGGTTGGAAAATTATAAAGGTACTTGCAGACTTCTTAGGATTCGAAGGTTTCGACTATACCGATTCAAACCAAGTGACTGATGATGCTCTTTCAATTGATATTAATTTTGATAACAATAGTGAAGTAAACATAGAGGTATCTGAAGATTCTCAAGTTACTACTCATTGGCAGTATTCACCTTACGCTTCTGATGCCATGATTAGGAAGGCCAAAGCTCTTCAACAAACCCAAATTGGAAAAATCAATGATGCATTTGTTTCTGATTTAACAGCAAAAGAGTTAAAACTTTCAGAAGGTGATTTGTATCATGGAGTGCCTGTTTCTATTAATGATTCGGTTGCAGAAGGTTGCGTATTTGTTCATACTTATCAATCCAGACAAGGCTAGGGGGTATTGACTATGTGGCAATCATTCGTAGACAGCATCCATCAACTAATCCCTTGGTTTGACGGCGGATTAGCAGACATAGTGATTATTTTAATTAAGGGTGTCGCTCTTATTTTGCCATTAATCATTATGATGGCGTACATGACCTATGCAGAACGAAAGGTCATTGGTTTTATGCAGCTTAGAATTGGTCCAAATCGAGTGGGGCCCTTTGGGTTATTGCAGCCATTTGCAGATGTTTTTAAAATGATGTTTAAGGAAATTATTTTTCCTTCTAAGTCGAATATTTATCTATTTCTTTTAGCTCCTGTATTGGCTTTTGTCCCTGCAGTTGCTGTTTGGGCTGTAGTTCCTCTGGGAGAAGGCTTTTATATTGCTAATCTTGATGTGAGCTTGCTTTATGTTATGGCGATAGGCTCAGTTGGCGTGTATGGCATTGTTCTTGCAGGATGGGCATCTAATTCTAAGTACCCACTCTTAGGAGCATTAAGAAGTACCGCACTTCTGATTTCTTATGAGCTGGTGATTGGTTTCGTTCTTGTTACAGTGGTGATGATTGCGAGTTCTGTTAATTTAAATACGGTAGTGGCAAAGCAGGCTGGGGGAATTTTGAATTGGTATTGGATACCTCTGTTTCCAATGATGATAGTATTTTGGATAGGCGCTCTAGTTGAAACAAATCGAGCTCCATTTGATGTTGTAGAGGGTGAATCAGAAATTGTTGGTGGTACTCATGTTGAGTACTCCGGAATGCCTTTCGCTTTATTCTTTATGGCTGAATATTTCAACATGATTTTTATGGCTATGTTGGCAGTTCTATTGTTTTTCGGTGGCTGGCACTCACCATTTGAAGGTATACCTTATCTTGAAGGTTGGTTTGAATTTGTGCCAGATTTATTTTGGTTGTTAGTAAAGATGAGCTTCTTTTTATTCCTTTACTTTTGGATTCGTGCTTCTTTTCCAAGGTTTAGGTATGACCAGATTATGCGCTTATGTTGGAAGATTTTCTTACCTCTGACAATTGTGTGGATCTTTGTGGTTGCATTGATGACACAGCTTCATATGGGGCCTTGGTTTTAAGGAGAAAGGGATATGATAAAAAAAGTTAAAAAAATAGTAAAAGATTTTGGTTTAGGTGAGCTTAGTTCAGGTCTTAAGGTCACTGGTAAAGAATTTATAAATAATAAAATTACTGTTCAGTTCCCTGAGGAGCGAACCCCTATTTCACCTAGATTTAGAGGTTTGCATGCGCTTCGTCGGTACCCAAATGGCGAAGAAAGGTGTATTGCATGTAAGCTTTGTGAAGCTGTATGTCCAGCAAATGCTATCACTATTGAATCAGAAGAGAGAGAAGATGGTACGCGAAGAACAACTCAGTACGATATTGATTTATTTAAATGTATCTTTTGTGGTTTTTGTGAAGAGGCATGCCCAGTTGATGCAATTGTAGAAACGCATATATTTGATTACGCATTTGAATCAAGAGAAGGAAGCATTATTGATAAAAAAGGTTTGCTAGCTATAGGTGATGAGAATGAAAAAGCAATCAGCAAAGCTAGGCTCGAAGATTCTAAATATAAATAACAGGTAGCTATGGAATTTACATCAGTTTTATTTTATATTTTTTCCTTTTTCTTTGTCACTAGTGCGGTGATGATGATTACTGCACGAAATACTGCAAAGGCTGCTTTGTTACTGATATTAACGTTTTTTAGTGCTGCTAGTTTGTGGTTACTGCTTGAGGCTGAGTTTTTAGCAATCACACTTATTTTGATTTATGTTGGCGCCGTTATGGTGTTATTTATGTTTGTTATTAAGATGCTCGATACTGATAAGTCGACCCTTCGAGCACAGTTCACTCGCTATCTACCTTTAGGAATTTTTGTTTCTATAGTTGTTATTGCGCAGATGGTGTTGGTTCTTAACGCTGGACAGTTTGATTTAGAGGTGGTAGGGATTCCCGAAAGACATGACGCTTCTTACAGCAATATTACAGCTATTGCTGAGCAACTTTATACTGTTTATGTTTACCCTTTTGAGTTGGCAGCAATTCTTTTATTAATTGCAATTATTGCAGCAATTACACTCGTTCATAGGAATCAACTTAGAAGTAAAAAGCAAAATATTTCTGAGCAAGTCAATGTTCAGGCAAAAGATAGAATGAGGTTTGCTTCGATAAAGCCTAAATCATCCAAGGAGTCAAAATGATTGCTCTATCTGATTATCTGATTTTAAGTTCCATCGTTTTCTGTATCGGGCTTGCAGGAATATTTATAAATAGAACAAATATCATTATGTTGTTGATGTGTGTTGAGCTAATTTTGGCAGCTGTTAATACCAATTTTATTGCTTTTTCATACTTCAACGGAGATCTAGCTGGGCAAATATTTGTATTTTTTATTTTGACAGTGGCCGCTGCTGAGGTTGCAATAGGTCTTGCTATTTTGACCTTGATGTTTAGAAGTCGTGGCTCGATTGATATTGACGTAACTAACACTTTGAAAGGATAGTTATGATTAATACTTATTTGACAATTGTACTTGCGCCTTTAATAGGGTCAATAGTTGTTGGGCTTGGTGGTAATAGACTGGGCAGAACATTATCTCATTCAATTACTATTCTAGGCGTTACTATCTCAACAGTTCTTTCTCTTTATGTTTTTAATCATCATGTACTGAATGACGGAGAGATTTTTAATCAAAATATTTATACATGGATGCAAATTGGCGGGCTTAATATTAGCTTCGGGTTTCTTGTTGATAATTTAACTTCTGTAATGCTAGTAGTTGTTTCATTTATTTCATTAATGGTTCATATTTATACAATTGGCTATATGCATGAGGATGAGGGCTACACTAAATTCTTTAGCTATATTTCCCTCTTTACCTTTGCTATGTTTACACTGGTAATGTCTAACAACTTTATGCAGTTGTTCTTTGGTTGGGAGGCTGTCGGACTTGTTTCATATCTTCTAATTGGATTTTGGCATCATAAGGAGTCTGCTATTGAAGCCAACTTAAAAGCTTTTATTGTAAACCGTGTTGGTGATTTTGGTTTTCTTTTGGGTATCGCATTGGTTCTGATGTTCTTTGGGACACTTGACTATGCGGAAACATTTAATCAAAAAGACCAGATTATTGGATTAACTTTGTTTGGTGATTTTTCTGCTATTACAGTAATTTGCTTACTTCTTTTTGTTGGCGCAATGGGTAAGTCAGCTCAGGTACCTCTGCATGTATGGCTCCCAGGCTCGATGGAAGGACCAACTCCTATTTCAGCTCTAATCCACGCAGCAACCATGGTAACTGCTGGAATCTTTATGGTTTCACGTATGTCTCCATTATTTGAGTTGAGTGATGTTGCGCTAACAGTAGTGATGGTTATAGGTGCAATTACAGCTTTATTTATGGGTTTATTAGGTATTGTTCAAAATGATATTAAAAAAGTTGTAGCATACTCAACCCTTTCTCAACTAGGTTATATGACTGTTGCGTTAGGCGTTAGCGCATACTCTGTTGCAATCTTTCATTTGATGACTCATGCGTTTTTTAAGGCACTACTTTTTTTAGCTGCAGGCTCAGTTATCGTTGCCCTCCATCACGAACAAGATATTCGAAAAATGGGCGGTCTTAGAAAGAAAATGCCAATAACTTATATTACCTCACTACTAGGAACTTTGGCGTTGATTGGTTTTCCTGGATTTGCAGGTTTCTATTCAAAAGATATGATTATTGAGGCTGTTCATTACTCAGAACTGCCATTTTCTGGATGGGTTTACTTTGCTGTTGTTTTGGGCGTCTTTATTACTGCTTTTTATAGTATGAGACTTTTATTTTTAGTTTTTCATGGCGAATCAAGAGTAGATAAACATACTGAAGAACATCTGCATGAGACAGCGCCATCTATTACAGTGCCTTTGATATTGCTTGCAATACCATCCGTAGTAATTGGATACTTTACAATTGAGCCGATGCTTTTTGGTGGATGGTTAGACAATGGAATCTATATTGATACATCTCATGAGTCAGTCGAAAATCTTAAGCATCACTTTCATTCTGCATTTTCACTTATTTCTCACTCTGTTATGACACTTCCATTCTGGATGATGGTAGGCGGGATCGCCACAGCTTGGTTATTTTCTTTATACAGAACGGAGTGGGCGGACGTCATTCAAAGAAGATTTAAACGTATAAATTATGTATTAGTTTCATTGTATGGTTTTGATAGGTTTAATGAAATTATCTTTGTTCGTGGTGCATTAAAGCTTGGTAACTTATTGTGGAAGATTTCAGATATGGCAATTATTGACCAACTATTAGTTAATGGCAGCGCAAGGTTTGCTCGTTTTGTAGGCTCCTTTATTCGCCCACTTCAAACTGGGTATGTCTACCATTACGCTTTTTTTATGATTATAAGTTTGATGCTTGTATTGGGATGGGTTCTCGTTGCATCTGATTATTCATTTTATAGTTAGGATATTAGTATGGATTCAA
>JAQWLF010000132.1:0-2293 GCA_029247465.1 Candidatus Thioglobus sp.
CGAGCAAGTAAAATAGTTTTATTGGTCTGCGACACCTTTCAGACCCTCCCTTCATTTATCTATTTAATTCCAGTTATTATTCTTTTTGGTATAACGGATACCTCTGTGGTTATAGCGATGATTGTATATGCAACTGTTCCAGCTACCCGTTATACAATAGAGGGCCTTAGAAGTGTGCCAAAAGATATGCATGACGCAGGCTCAATGTCGGGCGTTAATCGTATTCAGAGATTAATTAAAATAGAGTACCCTCTTGCCTTTCCTCATATAATGCTTGGACTTAATCAAACGCTTATTTTTGCATTGTTCATGGTCGTTATTGGTGCATTGATTGGTACCGAAGGCTTAGGTCAGGGGATTTTAGAATCCTTGTCAAATAAACAGGGTATAGGAAAAGGACTTGTGCTCGGATTTTGTATCGCCTTTATAGGTTTAGCGGCTGATCATCTTATCCAGACTTGGGCTACAAAAAGAAGAAAGTTATTAGGAATAGATTAGTATTTCTTTCTGAATAATTTTGAAATTTAAGAATTTAGTTGTCAAAAAGTTAAATAACCCGTCTTAAAAATTCAAAGCTAAGTGAAATTAATTACTAATTAAATTTTTGTTTCTGTTGATAATATCAATTTTATTCATTATAAATCTGGAGCGTTATAAAAATGAAGATTATTAATGGCAAGCTTCTTGCTGAAAATCTACGAAATAGTATTGCCAATGAAGTAAAGCAATATTCTAGACCTCCTGGTTTGGCTGTGCTCCTTGTTGGCGACAATGAGGCTTCCCAAGTATATGTCAGAAATAAAACAAGAGCTTGTGTTGAGGTTGGCTTTTACTCGGATCAAATTCATAAATCAGCAAATATTACTGAAGAAGAGCTTCTGTCAGAGGTTAATCGACTTAATGAAAATGAAACGATTGATGGTATTTTGGTTCAACTTCCATTACCAAGCCATATTGATTCAAATAGGATTATTGAGGCTATTATTCCTGAAAAGGATGTTGACGGCTTTAGTAGTGAAAATGTTGGTAAATTGAGTCTAAATAAACCATTCATCAGCCCCTGTACACCTAAAGGCATTATGAAGATGCTTGACTCCATTAAATGTGATTTAAAAGGAAAGGATTGCGTCATTATTGGTGCTTCTAATATCGTTGGTAGGCCAATGGCTATGGAGCTTTTAAATGCGGGTGCGACTGTTCAGGTTTGTCATAAAGAAACAAAAGATATCACTCAAAAAACAAAAAGTGCAGACGTCATTATTGCTGCTGCCGGTGTTGCTAATCTTGTCAAATCAGACTGGGTTAAAGATGGAGCGATTATTATTGATGTCGGTATTAATCGCCTAGAAAATGGAAAGCTTGCTGGTGATGTGGATTTTGAAGATGTCAAGGATAAAGTTTCAGCAATATCTCCGGTTCCGGGTGGAGTAGGTCCAATGACTATTGCTGTTCTTCTAGAGAATACTTTAATTGCCTACCAGGCAAAGTTATAAATTAGACCTATAATCTTTAAGCTTTTGTGCAATCCAATGATGAAAGCAGTGGGTCGCACTGTCCATTATTGGTGAAAATTTACCACCGTCGAACATTACCCCCTTTCTTCCTCTCTGCATTCCTTCAACCACTCCAATGTCTTCGTAAAAAACGTTTTTCCAGAAAACAGCATTTGACTCAATAAGTGATTTTAATTCAGGCATCTCTTCTGGCTTTTTTGCGTAATAAATTGATACGTGCTCAATGGATTTGTTAGTAGAGATAGGCTCAATGATTATTGAGTAGAAGTGGTCTCGATGAACCCCTAAAAGTACATTAGGGTATAGGGCAATGTATTCACTTGTTGTGTCCCATTTCTGTGAAAGGTCTTCAAAGTCTGGGAATACACTTCCATCATCATTTTTAATTTGATTATAGACATACGAGCCTTGTCCTGAGAAATGACCCGATTCCTCTATATGATAGTGGTCTTCAATACTAGAAGTTTTATTAAGCTCTGGGTGAACCCATGGCAGGTGATAGCTTTCACAATAATTTTCGACTGCTAATTTCCAGTTAGTTTCAAGATTAAGAGCGAAAGAGGAGCCTTCTCCGCCAGGATATATTGGTTTGTCAAACTCTGACCATCTTTCAATTGTTTTAGAAGCGTAATCAGAAAATTCTTTGGCGTTATTGGATATATTTACAAAGATAATGTCTTGCCAGACTGCTGATCTAATTTTAAAGAGACCTAGTTCATCATTTTTTATTGCTTCATGGGTGTTAATATCAGTTCCACCTACCATTGGTGTGGCGCATA
>JAQWLF010000141.1:0-2070 GCA_029247465.1 Candidatus Thioglobus sp.
TCTAATACAATACTTTTGGACGGTGGTGATCAATTCCAAGGAACACTTTTCTATAACCTATACAAAGGAAAAGTAGCCGCAGAAATGATGAATAAGCTCGAATACGATGGAATGGCAGTGGGTAACCATGAATTTGATGATGGCCCTGAAACTCTTAGGGCATTTATGGATTCAGTCGATTTCCCTGTTCTTATGGCAAATGCTAACGTAGATATGGAGCCAGAGCTTAAAGGTAAATTAGATAAATCAACAACCTTATTAAAAAACCACAGAAAAATTGGACTGATTGGCGTTGTTACTGAGGAAGTAGTAGATATATCGAGTCCGGGTGATAACATTATATTCACCGACGCTGTTGCTGCTGTTCAAGCTGAGGTCGATTTTTTGACCGAAGCTGGAGTCAATATAATCATACTTCTGTCGCACTCATCATACGAAATAGACAAAATGATTGCAGCCAATACGACGGGCGTAGACGTAATTGTTGGTGGGCATGATAATACCTATTTATCAAACGTTAGCGATAGGGCAAAAGGACCTTACCCAACGGTTGTTAATGGTACTCAGATCGTACAGGCATATGCCTATGGTAAATTCTTAGGCGAACTTTCAGTTCTCTTTGATGATCATGGTAATGTCATCTATGCAACAGGTGAACCAATCACAATTGATGGTTCGGTCAATGAAAATGCTCAAATTGTTGCACGTCTAGATGTACTCGAAGAGCCAATCAATGAGCTTAAGGAGACAATTATAGGGAACGTCTCTAGCGCATTAACTGGTGACAGGACAGTTTGTCGCGTTCAAGAATGCGATATGGGTAATATGATAGCGGATGCAATGAGAGGTGCGGTTATTGACAAAGGTTATACTATCGCATTGATGAACTCTGGTGGAATCCGTGCTTCACTTGATGCAGGTGATGTCACGCTCGGTGAAATCATGACGATACTTCCGTTTCAAAACACACTGTCAACTTTCAAGGTGACCGGTGAGCAGCTTCTTGCAGCGATTGAAAATGGTGTCAGCCAGGTTGAAGATGAGAAGGGGCGTTTTCCTCAAGTGTCCGGAATGCGATTTACGTTTAATCTAGCTAAACCACCTAATGAAGGAAGAGTAACGTCAATTGAAATTGATGAAGGTGGCTCTTGGAACGCTTTAGACTTAAATAAAACCTATGGTATGGTTTCTAACAACTTTATTCGTGGAGGTGGAGATGGCTATAAAGTATTCAGATCTGCATCTGAAATCTATGACTTTGGTCCAGATTTAGCGGATGTTGTTGCGGATTATATTAAAGCAAATCCAGGATACTCTGGTTACACTGATAAGCGGATTACTCAGGAGTAATAAAAGCTTAAATTAAAGCGTATAAGGGCTGGCATTTGTCAGCCCTTACTTTTTATGCTTTACTCCCATTCTCTATACAACCTTTAGATCTCACTAATTCATATTTAGATTCATTAAGTGTATATAATAAACAAAAGTTTATATTATAAATATTTATTTATATGAAAATCACTAAAAGGGAAAGGGAATTACTGAGATTAATTAACTCTAACCCTATGATAAGTCAAGATCAACTTGCTCAAAAGTTAGATATAACTCGTTCGTCTGTTGGTGTTCATATTTCGAATATGGTGAGAAAAAGCCTGATTAAAGGTAGAGGTTATGTAACAGACTCGGAGTCATATGTTTCTGTTATAGGTGGCTCAAATATAGATCTTCAAGGCTCTACGGAATACCCTCTAGCTCTAAATGATTCAAATCCAGGCGAAATTTCTATGTCAACCGGAGGTGTTGGAAGAAACATTGCTGAAAATCTATCTCGAATCTCTATCCCCTCAAAAATGTTTTCTTATGTTGGTTTAGATGCTTTAGGGGAGTTTTTAATTGAAAAAACTCAAAACGCTAATGTCGACACCTCTTATATTAAAAAGCACAACACACTACCAACAAGTCAATATTTGTCAGTACTAGACGACAATAATGATATGTTGGTATCTATATCTGATATGAGAATTATTAATGAAATGAGTATCGAAGATATAAAAAGTTGGAATAACACTC
>JAQWLF010000143.1:0-3479 GCA_029247465.1 Candidatus Thioglobus sp.
ATTAGACAGCTATCAATTGCGAAAACTCTTGCAAATGTTATTAGAAGAATCAGTGAAGAGCAATCTATTAGTACAATTTTTGCTGACTCCAATTAGTTTAGCGGCTCTAAAGCACTGAATTAAGGCCTAAATCAAGCTTCTGACTTAGGTATAATCCCTCCTCTGTTTTAAAAAATATCAAATATATGAACACAACTACTGAAGCTCACAAGTTAGCACTTAATAGTCTTATAACAATAGGCAAGGAGCAAGGCTACTTAACTTTCTCTGAAATCAATGACCTTTTGCCAGAAGACCTATTAACCCCTGAACAAGTAGAGCCAATTGTTACAATCTTAGAGGAATTAGATATAGTTGTTGCTGACGAAGCACCGGATGCTGACACACTAGTAATGGAGTCAGGTGGTAAGGCACAAGCGAACTCTGCAGAAGTTGCTACAGCAGCTCTTGCGGCCCTTGATTCAGAATTTGGTAGAACTACTGACCCTGTTCGAATGTATATGCGTGAAATGGGTGTAGTTGAACTTTTAGAGCAAAAAGATGAAATTCGAATAGCTAAAGAGATTGAGGCAGGTGTATACCTAATTATGCAATCTATTTCTCTTTATCCAGAAATATCTGATTTTTTCTTCAAAGCCTATACAAGACTTGAAGAGGGCAAATGTAAAATGACTGATGTAGTGATTGGTTATCAAGGGGATGCTGAAGAATTTGAAGAAAAACAAATCCTTATTAAGGAAAAGCAGGCTGAACTTGATGCAATGGATTTTGATGAAATGTCAGACGATGAAGAGCTAGAGGAAGATGAATTTGATGAATTAGAATACACCGGCCCAGATGAGGGTCAGGTATATGAGCGCTTTGAAAAAATTAAAAAATCTTTTAATAGATACGTTAAATCCTGTGAAAAACATGGCTACCTTGACAATAAAACAATCAAATCTAGACGAAAGTTTTCTGAATGTATTTCAGAATTAAGGCTTGCACCAAAACTTGTAAGTACAATGATGGAGCTTGTTTCCAGTCGTGCAAATAAAGTAAAGATAGAGGAAAATATAATACGTCAAGCTTGTCTCGATGCAGGAATGACTAGAGAGCTTTTTTATGAATCATTCCCCGGCAATGAAACTAACTTTGATTGGCTAACATTAATTGATCTTGATAAAGCCACAAAAAAATCCTTGGAAAATAATAAGAATGAAATCTACTATTCTCAAAAAAGTCTTTTGGAACATGAGTTAGCAATGCAAATAACTATCTCTGAGTTAAAGGAAATTAACAAAAAACTCCGTCGGGGAGACCGCATGGCTAAAAATGCTAAAAGCCAAATGATTGAAGCGAACTTGCGTCTTGTTATTTCAATTGCGAAAAAATATGCAAACCGTGGCTTGCAGTTCTTAGACCTCATTCAAGAAGGAAACGTTGGGCTTATGAAAGCAGTTGACAAGTTTGAGTATCGTAGAGGCTATAAATTTTCAACATACGCTACCTGGTGGATCCGACAAGCAATTACCCGTTCGATTGCTGATCAAGCTCGCACTATCCGTATTCCTGTCCATATGATTGAAACTATTAATAAGTTAAACCGAGTAAGGCGTCAACTATTACAAAAATTTGGACGAGAAGCTACACCAGAAGAACTTGCTATTGAAATGGAATTACCTGAATATAAAATTAACAAAATTCTTAAAATTGCTAAAGAGCCGCTTTCAATGGAGAATCCCGTTGGTGACGATGAAGACTCTACTATCGGTGATTTTATTGAAGATACGAACCTTTCTTCACCTGTAGAAGTTACAACTAGAGAAAGCCTAAAAGAAACTACTAGCGACCTCCTAGCTAATTTATCGCCAAGAGAAGCAAAAGTTTTAAAGATGCGTTTTGGTATCGATATGAGTACAGACCATACGCTTGAAGAAGTTGGAAGACAGTTTGACGTCACTCGAGAAAGGATTCGTCAGATTGAAGCTAAGGCACTTCGAAAATTAAGGCACCCTTCGCGTGCCCATAAATTGCAAAGCTTTTTGGAATAGTTCTTTCCTCGGGCCTATAGCTCAGCTGGTTAGAGCAGTCGACTCATAATCGATTGGTCCTTGGTTCAAGTCCAAGTAGGCCCACCAAACTAATAAAACCTAGCAATACGCTAGGTTTTTTTAATTGAAATTTTAGAGGTTTCTATTAAAAATAACAATTATCAATCCTAAAGATATTTAGGCTCAATAATTGATTCATTAATCTTTCCATTAATATTTTTAATACTATATGCCTTAGATGATGCTATAGAAGACACACAACACTCCAGTTTACCATCTCTAAAATGCGCCGCAACTCCATCATCACATGCAATGCCATCAATCATTGAACCATCAAGAATAGCATCATGGTATGAAGACCTTCTTCCTTTTTCAGTATCAAAATGCGGGCAATTACTTCCTTCTACAAACCCCAAGCACTCTAATGGCAATAATTTTCCTGTTTTCGAGTCAGTTAAACCCTGCTTAAACCAGCAAATTGAACCTGCACTTAGTCCTGCCATAATTGCACCGTTACACCATGCCTCATATAAGTGTTGATCGAGCCCCCACTCTTTCCAAAGCACTAAAAGGTTTCGTGTGTTTCCACCTCCAACATAAAAAATATCCTTTTCCATAACAAAGTCTCGTAAATCACCCTCTGGGGGACTAAAGAGAGATAAATGACTAGCTTCACATTCTAGTTTTTTATAAGCCGAGTAAAAACGCCTTGTATAGCTTTCATCGTCCCCACTCGCAGTAGGAATAAAACAAACTTTAGGGTTGTTTTTATTTGTCATAGATAGCAAATAGTGATCCAACTTAAGATTCTCTGGCTTCATTGTAAATCCACCACCACCCATAGCTAAAATTTGTTTTTTCATATTTTTTACTAGTAAATTTCTTTGTTGTAAATTTTACTCAAGAACTTGGTTCAGTAAAAAAAAATACACCTATAAATGTTATAATTTAGCTCATGGATTCAAAACTTCTTCCAGAACTTATTTCACTAACCTTTGAGGCAGGTGAGACCATCATGTCTCTTCATAAAAAACCTACTAACTTCTCAATTAAATCTGACAATACACCAGTAACTGAAGCAGATAAAGCCTCACATAATCTAATCTCAAAGACCTTAGAAAAACTAACCCCAAACATCCCAATACTTTCAGAGGAATCATCTGAGATTCCTTTTTCAGTTCGAAAAAAATGGAAAGAGTATTGGCTAATTGACCCCTTAGATGGAACTCGAGATTTTATAGATGGTTCTCCTGACTTTTGCATTAGTATTGCCTTGATTGAAAAAAATTACCCAGGCTTTGGACTAATTTATTCTCCATTTAATAAGGTTCATTACTATCGATTACCAGATCAAACATCTATTAAACTCGTTGATAATATAAGTCAAAAACTTTGTACAAAAAAGCCTAAGCGATGGCAGAATATTGTAGTGGGAAGATATTCAAG
>JAQWLF010000144.1:0-7024 GCA_029247465.1 Candidatus Thioglobus sp.
CATGTCTTGGTTGCCTTGTCAAAAATAAAATGAATCGAATTTTCATAGGCACCGATATGATAAAGTACATCAATCGAGTAATTTTTACTGTTATATATTTTTTCCATAATGCTAATATTTTACCAATTTTGACTTGACTGAAATGAGATACAGATTATAATTTACGTTTTTGCTAAACAACCTAGTTATTTGGGGCTATAGCTCAGCTGGGAGAGCGCTTCGCTGGCAGTGAAGAGGTCGGCGGTTCGATCCCGCCTAGCTCCACCAAGCAATTAAAGTTTTAATGTCGCGTTCGTCTATCGGTTAGGACTCCAGGTTTTCATCCTGGCAAGAGGGGTTCGATTCCCCTACGCGATACCAAATTTTTTGATTAAATGAAGTGAATTATAATTCACCACATTTAATTATAATACTATTTAAAACCCTTTGTCCCGTTCGTCTAGTGGCCTAGGACGCCAGGATTTCATCCTGGAAACAGGTAGTTCGAATCTCCTACGGGACGCCACTTTTAATTTGTTTAAAGTTAACACTTGATGTATTTAAGTTTTTTTTGCTAATACCCGTATTCCACCAAGCTTTCCGTTTGAAAAATATTGGCCAACAAAGTTATAGAATGAATTTAAGCTATCAACAACTTCTATGCCATGCACTCTTATGTTTCTCTCTTTTTCACTATTGTATTGTTTTATTCTTTCTTTTGTAAAATCTGTCCAAGAGTTTGACATATCTTCACTAAAAACCAATTCAAATCCATTATGTTCTAGATTTGAAATGTATTTATCAAAATAAGGAAGGTGTTTTCCATAAATTTCTTTCTCAATTTCTTTAAGGTCAGCTTCATTTAAATTAATTCTGCTAGTTATATCTTCTGTATAAAAAAAGCCATTTGGATTAAGTAAATCATATAATTTTTTTAATAAAATTTCATGATCAGATATGTGATATAGAGTAAGCCAGCTAACAACAGCGTCAAATGTTTGATCTTTAAAATCATATTCAATTATATCTCCACAAATATGGCTTACTTTACTTGAAAGTCCACATCTTTTAGTTAAGTCTTTAGCTAAATTATGTTGATCTGATTGAAGCTCAATAGCTGTAATCTGTGCTCCTGTTTTATTGGCTATATATCTAGCTGGACCTCCTATACCTGAGCCAACGTCTAAGATTTTTGATTTTTCATTGATGCCAAGTTTTTTTATAGATATATCGATTGCATCAGTTCCATGATAATGCAATTGATCAAATTTAGCTAAATCTTCAGCCAACAGAGTATCACTGGTTGATTTACCTATTTCTCTCAGTTCATTAAAAATTCTCTCTACGTTATTGTAGAGCTTCATCGATTTGATCGTTAAACGATCATTACTCACTTTAGCCAGCTTTTAACTTTTATAAAAATTTGAGAGTCAATACTAGCTAACCTCTCTACCACACCAAAGTGATCTACATCTGGCTCAGCATGATAATTTAATGGAGCATTGTGTTGTTTCCATTTTTTGACAAAGTTATCAGTTTGCCAATGAAATTCAGGAGTTTCTCCACCTCCTAGTGTTACTAAAATTGGAGCATTTGTTTTCGGTTCAAAAAAATGAGGGCTTAATGCTAAGCTCTCTTCATTATCCAAGCCAAGCGCATCAGCTATTGTTGTTTCTCTTATTGGCTCAAGTTGATAAAGGCCACTTATAGGTATACCTGTTTTTACTATGTCTTTTGGTAAGTCATTGGATATTTGATGCCAATCCGTGGCAAGAATCATCCCAGTAATATGTCCACCTGCAGAGTGACCAGAAACGTTTATTCGATTTTTTGATATAGAATAGTTTTCAGCGTTACGCCAAATCCAAATGATAGCTTCTTGTATTTTTTCAACGATATTGGTCATACTTGCGCCAGGGCATAATTGATAACCAATTAGTGCAACATCAATACCTGAATTAATAAAAGACTCAGCAACAAAGCTATAAACTGATTTATCACCACGTTGCCAGTACCCTCCATGAACAAAAATGAATAGCGGTGCATTGGCTTCACCGCATCGAAAAATATCTAATTTATCTTTCTCGCCATCGCCGTATTGACAGTTGAGAGAGGAGTCTACGTTTTGTCTGAACTTTTCACTTCTATCAGACCATCTACTGATAAGCCCATCAAAATCATCAACCAGAAGTCTAACGTTGTATCCTTTCTCTAGTATTGGGTCAACTGGTATTGTTCTTTCCATCTTAAATCCTTATTTAGCTTGTTCTGTTATTTATCTGAAATATTGACATAATCATTTAATAAATCAAGGGGATTGTTCGCCTTGAGCTTGCAATTCAAGAAATTCTGATGGTGAATTACCAAATGGCTGCATTGCATGTTCTTGGAAAGGCTCTCGTTTAGAGAGTCTTTCATACCATGCTTCGATCCCAGGAAATGATGGTCTCTCAATGTCAAGAACAAAGTACTTGTGAATTAAAACGCCAAGGGGTATGTCGCCGTATGTAAATTGTTCTCCCGCAACAAAGTTATTTTTCACTAAATGGTCTTCGAGAATTTGTAGAATTTCAGAGCTTTGTTTTGCCATTTCAGCTATTTTTTTGTAGTCTCTTTCAGACTCTTCTGTGCGTACAAGTTGCCAAAAGACTGGAAAAAAGGTACCCATAAAGCTATCCGTTGACCACGTCATCCATTGATCAGACATTGCTGCTTTTTGAGGATCATCAGGATAAAGAGTCCCTAAGCCATATTGCCTTGCAAGATAGCGAATAATTGCGTGGGATTCCCACATTACAAACCCATTATCCCGAATCGTTGGTATTTTTGAATTGGGGTTCAGAGATTTGTATTCTTTTGTCTCTAGGTCGCCATTTTGAGTTCCGATAGAGTGTCTTTGATAGTCAAGCTCTAGTTCAGCAAGTGTCCATAATACCTGGATCACTTGGTTTGCATTTTTTCTACCCCAAATTTCTAGCATAACTTTAACCTCTCTAAAAAGTCCTTATTAGCAACCATCAGCGTCAAACCTTGGTATGACGTTTTCAGAAAACAAAGTCATACTTTTAAGAATTTTTTGATACTCAATACCCGGGAATTGTTGAAGAAGCATGATGTGCTTTAAGCCGATCGATTGATTGAATTTTTCTATCTTTTCAGCAATATAATCTGCAGTTCCAACCCAAATAAGTTCGTACTTCATTAAGAAGTCAAACCACTCTCCATTCAAGTCATCATCACTAGGGTTAGCGTCATCATCTAGGTAGGCCTTTCGAGTCCAACTTCCTTCAGGTCTAGAACCACTAAGATATTCATAATAACCATTGATTGCAGATCTTACATCTTTGTCAGCTTGCTCCATTGTTTCAGCAACGTATATGACAACACAAACTCCTACACCGTCACCTATTTGATGTTTTTTTCCATCAACAGAGTCGGCATTGCAGTAGGCATCCCAGCAGCTCAATAGTTTATTTGGAGGGCTCGACATTCCGATTACGTTATAGCCCCTCTCTGCAGCTAATTTATAGGTATGTGGAGCGTTAGACATTAACCATACTGGTGGATGAGGTTGTTGATATGGCCTTGGATGGATATACATACCAGTATATTCACCATCCTCAGAGTGATACTCCTTCTCAAGTGGCATTAAAAAACGATTTGTCTCTTTCCAGCCGGGCACAGGAAATTCATAAAATTCACCCTTATGTGTAAATGGGTCTTGTGTCCATGCTTTTAATATTACTTCAAGACATTCCATAAATAAGCGGTAACTTTTTTCATTATCACGCCTGTCAGCTTCTTTATTAAATTGTAAAGTGACACGCTCATTGATTCCTCTTGCAGCACCAAAATCAACTCTACCTTCTGTCATATTATCAAGCAGAGCTATGTCTTCAGCAACTCGAAGTGGATGCCAGTCTGGCAAAACAATTGGTGCCTGTCCTACTCTTATTTTATTTGAGTGAGAAGCTAAATCACACGACATCATAATAGGGTTAGGAGGGGCATTGAGATATCCATTGTGCGCGAAGTGGTGCTCAGTTAGCCAGACCGTAGTGAAATCAGCCTGTTCAGCTAGATGGGTTTGCTCTCTCATCATCTTAACGACACGATTCCAGGGAATATTCTCACCAGGATTAAAGAATGTAACAAAATCGAATCTCATGCTTTTGAATGGGTTGTTAAGGTCTAATAAAAAGTATAAATGAATTTTTTTTTAAGAGCAAGATTATTTTTTATCACTAGATTAAAATATAGAATTAGGTTGCCTAAACCTCTTAGGTAGTACAACTTTAAGCCAACATAAAGAAAATTTCTAGCCTACTAAATTAGTGCAGTTGATTTGACCTAAATTGGCTTTTATTATTACTCAACTTACTAAGTTTTTTTATTGTTATAGTTACACTTTATGACAGCTTTAAATGAATTAATAGATAAGGATATTTTATGAGTCACATGATTTATGAGCCTGTAAGGCAAAGACTACAACGTAGTGAATTAGCGGTACCTGGGTCTAATCCAAAAATGTTTGAAAAGGCTTTAAATAGTCCTGCAGACTATGTATTTTTGGATTTAGAGGATGCTGTAGCTCCAGATGATAAAGTTCCTGCCCGTAAAAATGTTATTGATGCCCTTAATGATTTAGATTGGCGAGGTCATGGAAAGACTATTTCTGTTCGTATTAATAGCATTGATACCCACTATATGTATCGTGATGTGGTTGAGGTCGTTGAGCAGGCTGGTGAAAACCTGGATACTATCCTACTTCCAAAAGCTGGAACGTCTTCAGATGTTTACATGCTCTCTGCAATGCTTAATCAAATTGAAACTGCAAAAGGTTTTAAAAATCGTATTGGAATTGAAGTTCTGATAGAGACAACACTTGGCATGGCTAACGTCATGGATATAGCTAAATGTGGCCGTGATGAGCGACTTGAGGCGATGCACTTTGGTGTCGCTGACTATGCCGCAAGTTGTCGTGCGCGTACAACCGTTATAGGTGGTTTAAATCCAGACTATCCCGGTGACCAGTGGCATGCAGGCCTGTCTCAGATGTTGGTCGCTTGCCGTGCCTATGGTTTACGACCAATTGATGGTCCTTTTGGTGACTTTAATGATCCCGAATCATACAAAGATGCTGCGAGAAGGGGGGCTGCTCTTGGTTTTGAAGGAAAATGGGCGATTCATCCATCACAAATTGAACTGGCGAATGAAGTCTATACTCCTCCGGAATCGGAGGTATCTCACGCAAAACAAATTCTCATCGCTTTAGACGAGGCAGCAAGGGAAGGTCGCGGAGCGGCTCAATTGAATGGCCGTATGATCGATGCAGCTTCCGCGAAGATGGCAGAAAATATCGTTAATACCGATAATGCAATTCAAGCAAAACTAAAAGGTTAATTATGAATATTCATGAATATCAAGCCAAGAAGTTATTAGCACAATATGGCGTCCCAGTCCCTAGGGGAGGTATTGCACATTCCGCAACTGGGGCAATTTATCAGGCCAATGAATTGGGT
Source organism: Candidatus Thioglobus sp. (assembly GCA_029247465.1). Classification (GTDB taxonomy): domain Bacteria; phylum Pseudomonadota; class Gammaproteobacteria; order PS1; family Pseudothioglobaceae; genus Pseudothioglobus. Next base: position 5,502 of record JAQWLF010000144.1, read on the forward strand.
GGCGACAAATGGATCGTGAAGGCTCAGCTTCACTCTGGCGCGAGAGGTAAAGCAGGCGGTGTCAAGTTATGTCATACCCAAAAAGAAATTTTACAATTTTGCGATAAACATCTTGGAAATAACTTAGTTACTCATCAAACCGGTCCTGAAGGCAAGATGGTTTCGAGTATTTATGTAGAAGAGGCTAGTGACATCGCAAAAGAACTTTACTTCAGTATTGTTCTAGATAGGGCCATTCAAAAAGTTACCTTAATTGCATCTACTGAAGGTGGTATGGATATTGAACAAGTCGCAGAAGAGACACCTGAAAAAATCTCAAAAATTGTGATTGATCCAGCGGTCGGAATGCAACCATTCCAGGCCCGTCAATTGGTTTTCACATTAGATCTACCTAATAGTGCGATTGCTGCTGCAAGTCGAGCGGTAATGAAGTGTTACCGTGCTTTCCGTGATACTGATGCTAATTTATTAGAAATCAATCCAATGATTTTGACTACTAACAATAAGATTTTGGCGATTGATGCAAAAATGTCATTTGACGCAAATGCACTCTATCGTCGACCTGAAATCTTTGAATTCCGAGATAAGACACAAGAAGATCCACGTGAAACCCATGCCGCTGAGCATGATTTGAACTATGTTGGCTTGGACGGCAATATTGGCTGTCTTATTAATGGTGCGGGACTCGCCATGGCAACTATGGATATGATTCAACATGCCGGCGGTGAGCCAGCAAATTTCTTAGATATCGGTGGCGTTGCCTCCGCAGAGAGAGTTGCTACATCGATAGAGTTGGTCTTGTCTGATGATAATGTCGAAGCTATTTTGGTTAACATCTTTGCAGGCATTAACCGCTGTGATTGGGTTGCCCAGGGCATCGTAGATTTATTAAACAAACGTGATATTGATATTCCTTTAGTGGTGCGCTTATCTGGCACCAATGTTGAAAAAGGGCAGAAGATATTAAAGGACAGTGGCAAAAAAGTTACAACAGCTGACACTTTGTCAGATGCAGCCCATAAAGTTGTCGCTGCATGGAAACAATCAACGGGAAAATAAGAGCGAGTTATGAGTATATTTATTAATGAAAAAACCCCAGTTTTAATTCAAGGTCTAACCGGCCGCATGGGTTCATTCCATGCACAGGAGATGATTGAGTATGGTACCAATGTTGTTGCCGGTGTCACCCCTGGTAAGGGCGGTACAACACATCTAGATAGGCCTGTATTTAATACAGTCAAAGAAGCTGTCGCGGCTACAGGTGCTGAGGCTAGCATCATCTTTGTGCCACCTGCCTATGCAGCAGACGGCATTATGGAGGCCGCTGAATCTGGTATTAAGTATTGTGTCAGCATTACAGACGGCATACCGACTCATGACATGATTCGGGTAAAGCGTTACCTTTTTGCAAGGGCTAAACCAGAAGATCGCATGATTTTAACAGGTCCTAACTGTGCTGGCACGATCAGTCCAGGTAAAGCTATGTTAGGTATTATGCCGGGCCATATTTACATGCAAGGTAA
>JAQWLF010000147.1:0-5173 GCA_029247465.1 Candidatus Thioglobus sp.
CAAAATAGGTCCCTTTAAAGACATCCACTAATTCAGTAAATTCAGATTCGTCAATCAACTCATCTTTTGCTACTTCCTCATAACTCTCGTCAATTCGTGTGTAATATCGTCCAACTAAGTCTTCATCTGATTCCACTGTATTGTTTTTTCTTCGAGTCATTGCTAGAGCATGAAAACCTGAAGCAGCAGTTTTAAATTCTGACTTAGCTTTAACCTCATCAAGTGCTTCACGTATTTTTTTAATATCGAACTTTAATTTAAGTCGAATAATGTGTTCGTTTCCCTTGAACGATGCAACTGAGTGAATATCAACTTTTCTGTCAATATAAGAGTTCAGTTCTCTTTTGTCTTCAGTAATACTCATAAATTCAACTTAAAAAGGTTTAACAACAGCAAGAATAATAATACCAATGAGAAGTGGAACTGGGAATTCATTGAACCAACGATAAAAAGTGTCAGACCGGGTATTTTCATCTTTAGCAAAAACACCTACCAAATAGCCACAATAAAAATGATATACAACTAATAGCCCTGCCAATATTAGCTTGGCTTTAAGCCAATACTGATCACTATAGACTTCCCAAGCATAGTTTTGTACCATCCATAAACCAAAAACAGTTGTGATAATAAAGCTTGGCATCATAATGCCCCTATAGAGTCTTCGTTCCATTAACTTGAAACGCTCAATGCTAATTTCATCATCCGCAATAGAATGATAAACAAACAGACGCGGCAAGTAAAACATACCAGCCATCCACGAAATGAAACCAAAAATATGTATAGCTTTAACCCAAAGCATCAAAACTCCAGAAAATAGATACATAATACCGTCTGAATTCAATCATTTCCTATGATTCATCAAAGAAGTTATATGAAACACTAGCTATTGATTTACAGTTATCATATCGTATGACATAGTAAAATTTGCCTACCTTTTATAATTAGACTTACATGCTAAACTTTTTTAAAAAAAATAAAAGTCATGAGCCACAAAGTGAGCCAAATAAAGCTTCACTAAAAGACAGACTATTTAAATCCAAGAAACGACTTGGTGATGGCCTTTCATCTTTACTTATTGGCAAAAAGAAAATAGATGATGATCTTCTCGAAGAACTAGAAATACTTCTGATTAGTTCAGATATAGGTATTCAGACAGCCGACAAAGTCATTGAATCTGTAAGAAAAAAATCATCTCGAAAAGAACTTAAGGATGGTGAAGGCCTCTATGAGCTGATAAAAATTGAGCTAGAATCGCTTTTGATTAAAGAGAATTTACTAAATCCTGAAGCCGATAAAACCTTCGTTATTCTTGTTGTTGGAATTAATGGTGCAGGTAAAACTACCACGATTGGCAAACTAGCTAAGTTATTTCAAAGTGAAGGTAAATCTGTCATGCTTGCTGCTGGTGATACTTTTCGTGCGGCAGCTGTTGAACAACTTCAGATTTGGGGTGAGAGAAATAATATACCTGTAATTGCGCAAAAAACTGGTGCTGATGCAGCCTCAGTAGTCTACGACGCTTATCAGTCTGCAATTGCTAAGGATATTGATATTCTAATTGCTGATACTGCTGGTAGGCTTCATACCCAAGATAATCTTATGCAAGAGCTTGAGAAAATTAAGCGAGTCCTTAAAAAACATAACGAAAATGCGCCTCATGAAACACTACTTGTTATAGATGGAGGTTCTGGTCAGAATGCAATTCAGCAAGCAAATGAATTTCATAAATCTATTAATCTATCAGGCCTGGCTGTAACTAAGCTTGATGGAACTGCAAAAGGTGGCGTTTTATTTGCAATATCAGACTCTCTTAATTTACCCATTCGTTTTATTGGTATTGGAGAAGCTATTGATGACCTCAAGCCATTTAATGCAAGAGATTTTGTTGATGCTTTATTTGATTAATAAAATCACTTTAATCCTCTAAAAAAAGTATAAAGCGATTCAGGATTTTATTGAATTATTGATAGCATCAATTTTCTGTGCTAAATCAATATCAAGCTTAGTGATTCCGCCCTCACTATGAGTGATTAAGTTAACTTCAACCTTATTATAAACATTTGACCATTCAGGGTGATGATCCATAGTTTCTGCAGTAATTGCTACCTCAGTCATAAAACCAAAGGCTTGAGTAAAACCCTTAAATTTAAATTCTTTCGAAAGTCTTCCTTTTACGATATTCCAATCATCAAGTTCTTTAAGGTTTTCATTTAATTGTTTATTAGATAATATCAAATCAAACTCATTTTAATAACTCTCTTGCACCCATAGACAATAGCTTATTTGCGACCATCTCACCCAACTCCTTTGGTTGTGATAAAGTGCCACACTCCTCTACTTTCAATATATCGCCAGAATCTACATTACCAACCATACCTCTAAGCTGTAATTCAGTCTCATTACTAGTAGCGTAAGCTCCAATTGCAACTGAACAACCACCCTCGAGAGTAGAGTTCATAGCCCTTTCAGCACTAACTTCATTCATGGTTTGTTTATTTATAAGTGGCTCTATAAGAGTACTTATAGATTTATCACCTTTTCTAATTTCTATACCTAAAGCGCCTTGCCCAACTGCAGGTAGGAATTGTTCAACGTCAAGATGTTGATTAATTCTATCTTCAAAACCAAGCCTTATAAGACCTGCACATGCCAAAATAATAGCGTCATACTCACCATTATCTAACTTTCTTAATCGAGTATTGACGTTACCACGTAAATCCAGAATTACAAGATCAGGCCTTAAAGCTTTTAATTGAACTATACGCCTTAAGCTACAAGAACCAACCCTAGACCCTTGTGGAAGTTCACTGATATTATCAAAATCATTTGAAACAAATGCATCAAACGGATTTTCGCGTTCCAAAATCGCACCAACCTCAAATTCTGTAGGCAACTCATATGGGACATCTTTCATAGAATGGACTGCAATATCAGCCCTTCCCTCTAACATACCCACCTCTAACTCCTTAATAAATAAGTTTTTGCCACCAATTTTAGAAAGGGGTGTATTGAGTATCTTGTCGCCCTGGGTCGTCATTTTCACCAATTCAACCTCAAGATCAGGATAGAAAAATTGTAATCTTGATTTTACAAACTCAGCTTGCCAAAGAGCTAAAGGGCTGTTACGCGTTGCAATTTTAAGCACTTTATTAATATCTCCAATTGATATTGTTGCCAACATTATTTTATCGAGTGTTTTTTGATAATGTTAGCTATTGAAGATATTATTATGCTGTCATTTAAGCAAGGTATTGATCAAATAGTTGCCTAAGTGAGGTTTTTATATCATTTTCAGTAACTTATCATCGATATAGTGGAATAATGTGCTGTAATTAAAATTTGTATTAATTACAGAGAAAATTTAACAATGAAGTCTAAAAAAAATCATTTATGGGGTGGGCGCTTTAATGAGCCTACTGATGAATTTGTCAAAATCTTTGGTGCATCCATTTCTTTTGATAAAGTCTTAGCGCTTTATGATATTGAAGGCTCTATTGCTCATGCAACAATGCTTAGTGAGGTAAATGTACTAAGTAGTTCTGAGTTGAAGCAGATACTTGATGGCCTTAATCAGATTAAAGATGAAATTGCCAATAATCAATTCAACTGGTCTATAGACTTAGAAGATGTCCATATGAATATTGAATCTCGATTGATAGAGATTTGTGGTGATTCAGGTAAAAAACTTCATACTGGTCGCTCTAGAAATGACCAGGTTGCAACAGATATTAGACTCTATCTTAGGGATCAAGTGCGTCTTATTATTTTAGAAGTAGAAAGGCTTCTAAATGCCCTACTTGACCTTGCAGAGCAAGAAAAAGAAACTATTATGCCTGGTTTTACGCATCTCCAAGCTGCTCAACCGATTAGCTTTGGACATCACTTATTGGCATATTTTGAAATGTTTAAGCGTGACCGAGAGCGACTTCAAGAGAGCTTTAAACGAATTAATACAATGCCACTAGGTAGCGCTGCTCTTGCGGGTACTAGCTACCCGATAGATCGTGAACGAACTGCTGAACTTTTAGGGTTTGAGCGTATTAGTTTAAATTCAATTGATGCAGTCAGTGATCGTGACTTTGCTATCGAATTTACTGCAAATGCAAGTCTAATTATGATGCATCTTTCAAGGTTCTCAGAGGAGCTTATTCTTTGGTCAAGCGCACAATTTGAGTTTATATCTCTGCCTGATAGCTTTTGCACAGGCTCATCAATAATGCCTCAAAAGAAAAATCCTGATGTCCCTGAACTTGTTCGCGGCAAGACTGGACGAGTTACTGGTAATTTAATATCACTCTTGACATTAATGAAAGGACAACCCCTTGCTTATAACAAAGACAACCAGGAAGATAAAGAGCCGCTATTTGATAGTGTTGATACAATTTATAACTGTCTTTGTATTTTTGCTGATATGGTTCCTACTATTGAAGCCAATAAAGATAATATGTATCACTCTGCTCTTAAGGGATACACAACAGCAACTGATTTAGCTGATTATCTTGTAAACAAAGGTTTGGCTTTTAGGGATGCTCATGATGTAGTTGGTAAAGCTGTTTCTTACGGACTTAAAGAAAACAAAGATTTAAGTGAATTTAGCCTTGATGAACTTAAAAACTTGAACTCATTAATACAAAAAGATGTTTTTGATGTGATCTCCCTAGAAGGTTCAATTAATGCTCGAAATCATTTAGGTGGAACCTCACCCAAACAAGTTTCGATGGCTATTAAAGCTGGACGTAAATCCATTAAATAATGCGCATAGTTTTTGCAGGCACTCCTGAGTTTGCGGTCGAATCTCTAGCTATTCTTCATAAATCAAATCATGAAATAATTGCTGTTTACTGTCAGCCTGACCGTCCAAAAGGAAGAGGAAAAGTATTATCAGCATGCCCTGTAAAGCTTTATGCAGAAGAAAATAATTTGCTAGTTATCCAGCCAGAAGACTTTAGTGAATTACAAAACCAAGAGAGGTTTTCATTATTAAAGCCTGATGTTATGGTGGTGGCAGCATATGGACAAATACTGCCTAAAAACACATTGCAAACTCCAAGACTGGGATGTCTTAATATTCATGCTTCTCTTCTGCCTCGGTGGAGGGGTGCAGCGCCTATTGAAAGAGCTATACTTGCAGGAGATAAAGAGACTGGTATTTCAATTATGCAAATGAATGAAG
>JAQWLF010000088.1:0-4183 GCA_029247465.1 Candidatus Thioglobus sp.
TGTGCTGGTAGTTTTAAATCAGAAGGTTTAGGAATTGCATTATTCAGCAGTATGGAAGGCAGGGATCCCAATAGCCTCATAGGTCTTCCAACAATAAAACTAATCGAAATGTTAGCTAAGGAAAATGTTCATATCTTATGAGCGTTTTTTATCCTGAAGACTTCAAGCCTTTTTCATCTGGCTTAACAAATCACTGGGGTTCACTTTATGGCTCATCTGAAGCCCTAGCACTCTTAGAATTTGCTGAATCTCAAAAACAAGTTTTAGTATACATTGCCAAAGATATTGCGCATTATGATGAAATACAAAAAGCGCTGAAATTTTTTAACTCCTCTATTGAAATATTAGATTTTTCTAGCTGGGAAGTATTGGCTTTTGATCACTTTTCCCCTCACCCAGATATTGTCTCATCTAGGCTTGAGACGCTCTCAAAATTATCAACCTTAGAAGCTGGCATTGTCATAACAACCCTTGAAACATTGTCACAAAAATTATGCCCAACAGACTATATTGATAGATATAGCCTAAGTTTAAGTGCAGGCCAAACTCTTGAAATAGAACCCTTTGTAAATAAACTTATAAAAATTGGATATCGAAGGGTATCAACTGTCATGGATCAAGGTGAGTTTAGTATTAAAGGTGCATTAATCGATCTTTATCCTATGGGTGCAAAGTACCCATATCGAATTGACTTATTTGATAATGAGATTGATTCGATACGCACTTTTAAAGCCTCAACTCAGCGTTCAATTGAAGTTATAAATAAAATCAAACTGTTGCCTGCACGAGAATTTGCATCAGATAACGAAAGTATTTCGACCTTTAAGAGTAATTACTTATCTGAATTTGGTAATACTGATGGATTCATTTATAACGAGGTCAGTGAGGGCAGGTTTCCTGGTGGAATAGAGTTCTACCTACCACTGTTTTTTGATAAAACTAACACTCTTTTTGATTTCTTAAATACAGAGCCAATTGTAGTCTATCAAAAAGGTCTTTCTGAGGTCATGAAAAATCAAAGTCATGAATTACTTAAGCGCTATGAACATTGCAATCATTCTCTTGAAAGACTTCCACTAGAAATTAACAAAGTTTTTTTAAGTGCTGAGGAATTTTTTAAACTAATTAAGGATAAAAATCAAATCCAGACTCAGTCTTCAAAAATCGATCAAATCGGTGTTCTCAACTTTTCTTCAGCAATTCTTCCACCTGTAAAAATTCAAGCTCAAACAAAAAATCCTCTAAATAAATTAATTAAATTTGTTGAAAATTTCCAATCCAGAGTATTAATTGTATGCGAATCTGAAGGACGTCAAAGCGTTCTTACTGAACTCCTATCGAGTTATAACATAAGCGCAATTAATTGTAATGGTTGGGATGATTTTCTTGATCAAGAACATAAACTTTGCATTACAAATGCTCGTCTTAGTGACGGAATTCTTTGCGATCATTTCGCGATCATAACTGAAAATAATTTGTTTGGTCAAGATGCAGTCAACCAAAGAAGAAGAAGACGTGCAAAACATAAAGATTTTGATGAGTCTATTAAAAGTCTTGTTGAAATTCAACTGGGTGACCCTATAGTTCATGAACACTATGGTGTTGGACGTTACTTAGGTCTAAAGAGTCGATCTTTTGATGAAAATCAGCAAGATTTTCTATCACTTGAGTATGCTAATGGTTCAATTCTGATGGTGCCCATTACTGCTCTTAATTTAGTTTCTCGATATTCTGGAGCAAGCCCTGACAATGCACCACTTCATAAGCTTGGAAGTCAGCAATGGAGTAAAGCGAAAAGAAAGGCTGCTGAAGCACTCTATGATGTTGCAGTAGAGTTATTAGAGATCTATGCAAAAAGACAGTCCCAAAAAGGCTTTGCCTATCCTGCGCCAAGTGACTCTTATAGCTCTTTTGTTTCTAGCTTTGCTTTTGAAGAAACTCCAGATCAACTGAAAACAATGGATGATGTTCTTCTGGATATGCAGTCTGATAAACCAATGGATCGTTTGGTTTGTGGAGATGTGGGTTTTGGAAAAACTGAAATTGCTATGCGAGCAGCATTTTTGGCTGTGGAGGCAGGAAAACAGGTTGCAATGCTTGTGCCTACAACTTTATTAGCTAGCCAGCATTATCAAACTTTTACGGATCGCTTTTCAAAGTTTCCAATAATGATTAAATCTCTTTCGAGATTTCAGAATTCAAAGGAACAGAGTCAAATCAAATCTGGACTCAATGAAGGAAAAATTGATATTGTAATAGGAACTCATAAACTCATCCAGGGATCGATTAAATACCACAACTTAGGATTGATTATCATTGATGAGGAACATCGTTTTGGTGTTAAGCAAAAAGAATCACTTAAAAAGATTCGTGGGCAAAGCGATATACTAACAATGACTGCGACGCCTATCCCTAGATCACTCAATATGGCTCTAGGGTCTTTAAAGGAGCTTTCAATTATCGCATCTCCCCCTGCAAAAAGGACTGCAATACAAACCTTCGTTGATGAATGGAACAATGAAACCATTAATGAAGCTTGTTCTCGCGAACTTCACCGAGGTGGTCAAATTTTTGTAGTTCATAACGATATAGACACAATTGACAATATGGCAGAATCTCTAAGAAATATGATGCCAAATCTCAATATTCGGATCGCTCATGGGCAAATGCCAAGCAAAGAGCTTGAACAAATTATGGCTGATTTTTATCATCAGCGTTTTCAGCTTTTAGTTTGTACTACAATTATTGAAACTGGAATTGACATTCCAAGTGCTAATACAATGATTATTAATAATGCACAAAATTTTGGACTTGCTCAACTACATCAGCTTCGCGGGAGAGTAGGTCGTTCTCATCATAAAGCATATGCATATCTTGTTATAAAGTCACATCAATCACTAACTATTGATGCAAAGAAGCGTCTTGATGCTATTGCTTCATTAGAGGAGCTTGGGGCAGGGTTTATGTTAGCAAATCATGATCTAGAGATAAGAGGAGCTGGAGATTTACTTGGAGAAAATCAGAGCGGTAAAATTTCAGATATTGGATTTAATCTTTACAATGACCTCCTAAAAAGAACAGTTCAGGCTATCAAAAAAAATACAAAATTTGATATCAATGATGCAATTATTGACGAGATTGAAATTAATAGTGGTATCGCTTGCATAATACCTGAAACATATTTATCTGACATCCATGAACGCTTAATACTTTACAAAAGAATTGCTAGCGCCAAAGATGATGATGAGTTAAAAGAATTAAAAATTGAAATGATTGATCGTTTTGGCCTCATTCCTGATCAAACAAAAAATCTATTTGAATCAACTTCATTAAGGATTTTTGCAGAAAAATTTGGAATAATAAAGATAAATATTTTCGATGAAAAAACTGAAATAACTCTAAATAATAATAGCACTATAGAAGCTATAAAAATTATTGATTTGATTCAAAAAAAACCTTCAATTTATCAATTAAAAAATCAAGATACTCTTATTTTTAAAGAGGCAATGGATCACAGTATCACACGAATAGAGAAAGTTAAGGAATTACTAACTAGCTTGGTATAAGGAATCTTCCTAGTAGAGCTATATTTGCAAGATAAGTTTATTTTTCTGAAGGAACATAATTTGGAGCAAATTTACGAATTCCAGGAACAATTACTAGAGCCGCAAAAAATAAAATAGTTAAGCAACCTAAAATATCCCCAAGCAAATACCCTTGTATAAATTTCACCGCATTAATTGAAATATTATCAATGTACGAAAATACAAAGAATTTCAATAGTGTATTAAATAAAGCAGTCAAAATTGCTAAAAAAAGTAAGTGCTGAAAAACTAGTTTGCTTCCTTCAAAAAAGTTTGATAGTTTAAAGAATTTCATGCTGGCAATAGCTAGCAATGGAGCAAGGGTGCCCACAAGGTGTACAATCTTTATCCCATCAAATGAAGCATCATGAAACCAAACAGATGAAAATGTAATTGCCATGAAAACCGCTATGAAAATTCTAAAACCAAATAAAAGATAGCATAAGGACACTGCACCTAAAGGAAGCCAAATAAAGTTACCAACCAAAGGGTAGGTCTGGCCATTAATAAACGTAATAAAAACAATAACGACAAAAGCGATAAAATTTACATAGAGAAAATTGCTAATTTTATTCAAAATAGAACTCTTGGCATAACAA
>JAQWLF010000013.1:0-3896 GCA_029247465.1 Candidatus Thioglobus sp.
GAATTAGCTTCAGGTGCAGAACCAACAGAAACTGAAATAAACCCTCCAGACTGAATGATTCGATCAAATGACTCTCGCATTACCGCTAAATCTTTAACAATTGGAAAGCTTTTTGCGCGCCATGGTTCAATCCAAAGTTCATGCTGATTAGCGTAATCTCTCATATAGAGCTGGCAGGTTGTAGTTGCTTTTTTTTCTCCATGTGGATGGCCATTTATAACAAGTGAGCATGTACCGCAAATCCCCTCTCTACAATCATGATCAAAAACAATACAATCCTCTCCTTTATCAATAAGTTGTTCATTTAGCTGGTCAAGCATCTCTAAAAATGAAGTATCACTATCAATGTTATCTATCTGATAGGTGACAAAATTTCCTGTACTTTGCGTATTTTTTTGGCGCCAGATATGTAGAATAAAATTCATTTATAATCTCTCAAAGTTGGCTTAATAAATTCAAAATTAAGGTGCTCTTTATGAAGTGTTGGATCAGTATCCTTGTATTCCCATGCTGCTACATAGCTAAAATTTTCATCATCCCTCATTGCATCACCACTTTCAGCTAAATACTCAAGACGCGCATGAGCGCCACAAGATTCTTCACGATCCAAAGCATCAATACACATTAAATGCCCTAGATCGATAAAATCAGCAACCCTACCTGCTTTCTCTAAAGTTTGGTTAAAGTCACTTTCTATACCTGTAACCTTAATGTTTTCCCAAAAGTCTAACTTTAGCTCTTTTATACTTTTTATAGCAACTTTAAGCGCGCCCTCATCTCTTGACATTCCACAAGCAGTCCACAATATAGTTCCTATTTTTTTATGAAAATAATCTGGAGAATGCGTCGGTTTAGGTGCATTCATGAGTTTATCTATACGAGCCTTAACTGACTCAATTGATGCAATAACTTCTGGGTGATCATCACCCACCTCTTCAAGTTTAGTTCGAGCTCGGTAGTTAGCCACCGTTTGAGGGGCTATAAAATACCCATCTGCCAAACCTTGCATTAATGCAGATGCTCCTAGGCGATTTGCCCCATGATCAGAAAAGTTGGCTTCTCCACACGCGAACAAACCATCAATAGTTGTCATTAAGTTGTAATCCACCCATAACCCACCCATTGTATAGTGGGGAGCTGGATAAATTTTCATTGGAACTTCATAAGGGTCCTCACCTGTAATGCTTTTATACATATCAAACAAGTTGCCATATTTTTCTTTAACTTTATCAATTCCAATTTTTTCAATTACCGAAGAAAAATCAAGGTAAACACCTAATCGCTGGTTGTTAAATATTGATCCTACTCCTCTTCCTTCATCACAAATGCTCTTCAAAGCTCTCGAAGCGATATCTCTTGGCACTAAATTAGCAAAAGCTGGATACATTCGTTCAAGAAAATAGTCTCTATCTTGCTCTTTAATATCATTTGGTTCTTTGTCACAATCTTCTACATTTTTTGGCGACCATATTCGACCATCATTGCGCAACGATTCACTCATTAAAGTTAATTTAGACTGACTGTCTCCAGTTGGCGGAACACATGTTGGATGAATTTGAGTAAAACTTGGGTTAGCAAAATAGGCACCATTTTTAAAAGCTCGCCATGTCGCAGAAGTATTGCAACCCAAAGCATTAGTAGAAAGATAGTAAGCATTACTATAACCACCAGTGCACATTACTACGCAGTCAGCAACATGCGATGAAATTTCGCCACTAACTAAATTTCGAACCACGACTCCACGGGCCTTACCATCAATAATGATAATCTCCAACATTTCAGTTCTAGACTGATGTTTTACTTTTCCAGAAGCTATTTCTTTACTCATTGAACTATAGGCGCCTAACAATAGCTGTTGGCCAGTTTGTCCTCGAGCATAAAAAGTACGAGAGACTTGAGTTCCACCAAAAGATCTGTTTGCTAAATAACCACTATACTCTCTTGCAAAAGGAACACCTTGTGAGACTGCTTGGTCAATAATATTGCAACTTAATTGAGCTAAACGGTATATATTTGACTCTCTTGCACGAAAATCACCGCCCTTAATTGTGTCGTAAAAAAGCCTCCAAGTGCTATCGCCATCATTTTGATAATTCTTACTTGCGTTAATTCCGCCCTGTGCAGCAATAGAATGTGCTCTGCGAGGACTATCGTTATAGCAAAAAGATTTGATATTATAGCCAGCCTCACCTAGCGTAGCGCACAATGAGGCACCAGCTAAACCCGTTCCTATAACAATAATATTATATTTTTTTCGATTCTGTGGTGCAATTAAGGCCAATTCAAATAAATGTTTTTCCCATCTATTTTCCAAAGGACCTGTAGGCACGTTAGGGTTAAACTTATGCATATAAAATACCAAATGGAATGGAAACAAAGCCTACCATAATTGCTAGAACAATAATAAGCGCTAAACCTTTACATTGCTTACTAGTAATTCCTAAAGTTTGAAATACATTAGTCAAACCATGATGAAGATGTGTCGATATTGCAACCATCCCCAAACCATAAACAGCCCACATTAATGGATTTTGAAAAATTAACTGAAGTTCAGAATAAAGATCGACTGAATCTATGGTGAGCATTTGAAAGCTATGAATCACTATAAAAATCAAAATTATAGAAGCCCCTGACCAAGCAACCACCCTTGGAACAGCTTTAGGATAGGGTTTTTTATAACCTTCACCGAAACTCTCATTATTAGATAATTGCCTTGTAATTGCAATTACAACATGAAATACAATTGTGAGTGCTAATAAGGCAAGCAATATAGGATACAAAAGTGAGCTATTGAGCCAGACATAAAAACCACTAAAAGCAGCTTCACCCGAATGAAAAGTTAAAACACTAAAAAGATGAAATATTAAATACAGAAACCAAAAAAGTCCAGCAATAGCCATCATTTTCTTTAGACGAACAGTGCGATTTCTATTAGAGTTCATCAAATTCTTGAGGTTGCTGAAGACTTTCTTTATTAATTGTATGATATTTCATACTATTCATTAAATAACTATTAAATAGAATAAGCTTTAATTAAGGATAAGTATTATATTTTAATAGAGTCTGAATTTTATTTTTATTTATCTACCTTTAAAAAAATTTTATATAATGAAATTAAATTTAATCATATATCTAAGTATGACTCCAGTGAATCATCTAATGCTTCAAGCCATGGCGTATGATGAGGTGGAGACTGGGTTCCTGTCATCAGAGATGCATGAGATTTATCTCTAAAAGTCATAATTCCGTCTTTTTTGTTATGCTTCCAATCCTTAAATGTTCTGTTGACTCCCTCTATATCAAAGTTGGGATAATCAGTTTCATCTATTAACATTTGAGTATATGCGCCTTGGAAATCAATTGCATATGCAACATCATCTTGTGCAGTCTCTCGCTTATGCCACTCGCTAGTGTGAGTTTTCATTTTATCAAATGAAGGTAAAACTATTTTTTCAAGGATAATATCTCTTGCATACCAAGCCTGAGCATCAAACATATTGAAGGTGTACCATTGATCTTGCATACCAAGGTACATAAGTTTTGGATTTTTCTCCCAAACTACTCCTTTGTATAAGCCTAAAGGATACAAAATATTATTAGTTTTTAAGCGAAGTGAATCAGGCAAAAATGGAAAATGGTGGATATACCCAGTACAAAGAATAATTGAGTCCACATCTTTTGAACTTACATCTGCAAAATAAGCAGTATTCCCATCCACTTTAAGTAATGCAGGCTTCTCCTCCCAATTATCTGGCCAACCAAAACCCATCGGTGCAGTTCGGGAACTACTAGTAATAGACTTTGCACCATACTTATAGCACTGTGAACCAATATCTTCAGCCGAGTAGCTACTACCTATAACTAGAATATCTTGACCTTCAAACTCAAGCGCATCT
>JAQWLF010000021.1:0-9716 GCA_029247465.1 Candidatus Thioglobus sp.
TTAAAAACGACTCCTGATTTTCTTTCTTTCTATGCCTCTCACTCAAATTCATATCGACGCTTGGTCCACAATGCTGACCACGCGCCAACAACATTAAGCTGGGGCAATGAAAACAGAACCGCTCTAATTAGATTACCAGAGGCCTCTGCAGAAGCAACGAGACTAGAATTTAGACTTCCCAGTGCTGACTCAAATCCCTACTTAGTATTTGCTTCAATTCTTTCAAGCGTCTTATCTGGAATAACAGAAAAATACCCCCTTGACAAAGAAACTCTCGGAAATGCTCATGCGCAGCATGAACCCGCATTAGCTATAACATGGAGAGAGGCTGTTCATAAAACAAGTGAGTCATTAATAGTAAAAGAATTTTTTGGTGAACGATTTCAAAAATCATATCAATGTGTTAAGGAGTCGGAAATAAAAAAATTTGAGAGTACAATTACAGATTTTGAATACAACTCATATTTGAGACATCTTTAATATGAGCTGGAATTGTAATTTCAAAAAAATGGTAACTATTAAGGAATAAAACTTAATATAATCCAATTAGTAAAGTAATAAAAAATAAAAGGAGAGTAATAATGAAAAATAAGTTAAATAATCTTCTCATTGCTGGAGCTCTAACTTTTTCAGCTCAAGCTGCAATTGCAGAAGAAGTAGTAAATGTTTATAACTGGTCAGACTATATTGATGAGCAAGTCAATGATGACTTTACTGCTGCGACAGGCATAAAGGTAGTCTATGACGTATTCGATTCAAATGAATTTCTTCAGTCTAAGCTCTTAGCTGGTGGCTCTGGGTATGACGTTGTAGTCCCTTCAAGTAGTTTCTTGGCGCGCCAGATACAGGCAGGCGTTTTCATGAAGTTGGATAAATCAAAATTATCAAATATTGGAAATATGTGGAGTGATATTGAGGATCAAGTTGCACAATTTGGACCTCTAAATGACTACTCAGTAAACTATATGTGGGGAACGACAGGCATCGGTTATAACGAAGACATGATCAATGAAAGAATGGAGAATGCACCTACAACTTCTCTTGCTATGGTATTTGATCCTGACGTTGTTTCGAAGTTTGCCGATTGCGGCGTTCATCTTCTTGATGCGCCAGAAGAAATAATCCCAGCGGCTCTAGCCTATATAGGAGAGGACCCTAGAACTAATGATACTGATGTAATTGCTAAAGCGGAAGCTGTCATCTCTAATGTTCGCCCTTATATCCAAAAATTCCATTCATCTCAATACATCGATGCCCTTTCAAATGGTGATATCTGTTTAGTTGTTGGCTGGTCAGGTGATATATTTATGGCTCAATATGCAGCATGGGAAGCAGAGAACGGTGTTGAAATTGTCTATACAATTCCTGATGAAGGTGCGCTAATGTGGTTTGACCAATTAGCAATACCGAAGGATGCTCCAAATGTTGAAAATGCTCTTAAGTATATCAACTGGATAATGGATCCTCAACAGATTGCCAATGCAACAAACTATGTATGGTATGCAAATGGTAATTTGGCTTCACAACCATTACTAGATCCAGAACTTTTGAGTGACCCAGCGGTTTACCCAACGCCTGAGGTAATGGAAGGATTGTACATTAGTCCTCAATATGATAATAAAGCTCAAAGAGTGGTAACTCGTACATGGACTAAAGTTAAAACAGGTCAGTAACTCACGACTAATATAACCTTCATGGTGCCTTGCATCATGAAGGTTTTTATATTTCCCGAATTAATATGTCTGAAAATACTCCAGTCAGCCCTTGGCTTGACTCAACTCAAAAACCTTACATCCAAATTGAAAACGTTACAAAGAAGTTTGGTGATTTCACTGCTATTGATAATTTAACCTTAGATATATACAAAAATGAGTTTTTCTCATTACTAGGTCCTTCTGGTTGCGGAAAAACAACGCTTCTTAGGATGCTTGCAGGTTTTGAAAAAATTACTAATGGCAAGATTCTTTTGGATGGTGAAGATATCTCTGAAATTCCTCCTCATCTAAGACCCATTAATATGATGTTTCAGTCCTATGCACTTTTTCCACATATGACCGTTGAAAAAAATATTGCGTTTGGATTAAAGCAAGACAAAATGCCTGAAAATCTCATCAATCAACGGGTTGAAGAGATGCTTGAATTAGTTGAACTTACTGACTTTGCTAAACGCAAGCCTAACCAGCTTTCTGGCGGACAAAGTCAACGCGTCGCACTAGCAAGGAGTTTGGCTAAACGCCCCAAATTATTACTCCTAGATGAGCCCTTAGGTGCACTAGACAAAAGACTAAGGGAACAAACTCAATTTGAGTTAATGGATATACAAGAAAAATTAAAGGTGACCTTTGTTATTGTCACCCATGACCAAGAGGAAGCTATGACGGTCTCCAGTCGAATTGGGGTAATGGACTCTGGAAATTTAATTCAAGTAGCGACTCCTGCAGAGATTTATGAAGCCCCTATTAACAAGGATGTAGCTGATTTTATTGGCGACGTCAATCTTTTTAAAGGCATCTATAAAGGTCAAAATGAAATTGGTACTCAGTTACTTTCGGACGACTCAAACTCGATTGTCTATGCTACTCAAAAAGTTGATGCAGCTATCGGAAATCAGCTATGGTTTGCTCTAAGGCCAGAAAAACTTGAAATATCTAAAAGATTGCCAAAAAATGAACACAACATCTTAAAAGGAACGATTGAAGATATAGCTTATGGAGGTAGTTTTTCTACCTACCACGTCAAGCTTCAAAACGGCACAATTCTAAAGGCAATACGAGCCAACCGTGAAAGAACAAAAGAACACCATTTAACTTGGGGGGATGAAGTCTTCCTTCAATGGGCACCTCACTCAGCAGTGGTTCTACTTTCTTAAATTTCAATGAACCGAAAAGAAATCCAAATTCCAAACTTTTTGAAAAAAGCTTTTAGTGGAAGAAATGCTGTCATTTCAATTCCTTATATTTGGCTTCTAGTACTTTTTTTACTGCCATTTATATTTGTACTAAAGATAAGTCTTGCTGAGCCTATTTTGGCAATACCGCCATACACATCATTTTTTAAATGGGGTGAATCATGGCTTCCAACAATTCAAGCAAGTTTAGATAGCTATTTATTTCTCTTTAGTGATTCTCTTTATATTAATGCCTACCTTTCTAGCTTAAAGATTGCAATTATTTCAACCATCCTAACGCTAATAATTGGCTATGCAATAGCCTACAGTGTCGCAAAGGCGCCAACACGCTGGAGAGGTGTCTTATTAATGCTGGTAATACTTCCTTTTTGGACTTCTTTCTTGATTCGAGTCTATGCATGGATAGGTATTCTAAAGACGGAAGGCTTATTAAACCTAGCTTTGATATCAATCGGGATTATCGACAAACCACTTACAATAATGAATACTGACCTTGCGGTCTACATTGGTATTGTCTATTCTTACTTACCGTTTATGATTTTGCCTCTCTATGCAAACCTAGAGAAAATGGATATGAGTTTATTAGAGGCAGCAGCTGATCTAGGCTGTCGCCCTTTCAAAACATTCTGGACTGTGACCATACCTTTATCTCTTCCAGGAATTTTAGCCGGCTGTTTTTTAGTCTTTATTCCTGTTATGGGTGAGTTCGTTATTCCAGATTTACTAGGCGGCACAAACACCCTGATGATAGGAAAGGTACTGTGGACGGAGTTCTTTTATAACAGAGACTGGCCGGTAGCATCTGCAGTCGCAATCATTCTGCTTGCTCTTCTGGTTGTTCCAATAATGTTCTATCAAAAATCTCAAGAAAAGGCCATCTCATGAAAAAGTTTGGCAACTTCAATATCTTTGCCTTAGTCGTAGGATTTTCATTTCTGTATATTCCTATTATTCTACTGATATTGTTTAGTTTTAATGAATCAAGATTGGTGACGGTTTGGGGTGGCTTTTCGACAAAATGGTACGTCGAACTGATGCATAACCAAGGCATAAAAGATGCCGCCTGGGTAACCATTAAGGTTGCTTTTATTTCCTCTACAGTAGCGACAGCCCTTGGCACTATAGCAGGCCTTGTTATGACACGTTTTGGAAACTTTAGAGGAAGAACACTTTTCTCAGGAATGATCTATGCACCTATGGTAATGCCAGAAGTAATCATTGGTTTGTCTATCTTGCTTATGTTTGTAGCACTCTCCATTAACCGAGGCGTTTTTACAATTACACTTGCCCATATAACTTTCTCGATGTGTTACGTTGCTGTTATTATTCAATCTAGAATGTCAAGTTATGATGACAGCATCAATGAAGCTGCACTTGACTTAGGGTGTACACCCTTTCACACCTTTCGACTAATCACGCTGCCTATTATTATGCCGGCAGTGGTTTCTGGGTGGCTATTATCATTTACCCTATCTCTTGATGATTTGGTCATCGCAAGCTTTGCTTCAGGACCTGGCTCTACAACGCTTCCAATGAAAATATATTCTATGGTTAGACTAGGTGTTACACCGGAAATAAATGCCGTCTCAACTATCTTAGTTGGACTTGTTACACTTGGAGTAATCGCCGCCTCAATCATTGGTAGAAGACAAAAAAACACTAATTAAAGTCACATAAACTTAAGAATACACAACTCAATAGACTATTATAATTAGCCTCTTAAAATATCAATCTAAAAATAAGGATGAATTATGCTCAATAATACTAAACTTCTAAAAGCACATGGTTACATCAATGGTGAGTGGGTTGGCGATAACACTGAATCTCGCTTTGAGGTTACTAACGCTTATACAAATGAAGTAATCAGTACGCTTCCTGAAATGGGCAAAAAAGAAACCAATGATGCCATTGAAGCAGCCAATATTGCTTGGCCAAATTGGCGCAGTAAAACTGCAAAAGAAAGAGCCGCAATCTTAAAAAAATGGTTTGACCTAATTATGGAAAATCAAGAAGATCTTGCTATATTAATGACAGCGGAACAAGGTAAGCCATTAGCTGAAGCCAGAGGAGAAGTTGGCTATGGTGCATCATTTATTGAGTGGTTTGCAGAAGAAGGTAAAAGAACCTATGGTGACATTATCCCAACGCCTGCAAATGACAGAAGAATTCTTGTTATAAAACAGCCCATTGGTGTTGTGGCCTCAATTACGCCTTGGAATTTCCCAATTGCAATGATTACCAGAAAGTGTGCTCCTGCTTTAGCTGCAGGTTGCCCAGTAGTCATTAAGCCTGCTTCAGAAACCCCACTTTCAGCTCTAGCAATTGCTGAGTTAGCAGACCAAGCAGGCATCCCAAAAGGTGTTTTGAATGTAGTTGTGGGAACTAAAGCAAGTGAAATTGGAAACGCGTTAACGGATAGTTCGATCGTCCGCAAGCTCTCGTTTACAGGGTCTACCGCTGTTGGCAAAATCTTGACGCGCAACTGTGCCGATACAATGAAAAAAGTTTCTATGGAACTTGGAGGTAATGCCCCATTTATTGTTTTCGATGATGCTGATCTAGACTCAGCTGTCTCAGGCGCATTAATGTCAAAATTTAGAAATACTGGACAAACCTGTGTTTGCACAAATCGTTTTATTGTTCAAGAGGGTATTTATGATAAGTTTGTTAAGAAACTGGGTGAAGCCGTTAAAACCCTTAATGTTGGCAATGGAATGGATGAAGGCGTTAATCAGGGGCCTCTCATCAGCTTTAAAGCACTTGACAAGGTTAAAGAGCACTTAGCGGATGCAGTAGATCATGGTGCAGTCATTGTAGCAGGTGGAAAACCTCATGAGAAGGGAGGAACCATGTTTGAGCCAACAGTTATTGGAAACGTTGACACCAATATGAAAATGGCTTCAGAGGAAACTTTTGGACCTCTTGCGCCAGTCTTTAAGTTCAAAACTGAAGATGAGGCGATAAAACTTGCGAATGATACTGAATTTGGACTTGCCTCATACTTCTACACAAGCAATGTGAATCGAATATGGCGTGTTTCAGAAGCTTTAGAATATGGCATGGTAGGAGTAAATGAGGGCGTCATATCAAATGAAGTTGCCCCTTTTGGAGGGGTCAAAGAGTCCGGCTTAGGACGAGAAGGTTCGCACTACGGAATTGACGATTTCCTTGAGCTTAAGTATATATGTATGGGCGGCTTAAAGTAATATTACATATTGGATTTATAGTTAATAAAACTCAACAACCCTTGTAACTTTTTTAAATAGCATTTGTAGTGAGTCTTTTTCACTGATTGGTATAATGACGCATTCGAATTTATAAAATACAATAATGAAAGTTGGAATTCTTGGTCTAGGTACTGTTGGCGGTGGTGTTGTTAATGTATTACAAAAAAATAGTGCGTCTATAGAAAGACGTACTGGTGGTCAAATAGAACTCGTCATAGCAGGCGTTCGAGACGTCACAAAAAAACGAATTTGTGACACCTCTAATATTAAATTAACGGAAGACCCATTTGAGGTTGTCAACCATCCTGACATTGATGTAGTACTTGAGCTTATTGGAGGGTTTGGACTTGCTAAGGAGCTAGTCGAAACTGCTATTAATAACGGCAAGCATATCATTACAGCCAATAAAGCTCTCATTGGAAACCATGGCAATGAATTAATGAAGCTTGCAAATAAGAAACAAGTTCGTTTTTTATTTGAAGCCTCAGTTGCTGGAGGAATTCCAATCATTAAGGCATTAGGGCAAGGTTTAAGTGCTAATAATATTGAATCAGTTGCAGGAATTATTAATGGAACTGGCAACTTTATCCTAACCGATATGAAGGAAAAGGGTAGAGACTTTGATGACGTATTAAAAGAAGCGCAAGCGCTTGGTTATGCAGAGGAAGATCCCACTTTTGATATTGAAGGAATCGACGCTGCACATAAACTATCAATCCTTGCTGCAATTGCGTTTGGAACAGAAATTCAATTCAGCAAAGTCTACACGCAAGGTATTAGCAAAATTACGACTGAAGATATTCTCCATGCAACAGAGCTGGGTTACACAATCAAGCATCTCGGTATTGCAAAAAGAGTTGAAGATGGTATTGAGTTACGAGTTCACCCGACCCTAGTCTCTAACAGCCAATTAATTGCTCAGGTTGATGGCGTCATGAATGCTGTCATGGTCAAGAGTGACGCCCTCGGAACGAGCCTATATTATGGTGCAGGTGCTGGTGATGAGGCAACTGCATCTGCCGTCATTGCAGACTTAAATGACATTATTAATAACCAAACAAGTAACCACATATTGGGCTGGAAGTCACAGCAAAAGCTTGCAGTTATTGATAATGATGAAATACATAGTGAATTTTTCTTGAGACTTTTAGTTAGTGATATAAAAGGGGTTCTCGCAAAAGTTACAGGCATATTTAATGACCATAATGTTAGTATTGAAGCGCTTATCCAAAAACAAGTCGATGAGAATAAAAATGCCCATATTGCAATAACAACTGACAGAGTCAGCACAAAGACAGTGATGAGTATTAAGAAAGCGATTGAGGCAAGTGACTTCAACCAGGCTGAAGTCCAAATCATTCATATTGAACTTCTAGACTAAACTATTTAATAATTATGAGATATACTGGATTAATTGAAAAGTACAGGGACACACTACCTGTAAGTAATGACACTCGTATCATAAGTCTTGGTGAGGGAAACACGCCGCTAATTAAGCTTGAAAATATTCTGTGCGAAATGGGCACTCAGGTTGAGCTCTATATCAAGTATGAAGGATTAAATCCTACAGGATCTTTTAAAGACCGCGGCATGACTATGGCTGTCACTAAAGCAGTGGAGAGTGGCTCCAAAGCGATTATTTGTGCCTCAACTGGAAATACATCTGCCGCTGCAGCTGCTTATGCTGCAAGAGCAGGAATTAAAGCTTTTGTCGTCATACCTGAGGGGAAAATTGCTTTAGGTAAGCTTGCGCAAGCTATGATCCATGGCTCAACAATTATTCAAATTAAAGGTAACTTTGATGATGGAATGCAGCTTGTTAAAGAGGTTGCTGAATTTGCTCCAGTTTCCATTGTTAACTCTATCAACCCTTTCAGGCTTCAAGGCCAGAAAACTGCAGCATTTGAGATTATTGAAGAGCTCGGTCATGCACCAGATTTTCATTGTCTACCAGTAGGTAATGCAGGAAATATAACGGCTCACTGGATGGGTTATACAGAATATTTTGAAGCTGGAAAAGCCTCTTCATCACCAACAATGCTTGGTTATCAAGCAGAAGGCGCTGCGCCATTTATCAAAGGTTCGAGAGTTGAAAAGCCTGAAACTATTGCTACAGCAATTAGAATTGGTAATCCACAAAGCTGGGATCAAGCTCTCAAACTAAGCAAAGATTCAAATGGTTGGTTTGATTCATTTTCTGACAATGAAATTTTAGCAACTCAAAAATTGTTAACAGAAAAAGAAGGGATTTTTTGTGAGCCTGCTTCAGCTATTTCAGTGGCAGGAGCATTAAGAGATATTCAATCTGGAAAAATTCCTGATCACTCAAGTGTTGTATGTACGCTGACGGGTCATGGACTTAAAGATCCAGATACAGCGATATCTCAATGTGACACAGGGGCAATGATTAATATCAACCCAACACTGGATGAAGTTAAAAAAGCTATCCTTGATAACATGTAGCTTTTTTCAGGCTAAAAGTTTATGATAATATCTAAGATCTATGAGCAAACAGCCCTATAAAACGATTGATCAATGTGTCGGTGGTACCCCTCTGGTTCGCCTTCAAAGATTAAATCCAAACCCTTCAAATATTATCCTTGCCAAGCTAGAGGGAAATAATCCTGCTGGCTCTGTTAAAGACCGTGCAGCCCTTAATATGATTACTGAGGCAGAAAAAAGGGGGGAGATTAACCCAGGAGATACTCTTATAGAGGCTACCAGTGGCAATACAGGTATCGCACTAGCGATGGTTGCTGCAATTAAGGGTTATAAAATGATTTTAGTGATGCAAGAAAACCTATCAAAAGAACGAAGAGATGCGATGACCTCCTATGGTGCTGAATTAATTTTGGTTTCTAAAGAGCTTGGTATGGAAGGTGCTCGCGACCTTGCCGACAAAATGACTGCAGAAAACAAGGGATTTCAGCTTAATCAATTCGCCAATCAAGATAACCCGAAAGCACACAATAGCTCTACTGCCAAGGAGATATGGAACGACACAAATGGCGAAATTACTCACTTTGTAAGCTCTATGGGAACAACAGGAACTATTATGGGCGTTTCGAAATACCTCAAAGAGAAAAACCCGTCAATACAAATAATAGGTATTCAGCCTGATGATGACTCACACATTCCTGGCATTCGTCGATGGCCTAAAGAATACCTTCCAACAATCTTTGATGCATCTAGAGTTGATACAATTATGGATGTTTCTCAAAAAGATGCGGAACAAACTACTAGAGACCTTGCAATCCAAGAAGGTATTTTTTCTGGAGTTTCATCTGGGGGTGCTGTTTCCTCAGCGATTGAGCTTTCAAAGCAAGTTGATAATGCGGTCATTGTTACAATTATCTGTGACCGAGGCGACCGCTACCTCTCTACTGGTGTTTTTAAGGGTTAAACTACCCAAATCGTATAAATCTCAACTTATCTTTAATCAATTTTTACTGTAACTATATAGTTATTTAGCTTTAAAAATATGTGTACAATTATAAATTCGTAAAATATTTAATTAAAAAGGAGAAGTAAATGAGTAATATATTTGGCTTTAAAAAGTCATCAATTGTTTTAGCAACTGT
>JAQWLF010000038.1:0-17944 GCA_029247465.1 Candidatus Thioglobus sp.
CTTTATGGGTTCTGTTACAGCAGCCGAGAGAGCTCAGGACACTGTTGATATGGTTAAAATAGTATTTGGTGATGATTTTGTTGATAAAAATTGTGTACTCATAAGTTTAATTAATGCAAGTTCACCAATGGCATTTGATGCTACCATGCTGGGCGCACTCAAGGTCTATGCAAGAAATAATCAAGCAACAATCGTAACCCCATTTATTGTCGCAGGTGCTATGGCACCAACTACAGCAGTTGGTGTCGCTGCGCAAAGTCTTGCCGAAGGAATGGCAGGTATGGCATTTGCTCAACTCATTAGACCGGGCGTACCTGTTATTTATGGTAATTTCGTGACAGCAATGTCTATGAAATCTGGTGCACCAACGTTCGGTACACCTGAGGCTGGCCATATGATGAATATTTCTGGAGCCCTAGCTAGGAGACTTGGCGTTCCATTTAGAAGTGGCGGGGGATTTAATGGCGCAAAGATGCCTGACGCTCAAGCAGGCTATGAAGCTGCTAATACCATGCAAGGGACTTTAAATGCAAGTGTTAATTTTAATTTACATACTGCTGGCTGGTTAGAAGGTGGATTATGTATGAGCTATGAGAAATTCATAATGGATGCTGATCAAGCAGGAATGATGAGAGTTTCTGCAGAGGGAATTGATATGAGTGAAAATGGTCAAGCAATGGATGCAATTCGTGAAATTGGCAGTCTTTCAGATGAAGTGCCCAAGCATTTTTTAGGATGTGAGCATACTAAGAAGAATTTTAAGAAGGCTTTTTATATGTCAGATGTTCTTGACGATAATAGTTTTGAGCAGTGGGTTCAAGACGGTTCAAGAGATACTGCAATGATTGCTAACGGTATTTATAAAAAAATGCTGTCTGAGTATGAGTTGCCTCCACTTGATCCTGCCATTGATGAAGCATTATTAAAATACATTAAAGATCGCAAAGATAGCTTTGAAGATTCAAATATTTAATTAAGGTGTATTATTGTATTTATTATAATTCAAGCGATTATGAATTTAATTATTAACACCAGATTGATTTTGTAAGATAATATTCAAATTATGATTTTTTAAAGGGCTAAAGAGCTATTTTCACTTGAAAAATATCGAGTGAAGAAGTATTTTATTCCTTTTTACTTTTGTGTGTATTTAGGAGAAATGATGAGCGAATATAAAACAGATATTGATATTGCCAGAGAAGTTACCGGTGAACATATTAATGATATTGGTGCAAAACTCAATATTGATAAAGCGGACTTGGTGCCTTTTGGGCATGACAAGGCTAAGATCTCATGGGATGCAATAGATGGTGCTCAAAAGAACAAAAATGGTAAGCTTATATTAGTTACTGCTGTTACACCTACGCCAGCTGGTGAAGGCAAAACAACTACCTCTGTTGGTCTTACTGATGGACTTAACAAGATTGGTAAGCAAACAACAGTTTGTCTTCGTGAGCCTAGCTTAGGCCCCTGTTTTGGTATGAAGGGTGGTGCCGCAGGTGGTGGTTATGCTCAAGTAATTCCAATGGAAGATATTAATCTTCATTTTACTGGCGACTTTCACGCAATCACATCAGCACATAGCTTACTATCTGCAATGATTGACAATCATATTTATTGGGGTAATTCAACTAACATTGATAGCAGAAAGGTTGTATTTCGACGTGTTGTTGACATGAATGATCGTTCTCTTAGAAGGATTACATCTTCTCTAGGTGGTTCTACAAATGGTTATCCACGTGAAGATGGTTTTGACATTACCGTTGCTTCTGAGGTAATGGCTATTTTTTGTTTGTCACAAAACTTGTCAGAGCTTGAAGAAAGATTAGGTAATATCATTATTGCTTATACTCGTGACATGATCCCAGTTAGAGCAAAACAAATTAATGCTCACCATGCAATGACAGTCCTACTAAAGGATGCATTTAGACCAAATTTAGTTCAAACTTTAGAAGGGAATCCCGCGTTAATTCATGGCGGTCCATTTGCAAATATTGCACATGGTTGTAACTCAGTTATTGCAACAAAGACAGCACTCAAAATGTCTGATTATGTTATTACAGAGGCTGGATTTGGAGCTGATTTAGGAGCAGAAAAATTCTTTGATATTAAGTGTCGTAAAGCTGGACTTGCTCCAGATGCAGTTGTTTTAGTTGCAACAGTTAGGGCTTTAAAACATCAGGGCGGCGTCTCTAAAGCAGATTTAAATAATGAGAATACTGAAGCACTGAATAAGGGGTGTGTAAATCTAGGTAGACACATACGAAATTTAAGTCAATTTGGAGTTCCACTGGTTGTTGGTATTAATAAATTTGTATCTGATACAGAGGCTGAATTTCAAGTAATCAGAAATTATTGCGAGCAATTCAATGTTGAAGTAAGTGTCACTAGCCACTGGGAGCATGGTGGTGAGGGCGCAACTGATTTAGCTGAAAAGGTCGTTAAGTTAGCTGATTCAGGGGCATCACAATTTAAAACATTGTATGATGATTCTTTGCCTCTTTTAGAGAAAGTAGAGGTCATTGCTAAAAAACTTTATCACGCAGAGGAAGTTTTGGCTGATAAAGTGGTTAGAGATCAACTTAATTGGTATCAAGATAATGGTTTTGGCCATTTACCTGTGTGTATTGCTAAAACACAATATAGTTTCTCTACTGATCCGCAATTATTAGGAGCTCCTACTGGACACTCAATGTCGATTCGAGAAGTCAGACTCTCAGCAGGCGCTGAATTTGTTGTGGTAGTGTGTGGTGCAATTATGACCATGCCTGGATTGCCAAGGATTCCCGCTGCGGATAAGATTAAATTGGATGAAAATGGACTAGTGCAAGGCCTTTTTTAAGCTATGACTATTAGCGATACTGTTGACTATGAAATTCATAGGGTTGAGAATTCAATCCTACAAGAGTCAAAAGACTGTATCGCCATTGAAGAGCCACTAGAGATAGCTATTCGGTACTTTAAAGATAGTGAGTGGATAGTTGAACCACTTATGGTGACAATGAGAACTCCAGGGGATGATGAAGCCTTGGTTAGTGGACTACTTTTTTCAGAGGGCATTATCGAAGATAAAGCTGCCATTGATAAGATTGATATTAATGGTGAAAATAAGGGTAAATACGATGTTGATAATTCGTTAATTGTAACTTTAACAAAGGGCAATCAATTAGATTTAAAGAATTTACAGCGCCATTTTATGGTCAACTCAAGTTGTGGAGTATGCGGAAAAGGCACTTTGAATGCTATAGAGATTGCCTATGAGCCAGACATTGATAAAGCTGGCCCTATAGTCGGTATTGAGTTGATTACAGAATTACCTAATATATTAAGGTCAAGACAGGAACAGTTTGCCAACACTGGAGGAGTTCATGCCAGCGCATTATTGGACGAGAGTGGAAAAGTTCTTCACTTAGCTGAAGATGTAGGAAGACATAATGCACTTGATAAATTGATAGGTCATGTAAGGTGTAATGATATGTTGAAACCGCTCGAGCAATTTGTCATGTGTTCTGGTCGTTTAGGATTTGATATCATCCAAAAAGCGTTGATGTCTAGAATAGGAATGATAGTAGGTATTGGGGCTCCAACCTCATTAGCTCTTGATTTAGCGAGAAAATTTGATATTACTTTAGTTGGTTTTATCAAAAAAAATAAATATAATGTCTATACTGGTGCTTGGCGCATTAGAGAAAGAGTTTAGGAGATTAAATGTCTAGAAATATAAGTTTATTGTCAGGAAAAAAGGACGACAAAAATAGCTTGTTTGGAAAGATTTCAGTTAGTCCAACAGAGGCCAGTGACTCTAAGCTTGCAGCCGAATACAATTTGGGTGTTTCTACGGTCCATAGCACTAAAAGTTTTTATGACTTTCTAAGCGAAGACTTTAAAAGCAAAAAAGCCTATGTATGTTCTGGAAGCGCTTGTCTTTGTAGAGGAACCCAAGGGGTGGTTGCTGATAAACTAAATCAAAAGTTTGGAAAAGAAAACGTTGGTGAAATGATTTGCCTTGGAAGATGTTATGAGAATAGCGCCTTTAACTATAACGGTGAAAATTACTCCGGTGATGATATCAATAAATTAGATCAAATTATTGCTGGTAAGCATACCAGTCCTGCTTATACAATGAAGTCATTTTCAAATACATCGTTCTTAGTTGAAGACAAGATTTTTTCTAGTTACGATGACTTTAAAGATTTACTAAAAGTATGCTTTGCAACTGAAAAAGCTGATTTAATTGCTACTCTAAAAGACTCAGGACTTCGTGGACGTGGAGGTGCAGGCTTTCCAACTGGTATGAAGTGGGAATTTTGTAAGGATCAAGAAGTTACCACTAAATATGTTGTTTGTAATGCAGATGAAGGCGATCCTGGGGCATTTTCTGATAGATATTTGCTTGAAGAGCAGCCACTAAAAGTTTTGTTTGGGATGGTCATCTGTGCCTATATTATTAGTTCAAAGCAAGGTTTTGTATATATTCGAGGAGAATATCCAGAATCAATTACTATTACTAATGATGCATTAGCAAAGCTTCGTGAATTGGGGTTGCTGGGTAATAATATTTTAGGAACTGGTTTTGATTTTGATATGAATGTAGTCGAAGGCCAAGGTGCTTATATTTGTGGAGAAGAAACGGCACTGATAGCCTCTATTGAAGGCCGTCGAGCTGAGGTAGATGTTCGTCCTCCGTTTCCTGTAGTTGAAGGTTTATATAAAAAACCAACCGTAGTAAATAATGTTGAAAGTTTAGCAGCAGTTGCTGCAATCTTTAAACTTGGTAGTGAGTTTTACAAAAATATTGGAAATGGAAGATCATTAGGTACAAAATTAATCTCACTAGATGGTTATTTTAATAATCCAGGTCTTTATGAAGTAGATTTAGGAACCCCAATTAGTTTTATTATTGATGAGATTGGTGGTGGCTTTAATGATAGTATTAAAGCTATACAGATTGGTGGACCCCTTGGTGGTGTTGTTCCAGTTGATATCTTAAAGACTCTGACATTAGATTTTGAAGATTTCTCTGAGAAAGGATTTTTACTTGGTCATGCAAGTTTTGTTTGTATTCCCAAATCATTTTCGGCAGTAGAATATGCAAAACATTTATTTGCTTTCACGGAACATGAGTCATGTGGAAAATGCTTCCCCTGTCGTTTGGGTTCAACTCGTGGAAAAGAAATGTTAGAATCAGCTTTAGAAAAAGACCAGAAGTTCTCAGAAGAATTGATCCATGATTTATTACAGACAATGGAAGTAGGTTCGTTATGTGCCTTAGGTGGTGGTTTACCACTTGCAATAAAAAATTTACTCGAGCACTGTGCTGACGAGTTTAAACCTTTAATGGAGAAGTAGTATGTCGGATAACCCACAAGGCGTATTCATTGATGATGTTGAGTTTCCATTTGATGATTCAACCTCTATCTTAGAATTTAGTAACAAATCCTTGGGTGAAAAAATTATCCCAACACTTTGTGATGATGACAACCTAAAACCTTATGGCGCTTGTCGTGTTTGTTCAGTTGAAGTTCAACACACTGAAGATGGACCTAAGAGAACTGTTGCCTCTTGTCACACACCGATTAATCCTGGTATGCGAATTTATACCAATTCGGATAGTGTTAAGACACTGCGTAGAAATATTGTAGAACTAGTTCTTAGTGATCATCCCCCTGACTGCTTGACATGTGAAGTAAATGGCAACTGTGAATTACAAGATGTAGCAGCAAGCGTTGGTGTTCGTAAAATACGCTATGCAAAAGGTAAAAACCATTGTGACCGTGAAAAAGATTTATCTCACGCATATATGCGTATGGATTTATCTAAGTGTATTAACTGCTCAAGATGTGTTCGTGCGTGTGATGAAGTTCAAGGTCAATTCACATTGACTATGACAGGGCGAGGCTTTGAATCTCGGATTACCACTGATAATGATATGTTGTTTGGCGACTCTTCTTGTGTTTCTTGTGGGGCTTGTGCACAAACTTGTCCTACATCTGCGATTTCTGATGTATTTCAATCAAAATCAGTCGAAGCTGATAAAACTGTCCGTACTACATGTTCATACTGCGGAGTAGGCTGTAACTTAGAAGTTGCTGTAAAAAATGACGAAGTATTATCAATTCGTGCACCACAAGATGCAGTAAATCAAGGACATACTTGTTTAAAAGGTCGTTATGCATTTAAATTTTATAATCATGAAGACAGATTAACATCACCACTTATTAGAAAAAATGGTGAGTTGACTCCTTGTTCTTGGGATGAGGCTTTAGATTTTATTAAAGACAAGTTTGAATCAATTAAAGAAGATCATGGTTCAGATTCAATCGCTGGTATCTCTTCTGCGCGTTGCACAAATGAAGAAAACTACATGTTTCAAAAAATGATCCGTCAATTGGTTGGCACTAATAATATTGACTGTTGTGCGCGTGTTTGCCATTCACCAACTGCCTGGGGAATGCAACAAAGCTTTGGTACAGGTGCTGGAACTAATTCGACTGCTGACATTCCTTTAGCTGACTGCATGATCATTATAGGCGCAAATCCAACTGCAGCTCACCCAGTAACAGGTGCAAAAATTAAACAGCAAGCTATGTCTGGTGCAACACTTATTGTGATCGATCCAGTTAGGACAGAGTTAGCTCGTATGGCTGACCATCACTTACAGCTTAAGCCCGGTACAAATGTTGCCGTACTAAATATGATTCAGTATTTTATAGTTGAGGCTGGTCTTGTAGATTATGGGTTTATCAAAGATCGCTGTGAAGGTGGCGAAGAATTTATTGAACAAATAAAAGATCTTGATGTTGATGCAATGGCCAAGATTAGTGGTCTTGATAAAGAAGACGTTAAAGCTGTTGCTCTTGCATATGCCTCTGCAGAAAATGCAATGGAGTTTCATGGTTTAGGTGTGACAGAGCACTCACAAGGCTCTCAGACAGTTATGTTAATTTCTAACATAGCAATGATGACAGGCAACCTTGGTCGTCCAGGCGTTGGTGTAAATCCACTGCGTGGTCAGAACAATGTTCAGGGCGCTGCGGATATGGGTTGTCAACCACATCATGGTCCAGGTTACTTATGGATGGATCAAAAAGAAGTTCAAGATTTTTATGAAGATAAACTAGGACTTCCTACGCCAACAACTCCAGGCAGAAAGATTCCTGAAATGTTTGATGGTGCTATAGATGGTTCACTTAAGGCTTTGTGGATCTTTGCTGAAGACGTTGTACAGACTGATCCAAATACACACCATGTTGTTAAGGCTATGCAAGGACTGGATCTTCTTGTTGTTCAAGAAATTTTTATGAGTGAAACTGCCAAGATGGCAGATGTGGTCCTTCCAGGTACAACTTTCCTTGAAAAGAGTGGAACATTTACAAATACTGAGAGACGAGTTCAACAGGTTAATGCTGCAGTGAAACCTCTAAAAGGTACAAAAACGGATGGTCAAATTATAGTTGAAATGATGCGCAAGTTGGGTTTTGATCAACCTGATTTTGACGCTTCTGAGGTTCTAAAAGAAGTGGCTAGTGTTGTTTCATTTTTTGAGGGCATAACTTGGGAAGGTTTAGGCGCAAACCCAATGGGTTTGCAGTGGCCTGTAAACAAAAAAGGTGAAGATACTCAAATACTTCATATTGGTGAATTCAAACGCGGCAAAGGTAAATTTCATTATTATGATTGGAGAGAAAGCGAGGAGTTAGTTAAGCATAAGAATGAATATCCGTTTATTCTTACGACAAGTCGCGAACTTCAACACTATAACTGTGCAACGATGACTAGGCGAACATCGAATGTTGAGATTCTTCCTAAAGACGTTATTATGATGAATCCTAAGGATGCAAAAGCAAAACAGCTTCTAACTGGTGATCGTGCTACATTGAGATCTGATAGAGGTGAAATTACTCTTGATGTTGAGGTTACAGATCGTGTGAAGAGAGGTGTTGTTCGGACAACTTTTCATTTCCCTGAAGTCTTAATTAATGAAGTTACGAGTGCTGTTACAGATGAAGAAACCAAGTGCCCAGAATACAAGATTGTTGCAGTTGACGTTCTAAAAGCTTCTTAATTCTTTAGTGAGGTAAGTTTTATTTAGGCTTGCCTCGTAATTTTAATAACGCCTTTCTAATTTGCTTTTTTGTAGAATCCTACTTGCTATTTCTTCAATCGAAATATGACTAGTATCTATGAACGGTACTTCATTTTGAATAAACATATCTTCAGCCCTTCTAACTTCTTTTCGACACTGTTCTATCGAAGCGTATCCACTATTTGATCTTCGTTCATCACGGATATTTTGAAGACGGACCGGATTAATACTTAATCCATACAATTTATTTTTGTATTTTTTTAAAATACTTGGAAGATTAATTGTATTTAAGTCCTCTTCTATGAGTGGGTAGTTTGCAGCATATATGCCATACTGTAATGCTAAAAAAAGACATGTCGGTGTTTTTCCAGATCGTGACACACCTGTTAGAATAATGTCAGCACTTTCATAGTTCTTTGTATTAACACCATCATCATTGTTAAGTGCAAAATTTATACTATCAATCCTACCTGAGTATGTATTTTTGTTTCCAATACCATGAGATAGTCCCATCTCATGAGAAGATTTGGCATCAAGCGTCTTTTCCATTTTTGAAATAAAAGTTTCAAACAAATCAAAGATAATCCCGCCACTATTTTCAAGTAGCTTTTGATATTCATTAGATACCTGTGTGCTAAAAATTAAAGCTGGTTGACCATCGGTTTGGGAGGCTTCTTGGATTAGATTAGCCACAGTCTTGGCCTTTTTAAGGCTATCAATAAATGCTAAGTTGACACGCTTAAATTCTATTTCAGGAAATTGCGTAAGAAGACTATTGCCTAGTGCTTCAGCAGTTATACCAGTTCTATCTGAAATAAAGAAAACAGTTCTCATAGGGATTTTATTAATAATCAGAGTTTACCAAGTTGGTTCCATGTTTCAACTACTGTATCAGGGTTAAGTGAGATGCTGGTAATTTTTTGTTCTAAAAGCCATTGTGCAAAATCCATATGATCTGAAGGACCTTGACCACATATACCAATATATTTATCTTGACGGTGACATGCTTCAATAGCCATAGTAATTAATTTCTTAACTGCATCGTTTCTTTCATCAAAGCTATCAGCAATTAACCCAGAATCTCGATCCATTCCAAGAGTTAATTGAGTAAGGTCGT
The DNA here is from genome assembly GCA_029247465.1 of Candidatus Thioglobus sp. GTDB lineage: Bacteria > Pseudomonadota > Gammaproteobacteria > PS1 > Pseudothioglobaceae > Pseudothioglobus. The sequence continues at coordinate 9,204 of JAQWLF010000038.1, forward strand.
TAGATCCAATAGAAAAACCATCAAAGTATTGTAAAAAATCATCCGCTAAAATTGCATTAGATGGAAGCTCACACATCATAATAACTCTGAGTCCATCTTTGCCTCTCTCCAATCCATTTTCTTTTAACAGTTCAATGACTTTTGCAGCCTCTATTGTAGTTCTCACAAATGGAATCATGATCTCAACATTTTGAAAACCCATTTCATTCCTAACTTTTTTAATCGCTCGACATTCAAGTTCAAAGCACTCTATGAATTCTGATGAGATATAGCGTGAAGCACCCCTAAAGCCAATCATAGGATTTTCTTCATCTGGCTCGTAAAGTTTTCCGGCAAATAAATTTGAGTACTCATTAGACTTAAAATCTGACATACGTATGATTACGGGAGACCCTGAAAAACTTGCAGCAATGGTAGCAATCCCTTCAGTCAGTTTCTCAACATAAAAATCAACTGGAGATTTATAGCAAGAGGTTCGTTTTGCAATTTCAGTTTGAAGTTCATTTGAAAGGTCATCAAACTCAAGTAGGGCTTTAGGGTGAATTCCAATGGTGTTATTAATAATAAACTCAAGTCTTGCAAGTCCCACACCTGCATTTGGGATAGTAGAAAAGTCAAACGCTCTTGAAGGGTTACCAACATTCATCATAATCTTTACAGGTACATCTGGTAATTCATTAACCTCTGAAAAAGTGTGTTCAAATTTTAAAACACCCTGATAAACTTTACCTGTATCTCCTTCGGCGCATGAAGCTGTAACCACTTTAGTATCTTTAAGTGCTTCAGTTGCACTTCCAGTTCCTACAATCGCAGGTACTCCTAGTTCTCTAGCTATAATTGCTGCATGACAGGTTCTTCCGCCACGATTAGTAATAATTGCAGAAGCAAGTTTCATAACTGGCTCCCAGTCAGGATCGGTCATATCAGTAACAAGAACATCGCCTTTTTTAACTAGTTCCATCTCAGATAAATCATTAATTATTCTAGTCTTTCCAGACCCAATTTTCTGACCTATTGCTCGTCCTTCTATAAGAATGTCAGATGCTTCAATAAGTTTATAGCGTTCAATTTGTTGAGAATTTTGCCGGCTTTTTACGGTTTCTGGTCTGGCTTGAACAATATATAGTTCTCCATCATAACCATCAAGTGCCCACTCTATATCCATTGCTCTTCCATAGTGTGATTCAATCTTCATTGCATACTGAGCGAGCTCTTCAATCTGAGTGTCATTTAAACTAAACTTGAGACGTTCTTCTTGATCAACTGAAATAGTGTTTACTGAGGAGTTTGATTTAGCATCTGCATAAATCATTTTTATTGATTTGGAGCCAAGACTTCTAGAAAGAATTGCTGGTTTACCAGATATAAGTGTAGGCTTATGAACATAAAACTCATCAGGATTTACAGATCCTTGAACAACTGTTTCACCTAAGCCGTAAGCAGAAGTAATAAAGACGACTTCATTAAAGCCAGACTCAGTATCAAGAGTAAACATAACGCCACTTGCGCCAATATCGCTTCTTACCATCTGCTGAATACCAGCAGAAAGTGAAACCATCTCATGTTCAAATCCTTGGTGTACTCTATATGAGATAGCCCTGTCGTTATATAGAGAGGCAAATACTTTTTTAATTGAAACGAGGATATCATCAATGCCACTAATGTTGAGATACGTTTCTTGCTGGCCAGCAAAAGAAGCTTCAGGTAAGTCCTCTGCTGTGGCTGATGAGCGAACGGCAAATGTTACTGATGATCCATACTTCTCAGCTAATTTGTGATAATTATCAACTATATCTTTGTGAAGATCTTTAGGAAAAGGCGCTTCTTCAATCCATTTTCGAATTAATGTTCCTGTTTTGGTAAGCTCTTTGATATTAGTAATATCAAGCGATAAAAGTAGATCGTTTATTTTGTTTTTTAGATTTGAGTGGCTTAAAAATGATTCGAACGCTTCAGCTGTAGTTGCAAAGCCACCAGGGACCCTAACGCCTTGTGAGCTAAGGCCACTTATCATTTCACCCAATGAAGCATTCTTGCCACCAACTTTGTCAACATCTGACATGCTAACATCATCCAACCAGACTACATTTTTAACCATTAAAGTTCTTTAATATAATTAATCAGATTATTTTATATGATGACAGTATCAACCAATTTGACACAAAATGTAATAATATAATTTTGTGTCTAATCTATAATTTTACTGGATTAAAAATGAGTTGTTTAAAGATTGTTATCGATATTTGATTTTTATTTCATAAATTCATAATCATATTATACTACAATTGAATATTTTTCCTCCTATTTGCTGTTGTATAGGCTTTTGAGGGCAGGAAAGGGATAAAAAAAATGTATAATCTAGGGTTCTTATAAATTCATAGGTTTAAATAATGGCAACACAAATTGAATTAGCTAATGCTATCCGCGCTTTGAGTATGGATGCAGTTCAAAAAGCAAAATCTGGGCATCCAGGTGCTCCTATGGGTATGGCTGATATTGCTGAGGTTTTATGGAATAAGCATTTAAAGTTTAATCCTTCTAATTCTAATTGGTCAGACAGAGATCGATTTGTCCTTTCAAATGGACATGGTTCAATGCTTATTTATTCATTGTTACATTTGACCGGTTTTGATTTAAGTATTGATGATCTAAAGGATTTTCGCCAACTTCATTCAAAAACGCCAGGTCACCCTGAATATGGTTATGCAGATGGCGTTGAAACAACTACAGGTCCATTAGGCCAAGGGATTTGCAATGCTGTAGGTATGGCAATTGCTGAAAGAACTCTTGCTGCAACATTTAATAAACCTGGACACAGTATTGTTGATCATCATACATACGTATTTATGGGGGATGGTTGTCTTATGGAAGGGTTGTCTCATGAGGCTTGTGCTATGGCCGGCACTCTTGGATTAGGAAAATTAATAGCCTTTTGGGATGACAATGATATTTCAATTGATGGTCATATTGGTGACTGGATGGAGAAGGGCGTACCTGGTCGTTTTAAATCTTACAATTGGCATGTAATATCTGATGTTGATGGACATGATCCTGAGGCAATTGATGCTGCTATCGTTGAAGCTAAGTCAATAAATGACAGACCAACTTTAATCTGTACTCGAACTGTAATTGGTTATGGTTCACCTAATTTAGCAGGTTCACATGACTGTCACGGTGCGCCATTAGGTGATGAGGAAATCGCTAAAACAAGAGAGCAACTTGGATGGAGTTTTGCTCCATTTGAGATTCCACAAGAAATTTATGATGGATGGAATCACCATTCTCAAGGTTCTGAAGTTGAAGATGAATGGAATGAAAGGTTTAAAGCTTATAAGGCTTCATTTCCTCAAGAAGCAGGTGAGCTTGAGAGACGTATGTCAGGGAAATTACCCGATAGCTTTGCTAGTGAAATGGACAAATACATTTCTAAAACTCAACAAGAAATGCCTAATATTGCCTCGAGAAAAGCATCACAAAATGCAATTGAGGCTATGGGTCCAATAGTACCTGAATTGTTTGGTGGCTCTGCTGATTTAACTGGTTCAAATTTGACTAATTGGTCTGGAAGTGTTGTTGTAAATGCAGATAATGCAGATGGTAATTACATTTCCTGGGGCGTTCGGGAGTTTGGAATGGCAGCTATGATGAATGGTATGGTCCTTCACGGCGGCTTGAAAGTTTATGGCGCAACTTTTCTTATGTTTATGGAATATATGCGTAATGCCCTTCGGATGTCTGCAATGATGAAGATCGGTACTATTTTTGTTTACTCTCATGACTCAATTGGTCTTGGTGAAGATGGTCCAACACACCAAGCTGTTGAACAAATAGCAACAATGCGTGTTATCCCTAACTTTCAAACCTGGCGCGCATGTGACGCTATAGAGTCAGCAGTTTCATGGAAAGCGGCGATGCTAAGAACTGATGCCCCAACAGCACTAATTTTCTCAAGACAAAACTTAACTCCAATGGACAGAACTACCGAACAAGTCAGTAACATTGAAAAAGGTGGTTACGTTTTGAAGGATTGTAATGGTGATGCAGATGTTATTTTGATAGCTACTGGATCTGAGGTTTCTTTGGCAGTCGACTCTGCTGAAGCGATGAGTGATAAAAAAGTTCGTGTAGTCTCTATGCCATCAACCAACGTGTTTGATGAGCAGAATCAAGAATATAAAGACTCTGTATTAACGCCTGGTATTAAGCGTGTTGCTATCGAAGCTGGAGTGGCAGAATCTTGGTATAAATATGTGGGTCTTGATGGAGGAATTGTGGCAATGTCAACTTATGGCGAGTCGGCACCAGCAGGTGATTTATTTAGACATTTTGGGTTTACTGTTGACAATGTAGTTGCTACAGTAAAGACAGTTTTAGGTTAAATTTTTTTAAGGAGTAAATGATGACGATAAAAGTTGGTATTAATGGTTTTGGTCGAATCGGGCGCATGGTTTTCCGTGCAATCGATAAGGATTTTGATAATTTAGAGGTAGTAGGAATTAACGATCTTCTAGATAATGATTACTTAGCCTATATGCTTAGATATGATTCAGTGCATGGTCGTTTTGGTAAAGATGTTGAAGTAGAAGGAAATAATTTCGTTATTGATGGTAAAAAGATTCGTTTAACTGCTGAGCGTAATCCTTCTGATTTAAAGTGGGGCGATGTTGGCGCAGATTTAGTAATCGATTGTACTGGCTTCTTCTTAACAGAAGAAGGTTGCCAAGCTCATATAGATGCAGGGGCTAAAAAAGTAATCCAATCAGCTCCATCTAAAGATAGTACGCCTATGTTTGTTTATGGTGTTAATCATGATTCATATGACGGTCAGGCAATAATTTCAGCTGCTTCATGTACTACAAATTGCTTAGCTCCAATTGCCAAAGTCCTAAACGATGAATGGGGTATTAAACGAGGACTAATGACTACTGTTCATGCTGCAACAGCAACTCAAAAAACTGTTGATGGCCCATCTATGAAGGACTGGAGGGGTGGTCGCGGAATTTTAGAAAATATTATCCCTTCATCAACTGGCGCAGCTAAAGCTGTTGGTAAAGTTTTGCCTGAGCTTAATGGAAAATTAACAGGTATGGCCTTTAGAGTTCCAACTTCTGATGTTTCAGTTGTTGATTTAACTGCTGAACTAAATAATGAGTCAGACTATGAAGCAATTTGTGCAGCAATGAAATCAGCTTCCGAAGGATCAATGAATGGCATTTTAGGTTATACAGATGAAAAAGTTGTTTCTACAGATTTTGTAGGTAGCTCTTGCGCTTCAACTTTTGATGCGGAGGCTGGTATGTCAATGGATTCTACGTTTGTTAAATTAGTCTCTTGGTATGATAATGAGTATAGCTATACCTGCAATTTGTTGCGCTTAGCTGGACACATTGCGCAATAAATCATATTTGGGATGAGTTGGGGATAGTTAAATGAATGTACTTAAAATGACCGATCTAGATTTGAATGGAAAGCGAGTTTTAATTAGGCAAGATTTAAATGTTCCAATAAAGAATGGTGAGGTTACTAGCGATAAACGAATTGTTGCATCACTACCAACTATTATGTATGCTGTCAAGGCAGGAGCCAAGGTAATGATTACTTCACACCTTGGTCGACCTACTGCTGGAGAGTTTGATGAGAAATTTTCACTTGAACCAGTGGCTAAACATCTTTCTGAGTTACTTGCTCAACCAGTAACTCTAGAGCATAACTGGCTTGAGGGTGTTGAGATAGAATCTGGCGAAGTTGTGCTTTGTGAAAATGTCAGATTCAATGAAGGTGAAAAAGAAAATGATGAGGTTTTATCAAAAAAAATGGCAGCTCTATGTGATGTCTGTGTTCAAGATGCATTTGGAACCGCCCATAGAGCTCACGCATCAACCTATGGGGTTGCTCAATATGCACCTATAGCTTGTGCGGGACCACTTCTTATTGGAGAATTAGAGGCGCTTGGGAAGGCACTGGATAATCCAAAGAGACCAATGGTTGCTATTGTTGGGGGTTCAAAAGTGTCGACCAAGTTAACAGTTTTGGATGCTCTTTCGAAGATTGTAGATCAGTTGGTAGTAGGGGGCGGAATTGCTAATACATTTATAGCAGCTCAGGGACATGGTGTTGGCCAGTCTTTGTGTGAGCACGATCTTATTCCTACAGCGCAATCTTTAATGGAAAAGTGTGAAATTCCGATTCCAGCAGATGTGGTTTGTGGCAAGGAATTTTCAGAGTTTGCTGTAGCCGAAACTAAAAGTTCAAATAGCGTTGCAAGTGACGATATGATTTTTGATATAGGACCCAATTCTACTAATGAATTAGCTGAAATTATGCGTAATGCTGGAACGATTGTTTGGAATGGCCCTGTAGGTGTATTTGAGTTTGATCAATTTGCAAGTGGTACTATGATTCTAGCAAATGCTATTGCAGAATCCGAGGCATTTTCAATTGCAGGTGGTGGCGATACTTTGGCTGCAGTTGATAAATTTAATATAGAAGATAAAATATCTTATATTTCAACTGGTGGGGGTGCTTTTTTGGAGTTTTTAGAAGGCAAAAAATTACCAGTTGTTGAAATATTAGAAAAAAGATCTCTGGAGAAAGAATTATGAATAGACGAACTAAAATTTTAGCAACTCTTGGACCATCAACTGATGAACCAGGAGTATTAAAAGGAATCCTGGATGCAGGAGTAAATGTTGTTCGCATTAATTTTTCTCATGGCGAAGAGAAGGAGCATTTGAGCCGTGTTGTGGCAGTGAGAAACTATGCAAAAGAAAACGATACCTACATCGGTATCTTAATGGATCTTCAAGGCCCAAAGATTCGTATATCTGCTTTCAAAAATGACAAAGTTGAATTAGAAAATGGCTCCAAGTTTACTCTTGATGCCGATTTGGATGAAAACGGAGGTAATCTAAATTCTGTTGGTATTGCTTATAAGAAGTTACCAAGTGAAGTGAATGCTGGCAATATGTTACTTCTAGATGATGGAAAAATAATTCTTGAAGTGGAAAGTACTGATGGCTCAAAAATTATAACTACCGTAGTTCAAGAAGGAACTTTATATAGCAATAAAGGCATTAATTTGCGTGGCGGAGGTTTAAGTGCTCATGCCCTAACTGACAAAGATAAGAAAGATATTTTGACCGCAGCAAAAGCGGATGCTGACTACGTTGCTTTATCTTTTCCTGTTAGTGTAAATGATGTACGTGAAACTAAAAGACTCTTAAAAGAGGCTGGTTCAAGTGCAAGCGTTATCGCGAAAATTGAACGAGCTGAAGCATTAGCAGACGACATAATTCAAGAGATATTAAATGAGTCAGCGGGAATTATGGTTGCTCGTGGAGATCTAGGAGTTGAAATCGGAGACCCGCAGTTACCAGCAGTGCAGAAACGGCTTATAAAATTGGCTCGATCTAGTGATAAAGTTGTGATTACAGCGACACAAATGTTAGAGTCAATGATTGCTAATCCCATTGCCACTCGGGCAGAGGTGTTTGATGTAGCCAATGCTGTTCTTGATGGCACAGATGCTGTAATGCTTTCAGCAGAAACTGCCGTTGGTGAATATCCAGTCAATGCCGTTAAAACAATGAGTGATGTTTGTTTTGAGGCTGAAAAAAGTCGAAGAGCGAGCTTATCTCATCATAGACTTCACGAGCCCTTTGAAGAGATTGATTATACGATCGCTATGAGTGCCATGTACGCTGCAAATCATATTGGTGCAAAAGTTGTTGCAGCGCTGACTCAAACGGGAAAGACTGCTTTGGTGATGTCTAGAATTAGTTCAAATATCTCGATTTTTGCTATGTCAGATAATAATAAAACATTACAAAAAGTTACTTTATATAGAGGTGTTTATCCCTGTTATATAGAAAAAACTAGTATGGATGATTGGAATGATGTCAACACCCATGTGGTTGAAAATCTTCAAAGTAAATCTGCAGTTGAGAATGGTGACATAGCAATATTAACAAAAGGGATGCATAAAGATAAATCGGGTGGAACGAATCTGATAAAGATTCTTCGTGTTGGTGATGGAGACTATTAAATTAATAATATAAAAGGTGAACAAAATGATAGATAAAAAAGACGAATTAAGAGATACAGCTAATCGCCTAGCAGTTAGTGGAAAAGGCTTGCTTGCAGTGGATGAGTCCACTCCAACTATAGGTAAGCGTCTTGCTGGAATTAATATAGAAAACACAGAAGAAAATCGACAAGCATATCGCGGCATGCTTTTTACTGCAGAAGGTCTTGGTGAGTTCATAAGTGGCACTATCCTTTTTGAAGAAACACTATATCAAAATCATCTTGATGGTGAAAGCATGGTTTCAAAAATTAAAAAGTTGGGCATTATTCCTGGTATCAAGGTTGATAAGGGTCTAAGTCCACTAGCTGGAGCACATGAGGTTGAAACTTGGTGTAAAGGTCTAGAAGGCCTTGCTGAACGGACAGCTGAATATTATAAGCAAGGCGCACGTTTTGCAAAATGGCGTGCTGTTCTTCAAATCACAGCTGATGGATGTCCAACAGATCTTGCAATTAGAGAAAATGCTTGGGGACTTGCAAGATATGCAAAAATTTGTCAAGAGTCTGGCCTTGTTCCAATTATTGAGCCTGAAATTTTAATGGACGGTGATCATACTATTGAGAAAACAGCAGAAGTACAAGAAAAAGTCTTAGTTGAGGTTTACAAAGCTTGCTCAGAAAATAATGTTTTCTTGGAAGGAACATTGCTCAAACCA
>JAQWLF010000043.1:0-7746 GCA_029247465.1 Candidatus Thioglobus sp.
TTGAAAATGTAGCTATATTATTACGAAAGTGATCAATATAAAGGGGTTTTTATGAGTCATATTATCTATGAGAAAGTTAAACAGAGGTTGCAACGAAACGAATTAGCTGCTCTGCGAGTTATATTATGAAACAAGTACTAAAACTTACGCTTGAAGATACAAAGAAAATGATGGATGGTGCCATTAATAAAGCAATTGAACTAGGTATAGACATGGATATCGCTATTGTGGACGATGGTGGTCACCTCATGTTATTTACAAGAATGGATAATGCAAAAATTACAAGCATTAATGTCTCTATAGATAAGGCATTTACTGCGGCGGCAGCTAGAAAAGCGACCTTAGATTATGGTAAATCTGTTATTAATCACGGACCAGCATTTGGTATCCAAACTTCACATCAAGGTCGTTTTTGTGTCGTTGGTGGTGGCCTACCACTTTTTGTTGATAGTCAGATTGTTGGTGGGATTGGTTGCAGTTCTGGTAGTTCTGACCAAGATATAGTAGTTGCTCAAGCAGGGCTTGACGCATTACTTAAGGTTAAATAAAAAAAAGTAAGCTAGTCCTAGCCTTTAAAAGCGTTATCAGAAAGAAGATATTCGAGCTCCTCCATGGTGCTCATTCGCTCTAATATTTCATTCCTATGAGGGAAACGACCAAACTTTTTGACAAGGTCCCTGTGATGCTTAGAATACTCCAAGTTAAAGTTGTATTTTTCGAATAAATAAACTTGTAAATTCTGATGATCAATATTTTCACTATGCATTAAAGGCATAAATAAAAACAATAGCATTTCATTACCGAGCTCTTCATCAAAGCCATTTTCAATTGCTTCTAGAGCTACTTCAATAGCTATTTTCTCTGTTTCAAAAGATCTAGGGCTTCCTCTAAACATATTTAAAGGAAATTGATCTAACACTATAATTAATGCTACACAACCTTCTGGACTATCTCTCCATTCATTAAGCTTACCTGAAGCGGCTAATTCCCATAGCTTTTCATAATTTTTCTTTATTTCATTATCTATTTCTGGAGTAGAAGCAAACCAAAATTGCTGACTTCTCTTAGAAAACCAATAGTTATTTACTGCTGAAGGTGTTGACATATTATCATCAAAAAAATATTGAACCTATTTTTTTTCTTCAGAGAGAGAAAATACCTCACTCTGAAGAAATTATATAATTATTTATCGATGCGGTGATTTTTCACCAAAGTCTTTATACTTAGCTAGATGTCTTATAGGTTTACTTAAAGCATCCTTTCTGAATGGGTCACCCAATTCACGAGAACACATAATCTCAATAATTGTAGTTTTTCTCTCATTCATTTGCATATCAATCGCCTTTTTTAATGCTGGTCCAACATCTTCGAGTTTGTCTACACGAATTCCTTCAGCTCCCATTGACTCAGCGATATTAACAAAGTTTTGATCTGTAAGCTCCGCAGCTATAAAGCGTCTATCATAGAAATCTACTTGATTTTTCTTTTCAGCACCCCAATGACGGTTATGAAATACAACCGCTGTAACCGGAATATCATGCCTTACACATGTCATTGTCTCTACCATACTCATTGCCCAAGCACCATCACCTGCATATGAAATCGCCGGCCTATGTTGTGCTGCAGCCTTAGCACCAATGATTGTTGGAAAAGCGTAACCACAATTTCCAAAGCTCATTGCAGCAAAAAAGCTACGTGGTTTTTCAAATCGAAGGTAGCTGTTAGCAACGGAGTTTATGTTACCAATATCAGTCGAAACCATAACATCTTCAGGCATTGCGTTTTCAAGCTCACGTAAAACCTGTCTGGGGTGAAGCCAGCCCTCCTCATTTTCCGCCAGCATATCCATACTGTATGAATCAGTTTCATGAATCCACTCATCCAACTCGAGTTCCCAAGCAGCTTTTTCATCTGCAATTGTTACTGATCTATCTTTTTTTGAAGAGTCACAGTTGAGAGTTATTGAATCTAATTTTTTACAAAGAACTTCAGCAACTGCTTTAGCATCACCACAAATACCTACATTAATTGGTTTTACAAGTCCGAGCATTTTGTGGTCGGCGTCAATTTGAACGATTTGAGCGTCTTTCGGCCAGTAATCCATGCCATGCTGAGGTAATGTTCCAAATGGACCTAAACGAGTACCTAGAGCGATAACCACATCAGCTTTTGAAATTAGTTTCATTGCAGCCTTTGAACCTTGATAACCTAAAGGGCCACACCAAAGTTCATGGCTTGCAGGAAAAGAGTCATTATGAAGATAGCTATTAACAACTGGAGCACCAAGACGCTCAGCTAATGCTACACACTCTTGAACACCATCAGACATCACAACTCCTCCTCCAGAGACAATTACTGGAAATTGAGCTTTAGCTATTAAATCAACGGCATCATTTAAGGTGTCCTCACCGCCTGAACCTCGATCAATTCGACGAGGTGTAGGTATAGTAAATTCACCTTCTGCATAAAAATAATCTCGAGGAATATTTAACTGAGTTGGGGCCATTTCACTCATAGCTCTATCAAAGCATCGACCAGTAAATTCAGCCATTCTCATCGGATTAACGACATGTCCTTGATACTTAGTAAATTCCTGAAACATTGGTAATTGGTTAGCTTCCTGAAATCCACCTAACCCCATACCCATTGTGCCCGCTTCTGGAGTAACAATTACAACAGGACTATGAGCCCAATATGCCGCTGCAATAGCTGTAACGCAGTTAGAGATGCCTGGGCCATTTTGACCAATAACGACTCCATGCCTCCCACTTACTCTTGAGTAGCCATCGGCCATATGAGCAGCGCCCTGCTCATGAACCACGGGAATCAATCTAATTCCTGCCGGCTCAAAAATATCCATTGCATCCATAAATGCAGAACCCATAATCCCAAAGATATCTGTCACATCATTAGCGACCATTGTTTCAACAAAAGCCTCACTCGAAGTCATTTTTGCCATTTTTTAAATCTCCTATTTAATTTATTTTATTTATTTATTAAGCATATCTAGGGCAGGGACATAATCATAGCCTAAGTCCTGAGCCACTTCAAGACATGTTACTTTACCGCTATGAACATTTAATCCAGCTCTAAGGTGCTCATCATCTAATAAAGCCTGCTTTACACCTTTATTGGCAATATTGATTGCAAAAGGAAGCGTTACATTATTAAGAGCATAAGTCGAGGTTTTTGGAACACCGCCAGGCATATTAGCTACACAGTAATGAACAACATCATCAACTATATATGTTGGTTCTGCATGAGTGGTTGCTTTTGAAGTTTCAAAGCAGCCACCTTGATCGATTGCAACATCAACAATAACTGAGCCTGGCTTCATCGCCTTTATCATTTCTTTAGAAACTAATTTTGGTGCTTCAGCACCAGGTATCAAAACACCACCGATAACCAAGTCGGCTTGTAAGACATACTCCTCTACTGCACTTTTTGTTGAAAATACAGTATTAGTACTTCTACCAAACTGTTGCCAATGCTGCTCAAGAGTATCAGGGTTATTATCAAGCACCCAAACATCCGCTCCCATTCCAACAGCCATATGTGCAGCATGTGCACCTACAACACCGCCACCTAAAATAACAACATTCAGAGGATCAACTCCTGGAACACCACCTAGTAAGGCTCCCATGCCACCATTTGGGTGCTCTAAAAAGTGTGCACCAGCTTGAACCGCCATACGACCAGCAACTTTTGACATTGGAGCCAATAATGGAAGCCCACCTCTAGGTGAAGTTACTGTCTCATAAGCGATACAAATAGCGCCACTTTCAACCAATCCTTTTGTTTGTTCTGGATCAGGAGCTAGATGAAGATAGGTATATAAAATTTGACCCTCTCTGAGCATTGCGATTTCTTCAGCTTGAGGCTCTTTAACTTTAACAATCATATCAGCAGTTGCAAAAACCTCTTGAGCAGTCGAAATGATTTCAGCACCACTACTAATATACTCATCGTCGCTTGCACCAATACCTACACCAGCATTTGTCTGAACTAAAACCTTATGACCATGATTAACACACTCTTTAACACTTCTAGGTGTTAACCCAACTCTATACTCATGGTTTTTAATTTCTTTTGGAACTCCAATTATCATCTTAATCTTCCTATATTAATATAAAAAATTTGCAAACTATTTGTTTGCTTCTAGGGCGTTATCTACAGATTCAATTATTAAATCGATGTCATTTTTAGAACAAATAAAGGCTGGACTAAATAATAAAACATTATTATTTGTCTCAAAACTTCTATTCGTTCTGCCAATCATTACCTTGTTTTGGAAACAATGTCCTGCTACTGCAATAGCAACCTTTTCATCTACAGGCTCTTTAGTTGCTCTATCTTTTACTAGTTCTATCCCACAAAACAATCCTTTTCCTCTTACTTCACCTATCATTTCATGTTTATCTTGTAATTCTAGAAGCTTATTTTTTAGATAATCCCCAACCACATTAATGTTTTCTATAAGCTTTTCTCTTTTAATAATTTTTAATACTTCAAGAGCAGCTGCAGGTCCAGCAGTGCTTCCACCAAATGTAGAAATATCTCTGAAGTAACTATCAATATTACTTGGATCTTCTTTGAACATATTAAAGATCCTCTCTGTCGTTACAGTAATAGATACAGCAGCGTAACCAGCAGCTAAACCTTTAGCTGTAGTTACGATATCAGGCTGAACATCATAGTGCTGATAACCAAACCATTTTCCTGTTCTTCCTAGCCCACATACAACTTCATCGATATGTAGTAAAACATCGTATTTTCTGCAAATTGATTCAATTATTGGAAAGTATTCAGGTACTGGTGGAATTACTCCCCCACCTGCTGTTATTGGCTCTAAAACTACTGAACCAACAGTATCAGGCCCTTCAGTTTTAATAATATCTTCAAGAACTGTTGCACACTCAATATTACACTCTCCATATTTTTTCCCAAATGGGCATCTATAGCAGCAGCAGTGTGGCATTTCAACGAAACCTGGCACAAATGGTCCATATTGTTTTTTTCTCTGAAGCTGACCAGTTGAGCTCATAGCACCAATTGTAGTTCCATGATAGTCTCGGTCTCGGTAAATTATTTTATGTTTTTTTCCTTCGTTATGAAAATGAGCGAGTTGGCGAACCATTTTGTAGCCTTTTTCATTGGCTTCAGAGCCAGAATTTGAATAATATACACGCTCTAAGCCAGGCATAAGAGAAGTAACTTCTTTTGCATATTCGGCGGCTGGCTCGTTACCAAAAGTACCAGCAAAATATGGAATTTTTGATAATTGATTGCTTACAGCCTCAACCATATCATCCCTACCAAAGCCCAAGTTTACAGTCCATACACCACCAGCGGTTCCATCAAGATACTCATTGCCTTTGGTGTCAGTAACAATCATCCCTTTTGCTTTCGAGACAATCATTGGATCACTCGATTCAAAAGCCTTATGCTGCGTCAAATGATGCCAAATATGGTCCTTATCATTTTGTATAATTGTGTTGTCAGACATAATCGCCCCTTTATTAATTAAATTGACTGCAATTCAGAAGAATGAATTGTAAAATATAAGTGGTCCTAAATTAACATATATATAGAACCAGAAAACTTACAATTAATAGGCCAGTTAAATGAATGAAATGTGGAATCAGTTCTTTTCACTGAGGCATGATAAGCCTCGGACCCTTCAACTGCAAATTCGACAGCAACTAATTGATGCCATTACTAATGGTTTAATTGGTCCAAATGAACCCCTTCCATCATCAAGAAATCTTGCCATTGCTCTTAAAGTTGCAAGAAACACTGTAATTGCTGCCTATAAGGAACTAGAGTTTGACGGCTATATTACTCCACAAGAAAGGCGAGGTTATTTTGTTAATGAGCAATTTTATGAGAATTACACGAACAGTAATGAAGCCCAACCCAATAATCCTACTCCACCTTTATGGCTTAAAAAATTAATTACAAAAAAACCATCGATCCAAACCAATATTCATAATCCAGAAAATTGGCAAAACCTTCCCTATTCATTCACAATTGGTCAAATAGATAAGCGTTTAATTCCCTACTATGAGTGGAGAGAGGTGGTTAGGCATTCCTCAACACTGCCTGAAATACAAAAATGGAATATTGATCATGTTGATAATGATGACCCCTCTTTAATAAAACAAATCCAATCTAAAGTTCTACCAAAGCGAGGTGTTTGGGCAAATAAAGATCAAATTTTAATTACCTCTGGTAGTCAGAATGCAATCTATATTATTGCTAGTCTTCTTGTTAAGCAAAATACCATTGTTGCTATAGAAAACCCAGGATACCCAGATGTTAGAAATATCTTTAGTTTTAGAACCGATAATATTATCCCAATTTCAGTCGATAAAGACGGAATCGTAGTCAAAGAGATAAAATCAGATACAAATATAGTTTTTACTACTCCAAGTCATCAATACCCTACAGGGGTAACAATGAGTATGGAGAGAAGACATGAGCTTTTATCTGTTGCAAAAGAAAATAATATGGTCATCATTGAAGATGACTATGAAGCAGAAATTAATTTCCAAAAGAAACCCAACCCATCCCTGAAAAGTCTTGATAAAGATAATAATGTAATTTATGTTGGGAGTTTTTCGAAAGCCTTTGCACCTGGCTTAAGACTAGGCTATATGGTTGCCCCAGAAAGCTTTATTAAAGAAGCAAGAGCCTTGAGAAGATTAATACTAAGGCACATACCTTCTAATAATCAGCGCTCAGTGGCACTATTTATTGGGCTTGGTCATTATCATAATATGTTTACAAAGATACAAAAAACGAATAAAGAACGCTGGGGGTTGATTAATGAAAAAATTAATCAAGAACCTTTGTTATCTTGTACTCCAACTCTTGGCGGTTCGACTTTCTGGATTAAAATTCCAGAATCAATTGATAGTGAAAATCTTTGTAAAAAACTACTCTCAAAAGGTGTTGTAGTAAGGCCTGGTAATACACATTTCTATCAAGATAAAGCGCCATCAAATTATTTACACCTTGGTTATTCAGCTATCGATACAAACAAAGTTAATAAAGGCATAGATATCATAATCAAAGAAATTAAATCATTGATTCCTAAATCTCACTAAATTTAATGGAAAATTTCTTTAATTTTGCTCCTGATAATTATTTTTTAATATCTATAGTAGTTGTTTTTTCAGGTTTTTTAAGAGGATTCATTGGTTTTGGATCAGGCTTGCTAATGATCCCAATCCTATCCTATTTCTACTCACCAGTCTTTGCGATGGTTTTCAATATTGTCATCGAAATCCCTGCAACTATATACTTGACTTTTGTTGGTGTTAAAAAATCTAATCTAAAGGAGATAACTCCTATGATGATAACCATGATGTTAACTATCCCTTTTGGAACGATTTTTTTAGTTTCGGTAGACGAACAAATCATAAAAACTTTGATGTCTTCCTTATTAATATTATTTGTTATTCTGATTGGCAGTGGTTGGCGAATCAAATCTTCGATAAATAATCATGTTCTCATCTTAGGAGGTATGATCAGTGGATTAATGCAGGGATCAACAGGGATGGGAGGTCCGCCATATGTAACTGTTCTATTATCTAAGAATGATAGTGATGAGGTTGCACGTGCAAATATTTTGGTTATAACCTCTGGTCTAGTAATAAGCGCTATTATTAGTCTTTACTTTTTTGGCCTATTTACAAAAAATATTCTCTTGACGGGTGCAATAACCGCCCCACTCTATGTATT
>JAQWLF010000053.1:0-1755 GCA_029247465.1 Candidatus Thioglobus sp.
GTCTTAGCAATTGACCTTCCTGGTACTACTCGTGACACAATATTTATACCTTTTGAGCGCGAAGGTCAGCAATACACTTTAATTGATACCGCAGGAATAAGACGCAAAAGAAGCGTTGACGAAAAAGTTGAAAAGTTTAGCATTATCAAGGCGATAGATGCCTTAGAAGACTCCCATGTTGTAATTCTCGTCCTTGATGCTCACGAAGGTGTAACCGAGCAAGACGCAACATTACTAGGAATGATAGAGAATAAAGGTCGCGCTCTTCTAATAGTAATTAACAAGTGGGATGGGTTAGATGATTACCAAAAAAGCGAAGTAAAAAGAAAGCTTGACGTTAAGCTTTCATTTGTTAACTATGCTTCAATTCATTATATTTCTGCACTGCACGGCTCAGGTGTTGGTAAATTATTTAAACCAATTAAAAAGTCTTTTGAACATGCTGGTCAAAGATTCCCAACTTCATTACTTAACAAGATATTAGAGAAAGCAAATGATGCTCATCAACCTCCCCCAGTAGCTGGTAGAAGGCCAAGACTAAAATTCGTAAATCAGACTGACGTATTCCCACCAACATTAATCTTCCATGGAAACCACGTCAATAATATCCCCAATAGTTATGAAAGGTTTTTAAAAAACTTCTTTATAAAATCTCTTAAAATTTCCAATACTCCGATAAAGATTGAGTATAAAGCTGGTGACAACCCATTTAAGGATAGAAAAAATACTCTTTCCGTGCGTCAAGTTCAAAAAAAGAGACGTCTCATGAAGTTTGTAAAGAAGAAAAAGTAGAGTTATTTCTTTGATAATTAGAAGATTCTTTTATTAGAACCTCTTAACTGAGTATGCTGAAATTGCAAGTGGCGGCTTAGATTTTGTTACAATTGATTCTACAATCTCTGCAGTAATTGGTGCCAAGGTAAGGCCTATGTGTCCATGGCCAAAAGCATAAACAATATCATTACCCTTACTTGATTGAGATATTACAGGTCTACTATCAGGTATCGATGGACGAAACCCCAGCCAAGACCTACTCGGCTTCCCTAAATCTGGAAAAATACTCAAAGCACTATTGTGAAGGTAATCAACCCTATGTTGAGATATAGTCGTACTTAAACCACCAAGCTCTACTGTTCCAACTACTCGCAACCTTCCAGTCATTGGAGACATATAAAAACCTTTTTCACTATAACAACATGGCCTATTAAGCAAAGGTTTCTCCATATCATACTCAACATGATAGCCTCGCTCTGCATCCAAAGGAATATAATCCCCAACCTGTTTAGCAAATTTTTTAGAGTAAGCGCCAGCTGAAATTACTAAATGCTTAGCAATAATTTTTGAATTATCGGATAAAACAACTTCAACCCCTTCGCCACATCTTTCAATACTAGTGGCACCTTTTTTTATAAATTGACAGCCTTTTTTGATAACCGCATCCAGTAAAAGTTTCATTATTTTGCCAGGATCACTCATATAAGCTCCATCAGGAAAGAATGATGCTCCCCCTCTAATATTTTTTAGGCTTGGTTCTAATTTACCAAGCTCTATTGGGTTCAACATTTCGACATTTAAACCAAGCATTTTTCGATTAGCCATGTCTTTTTTACCCATCTCATATGAAGATTTAGTTTGATAAAAATAAAGAGTACCATTACTTTTTAGTATCGAGTTTGCCTCTATCTGCTCTACTAATAACTCCCAACGCTTTCGTGAATCAAACAATAGCTCTGTGATGGCTTTGGCATTTATTGC
>JAQWLF010000106.1:0-2307 GCA_029247465.1 Candidatus Thioglobus sp.
AAAATAGATGCAACAAACATTAATGCAAGAGCTATCAACATGTCTGGATCTTTCAAACCTCCTGTACCAACAGAATAGCCTTGATGAAGGGTATTCCACCATTTAACTGAGTAATGAATAATGGGTAAATTTACCAGACCAACAATTGCCAAAATAGAGCTTGACTTGGCAGCTGTTCTAGGATTATCGAAAGCACTGTTTAGAGACATATAGGCCAAATATAAAAAAAGCAAAATAAGCTCAGAAGTTAATCTAGCATCCCAAACCCACCATGCACCCCACATTGGTTTACCCCATATTGCCCCTGAGGTTAATGCAATAATTGTAAAAGCAGCTCCTATAGGTGCGGATACTTTCGCCACAACTTCTGCCATTTTAATTTGCCAGATAAGCCCAATACCCCCTGCAATTGCCATGATTGCATAAATCATCATTGACAGAATTGCGCTAGGCACATGAATAAAAATAATTCTGTAACCATCGCCTTGCTGGTAATCTGCAGGTGAAACCACTAAAGCCCAGTATAAGCCGACAGCTAAAAAACCAATAAATGGCCAAAAAAACCAAGGTGTAAGATTAATACAGGTTTGATAAAAAACTTTTGGTGAGGCCTGCCTTTGAATCCATTTCCACATAACTTAATTAAACTGAAAAAATAAAAGGATTTATTTTAATGACTTTTGTGCTACATTGTTTCGTAAATAAATAGGCTGAGGTAAGTCAAATGTTGCCTTTTGGCCTAACTCAATAGCTAAAAGTGATAAATCTATTAGGTCAGTTGATTCAGGGTAAATATTAGAATCAGTATGATTAATTTGACTGGCCTTTATCAATTCATCATTGTGAACTTTCCAGCCAGTACCCACACCTACAAAACCAGTACCCAAATTATCAACATTTTCTGGTTTACAAATTCTCATATTACTGATTGATCCATTATCACATACCGCCCAATAAACCTCTCCCATACGAGCATCAATTGCTGTAGCAATTTTATCTTTTTTAAGTATTTTAGAAGCCCTGAAAGCAAGCAGCTCAAGCGTTGAAAAACCCAAAGTAGGAATATTGCAAGAGAGTGACAATCCTTGAACAACACCAACACACATTCTAACACCAGTAAAGGCACCAGGTCCCTTAGTATAAGAAATAAAGTCAATTTCTTGTAAATTGTTACCGACCTCTTTAAAAACTTCATCACAAAGTTTCAAAATATACCCGGAACTTTTTGCAATATCACTTAGCACTCTTGTTGTCTTAACGTTAGAAGAATATAAAGTAAC
Source organism: Candidatus Thioglobus sp. (assembly GCA_029247465.1). GTDB lineage: Bacteria > Pseudomonadota > Gammaproteobacteria > PS1 > Pseudothioglobaceae > Pseudothioglobus. The sequence continues at coordinate 1,281 of JAQWLF010000106.1, forward strand.
CGATGCAACCTCGGTGCAGGTATCGATAGCTAGTATTTTCATTGAATTATTTTTTTATAATTTTTATGCATTGACAAAATCATTTCTACACGCCGACTAAGGCGTTCAGGTGAATTAACAGGATTGTAGTATGATGGACCCTTTAGCAACGCAACAAGTGTTGCCATTTCCTCTAAATTTAAAGATTCTACATCCTTGTCAAAATAATGAAGACTCCCACTAGCAAACCCATGGATTGCTGTAGACCCTTGCTGCGCCAAATATACCGTATTCATATACCTTTCAAGAATAAAATTTTTGTCATAGGACATTTCCATCAGTATTGCCATGAGCGCTTCATCAGTTTTTCTGGCTAAAGTTTTATCACTAGAAAGTAGAGTGTTTTTAATTAATTGTTGAGTAATAGTACTTGCACCTCTAAGTTCTTTTTCTTCAAATAAATATCCATATAAAACTCTAAATATTTCTTTAAAATCAACTCCTATATGATCAAAAAATGATTGATCTTCAACCAGCAAAAGCATATTAATTAAGTCCTTAGGATAGTCATCTATTAGATTTTGAACCTGAATTACATTATCTTTTACTTCAATCTCTGAAGAGAATTGTGATTTAACTAAACTATTTAAATACAGGGTATATGAAATAAAAATGACTAGAATTAATACGAGTATTCGCTTAATCCATTTGTATTTAATTGAATGCATTTCCTAAATTTATTGTTTTTTTCAATCTAATTAGTTTATCTCAAAGCAATAGCAATTAGAAACATCATCAAATAATTATTTAAGATAGATTAACTAGTATAAAATACCCACTTCCTTGCTTGATCAGCGGACGTTGGCAAGCTTATTTAATCCATAAGGAGATGTTTTAATGAGACATTATGAAATAACTCTCATTGTCCACCCTGACCAAAGCTCTCAGGTAACGACGATGATTGAGAAGTATAAAGAGTTAATCAATTCGGGTGGTGGCATTATTCACCGTCTAGAGGACTGGGGTCGTAAACACCTTGCCTATCCTA
>JAQWLF010000108.1:0-3098 GCA_029247465.1 Candidatus Thioglobus sp.
TTAAGAGAGAATAACTATGACAAATCATTTAAAGGGACTATTGATGTCATTTATTGGGGTCATTATTTTAAGTCCAGACTCTTTACTTATAAGACTGGCAGATGCTGACAGTTGGACGGTACTTTTTTGGAGAGGCTTATTAATGGCGATTGGCGTTACGATATTATTGCTTTTCACATATCGCTCAAAAACTATTAATGAGATTAAGAAAATCGGAAGAGGCGGGTTATGGATAGGTTTGTTACACGGAATTATGACCGGTACATTCGTGTTTGCAATTATGCTTACCTCAATTGCTAATACCCTTGTTATTATTAGTACAAGTCCAATTTGGATTGCGATTATTTCCTGGCTGACTTTACGTGAAAAAGCTAGTCTAGTTACTTGGCTGGCTATGATCGTTGTATTTATCGGGATTTATATTGTTATGAGTGCTAATTTTGGTGGCCAAAATCTAGTGGGTGACCTTTTTGCTTTGATAACTGCTATTTTGATGGGGTTTGTTTTCGCACTTGTTCGTAAATATAAGACCATCAATATGGTTCCAACGATGTCAATTGGTGGAATCATTGCGGCATTAATTGCACTAATTTTTGCCCCTACCATAGCGTTAAAGCCCGAAGCGATTATTTATGTAATTTCAATGGGAGTTATTCTTTCGATATCATTTAGTTTAATTACTTTAGCGCCGCGATATATGCCAGCAGCTGAAGTAGGAATGATTATGCCTTTAGAGACAGTTTTGGGAACCTTAATTGCCTGGAAAGTAATCCATGAAGTGCCATCAAGTAATGCAATAATTGGAGGTACAATTGTTGTAGTTACATTGTTTTTTTATGCTTGGTATAGTGCTAATTTAGCAAGTAAAGAGCAGAAACAAAAATCAAACTTTGATGCTAAATAAGTTAATTTCTAATAGGTATTTAGTGTGAACAATCACCTGAAAGGACTGCTAATTGCATTCTTTGGAATCGTAATTTTAACTCCAGATGCTGTATTGGTAAGACTTGCTGATTCTGATAGTTGGACAGTTCTGTTCTGGCGTGGGATATTTTTTGCTAGTGGCATTATTGTTATTTTGCTCCTAACTTATCGCTCTAAAGCAGTTAATGAGTTAATTAGTATTGGCAAAGGAGGGGTGCTTATTGGTATATTAACGGCTTTGGGTGGCACTTCATTTATTCTAGCTATCCATTACACAACTATAGCTAAAACGTTGGTAATTATTAGTATCTCTCCTATTATGGTTGCGATTATTTCATTGATTATGCTAAAAGAAAAACCTGAATTTTATACTTGGCTTTCGATGATTATTGTATTTATTGGAATTTATATTGTAATGGCTGGAGACTCAAGTGGAATGAATTTAATGGGCAACTTTTTTGCTTTAGCCTCGGTAATTATTGGGGGTTTTTCATTTACTCTTTTAAGAAAATATAAAAATGTAAATATGGTTCCTGCAATGGCTGTCAACGGAATTGTGATAGCTTTTATCGGTTTTGTTTTTGCAGATTCATTAGTCCTATCATCTCAGTCAATGCTCTATATTTTTGCTAGCGGAATTGTTCTTTCTGTTTCATTTAGTTTGATAACAATTGCACCTCAATACATTCCGGCTCCTGAAGTAGCAATGTTTTTTCCGCTTGGTACAGTATTGGGGACTTTAACTGCTTGGATTGTTATTAAAGAAGAACCCTCTAGTAACGCTTTAATTGGTGGCGCTATCGTTATAATAACTTTGTTTAGTCACGCATGGTATAGCGCTATAAGCTATCAAAAAGTAAATAATAAGCATATAGTTAAATGATTTTAAAAAATCAAGCAATTAGAGCAGACATCCTTATGCTTATAACGGCTGCTATTTGGGGCTTTGCATTTGTTGCTCAGCGAGAGGCAATGCTTGCAGAAACAATAGGGCCATTCCTATTTAATGCTGCTAGATTCATTATGGGTGCAGCAGTTCTATCACCATTAGTATGGTATCTATCAAAAAAAAAGAAAGCATCTAATAAAGAAGAGGTTTCAACAAAAAAATTACTATTTGCTGGCATTATTGCTGGGCTATTTTTGTTTGCAGCTTGTAGTTTTCAACAAGTAGCATTGCAATATACAACGGCTGGTAAGTCTGGCTTTATTACCGGTTTATATATCTTTTTTGTTCCTTTGATTGGATTATTTTTTGGACAGAAGACTGGCTCTGGAACATGGCTTGGTGCCATAATTGCTCTTATTGGTTTATATCTGCTAAGTATTAAAGATGATTTTAGTTTTGCTGAAGGAGATTTATTAACGCTAATTTGTGCTGTATTTTTTGCTGCCCATGTTTTAGTAATAGGTTATTTGGCAAAACGAATAGACCCCTTAAAGCTTTCACTTATTCAATATTTTGTATCTGCAGTTTTAAGTTTTTTTATTGCAATTGCCATAGAAGTTATTAGTTGGGATATGATTGTTGATACAGCAATTCCTTTGCTTTATGCTGGGGTAATGTCAATAGGTGTTGGTTATACACTTCAGGTTGTTGCGCAACAACACGCTAAATCATCTCATGCAGCTATAATTTTAGGTCTTGAAGGCGCATTTGCGGTATTGGGAGGGTGGTTGCTACTAGATGAATATTTGTCGACAAGAGGACTTATTGGTTGTGGTTTGATGCTAACTGGAATGTTCTTATCTCAACTACTACCAAAGTTAAACCTAAAGAAACTAAGCTAGTTAATTAATAGTTTTTTTCTGCGTGGTATGATAACTTATCTTACTAGTAATAATTAGGTCGTTAAGGTTTTGAAAAATATCATTGAACTTAAAAACATAACTGTATTTCAGCAAAGAAATAGAGTCTTTAATGACTTCTCTTTATCCATTAGAGAGAATCAAAATACAGTTATTTTAGGTCCGAATGGCTCAGGTAAGACTACTTTAATGAAGCTCCTTAATCGTGAGCTCTATATTGTAGAAAATGAGCATAGCAGTATAAATATTTTTGGAAAAAATCGCTGGAATGTTCATGAGCTTCGAACTCACTTAGGGGTTATCTCGCAGCATCTTCAATACAATTATTCCAATGATGCTTTGGGTCTTTATGTAGTTTTGTCTGG
>JAQWLF010000113.1:0-13798 GCA_029247465.1 Candidatus Thioglobus sp.
GCATCAAATGCCATTGGTGAACTTGCATTAATTAAACTTATGAGTACACAATTTTTATCAACAAAATCATCACCAAATACTATTTTAACCATATCAACAGTGTCCTGAGCTCTCTCGGCTGCTGTAACAGAACCCATAAAGGCTTTATCAGAGTATTTAATATGACTATATACCATATCAAAGTGGCGCTTATTTACTGGCAAATCAACTGGCTCACAAATCGTACCGCCAGAGTGATGAAGATTGTCAGACATATACGCTAACTTAACAAAGTTCCTAAAATCCTCTATTGTTGCATAGCGGCGACCTTCATCAAGATCATGAACAAATGGAGGACCATAAGCAGGAACCAAAACCATATTATCACCGCCAATTTCAACATTTCTTTCAGGATTTCGAGCGTATTGAGTAAATTGCTTTGGAGCATTATCTTGAATTAGTTTGCGACACATTCCTTTTGGAAATCTTACTCGCATACCATCAATACTTGCACCAGCTTTTTCAAGTATATCAAGAGCCTCTTGGTCTTCAGAAAATACAATACCAATCTCTTCTAAAATAGTATCAGCATTTTCTTCAATGATTCTGAGATCAGCATCACTCAGGATACTGTAGTGAGGTATTTTTCGTTTTATATAAGCTGGTGCTTTAGGAATATCTTGAACATCAGATGCATCAGCTGACCCTCCTCTACGTCTTCTTCTTTCTCTAGCCATTAAAATTTCTCCTTTCTAAAACTAAGACACTCTTTTTCGGCGTCTGACTTTTTTAGTTTGTTGTTGCTTAACAGGTGATACACTGAACTTCATTGCATCAACAAAATACTCTTGGAATTTTGGTTCAGTAGCAGTTTCAATTTTTACAACCTTGTCTACAGCATCAATAATTATTTTCCGTTTATTTATATCCAATAAAGCAGCACTTGCACCGACTCCAGCGGCGTTACCTACAGATATAATTTTTTCAGCTGTTGAAGTTGGGATAATATCTAAAAGAGCGACATATCTAGCATCTAAATGAGCACCAAAAGCACCTGCTAACAATACTTTGTCAAATTCAGTGCACTCGAGATAATCCATCAATATTGAAACACCTGCAGATAATGCGGCTTTAGCTAATTGAATTGAGCGTATATCTACTTGTTCTACATAAATCGATTTATCACCCTGCTCGACCAATAAAAATCGAGTGGTATTGCCATTTTTTGAAAAAAGTTCTGGCGCAATTGATTCAACAAAAAGTCCACTTTGATCAATAATACCTGCCTCTGCAAAAGCAACAATAGCTTCAATAATTCCGCTTCCACAAATCCCGATGGCTTTCATTTGAACGAGTTCAAAATCTGGCTCATCAGACCAAGCATCACAACCAATAACTTTATAACGAACAGCTAGGGTGTCTTTATCAATCCTTACTCTTTCAATTGCTCCATAGGTCGCCCTAACACCTGAACTAATCTCAGCTCCTTCAAAGGCAGGTCCAGTTGGAGATGATGTCGCATATACCCTACCTCCCTTTGCAAGCATAATTTCTGCATTAGTACCAATATCAACAAGCAAAGTAGTTTCAGAGTGCATTGTCTCCATCTGACTTAAATAAGCAGCTGCGGTATCTGCACCAACATGCCCAGCAATTAGTGGTAAAAATGAGAGCCTAGTTTTAGGATACAAATCAAAACCTAAATCTTTAGCATCAACGTCAAGCCAACTCCTTATCGACAAAGTGAAAGGAGCTTGACCCAGTTCGACGGGCGAGATTCCAAAAAATATATGGTGCATAATTGGATTACCAACTAGAACCACCTCTAACAACTTACCCCATTCAATTTCGAGATATTCACAGGCCTCATGAAGCATTTCAGTAATCTTAGTACGAACAGCAGTTGTCAGTTTTTTATCACCACCCTTATTCATCATTACATAAGAAACTCGACTCATTAAATCTTCACCAAAACGAATCTGCGGATTCATTGCAGAAGATTCATACACCAATTTAGCATTTTTAAGGTCATAAATATATAGAGCCAGTGTGGTAGAACCAATATCAATTGCAGCACCAATTATTTGGTGTTTACCTTGAGGATAGATGGCCACTATTTCTTTTTGATCGCGAATTGCTACTGTCAAACACCCTTTACTTTCATGGATTAAAGGCTGAAAACCTCTCAATAAGTTAAAGTCAATCGTTGCTTTTACATCTTGCTTTTCAAGCTGTGATAATAAGTTTTCAGTTGCTGAAGGATTTTTATCTAATGTTGACTCTTCAAGAGTGCAGTCAAAAAGAGTAATAGCGCTATCAATTGAATAGTCTTGTTTGGCATTTTTTTTGCTAATATAAGCTTTATGTTCTTGACTTTCTTCAGGGACATCTATTACTAAATCCCCTTGAATGCAGGTTTGACAAGCCAATCGCTTGCCTTTATAGCTAGGATTATCGATAATTAATTGTCTTTCAAGACTGGTGATACCGCTTACATTTTCAGACTTACATTCAACATTAAATTTAGGATGTGAACCCTCTGAAACCTCAATCCAACACTGGTGGCACTGTCCGTAACCACCACATAATGAGCGGATAGCTACACCCGCATCTTGAGCAACTTGCAGTAGCGTGTCTCCAACTTCGCCCTTGTATTGTCGACCTGATGGGGTAAAACAAACTTGCTGAGTATCTTCCAAAACTACACTCCTTCCTGTATGTTGCTATCACCATAACCTTCACTCTGAGGCTCTTTGGGGTTAATTTCGTAATAACAACCCTTCTCCTCTGTAAATATATGGTGCCATATACCCAAGTCTTTAGCGTCCTCCAAACTACCTGCTGTTACACTAATAGTTGGCTTATTGTCGTTTTGCCAAAACATATGAGCACCGCAGTTATCACAAAAACCATGTCGCGAGCCTGGATGTGTATAAAACCACTTAATTTTGCCATGAATTTTAATTTTATCCCTTTTTACCTGACACGCAGCCATATAATGGCCGGTCATTTTACGGCACTGTTCGCAGTGACAATAGGATACATCTTCCAAATCAAAGGCTTTATAGTGTGTTTGACCACAAACGCAAGACCCCTTATATTTAATGCCAGTCATTTTTTTGTCATACACGCCTTCTTCGGCGCCTCTGATCCCTAGAATTATTGCCTTCAGCTGAAGGTGTTTTATAGGCTTTAATCCAACTAGTACAACCATCATCAACGCCAGTCAATACGTCTCCAGCTCTAATTGCCTGAACTAATTCAGGGTGTAATGGATTGACAATTGCAGAAGTCATCCCCGCTGCGACAAGCATTGGTAGGAAAGCATTGTTAATTCCACTACGCTGTGGCAAACCAAAACTAACATTTGATGCTCCGCAAGTAGTATTTACTTTTAATTCAGAGCGAAGGCGTCGAACTAATTCAAACACTTGATTACCCGCCTGTGCAATTGCTCCAATAGGCATTACCAAAGGATCAACTACTACATCCTCTGGCTTAATTCCATAATCAGCAGCATGCTCAACAATTTTTTTAGCAACTTTAAACCTTTCATTGGGATCTTCACTGATTCCAGTCTCATCATTTGAGATTGCTACAACTGCAGCATCGTACTTCTTTACTAATGGAAGTACACGCTCTAGTACTTCAGCTTCCCCTGTAGTAGAGTTCACAAGCGCCCTACCTTGATAAGCCGATAAACCAGCTTCTAGGGCTTCTATGATTGAAGAGTCAATAGAAAGTGGCACATCTACAACTGCTTGAACGCGTCTAATAGCCTCAGCCAAGATTGCTGGCTCATCTGTAAGAGGGATGCCTGCGTTGACATCAAGCATCTGAGCACCTGCAGCTACCTGGGCAATTGCATCGGCCTCTACACGAGAGTAATCACCTTCTTTCATTTCTGCAGCTAGAATTTTTCTTCCTGTTGGGTTTATGCGCTCTCCAATCATTACAAATGGATAACCAAAGCCAATCGTTACTTCTTTTGATGCTGACGATAGTGTTGTTGTTGCCAATTTACTTACTCCTTTAAATTAATTATTAGTTGTCGCATTTTCGATCCAATCAGCGGAGGCATTTATGCCTCCTAAAGGGAAAAAATGAATATTAGTTATATTAAACTCTGGATTTTCTTTTTTATGTTGAGCTAAAGTTTCTAAAAAGTCGTTTGGCTCAAATGGCAATAATAGTTTCTTTACATCTTTTGCTCTTTTTTGCAAAACTTTCAACGAAGGTCCAACACCACAAGCGATTGAAAACTTGATTAACGTTTGCAATTTTGCGGGTCCAGCTACACCAATATGTATTGGGATATTTATACCTTCTTCAGTCATCCTATTTGCCCACTTAATTACTGGATCGGCTTCAAAACAAAATTGTGTGGTTAATGCTATTTCTATATCTGTTCGTTCATTAAATTTTTGTTTCCAAAGCAATGCCTCATCAACATTGTTAGTTGAGCCATCATAATCAATATCTTTGTTACCCTCAGGGTGTCCCGCAAAATGAAGATTTTTAAAGTTATATTTGTTAAAAAGTTCTGTTTCAACAAGCTGCATTGAATTTTCAAAAACACCATGTGGATTATTAACACCTCCAGCTATAAGTAAAGCTTGATCAATGCCAGCTTCGTCTTGATATTTTTTTATCCATTCTTCTAAAGTGCTTTTATTTTTAATAATACGAGCAGGGAAATGAGGCATAACCGAAAACCCTTCACTCTGAAGCCGTTTAGCTGTTTGTATCATTTCTTCAATTGGCATGCCTTCGATGTGAGCGATATATATTCTGGTGTTGATTGGCAGTATATCTTTAAAGCTTTCTATCTTAGCTGCTGTACGTGGCAGAACTTCTATTGAAAAATTAACTAAAAAGTCCTTGAGATTATTACTCACTTTTTGATTTTTTTCTTTCGAAGAAAAGAGATTTAATAATGACATTATTTCTCCAATCTAGCGTACCAGGGATTGTTATCGATTAATTTGCCTAACATATTGATATTCATACTTTACTATCCTTCAATCTCCAATGGCTTGATATCTATTTCATCAAAAACAGAATCAAGACTTCCTGTCCCTACAAGTCTATATTCGTACTCAAAACCAAAATCTTTAGCGTGCTGTTCAGCATCCTTTTGCCACTGTTCATTCTCAGTTTGTGCCAAATAGACCAGTTTTTTATAATGTTCAAAGTAAACCTCAAAAAGTTCAGGATGCTTATCGAGCCCTAACCCTTTGATCATAATTCTATGAAAATTTTTAACTAAATAATCTGTAAGGTAGAAAGTGCCTAACTCCTCTTCCGATAACTGTTCAAAAACATCTGTCCCCGCAAAAAACTCATAGCAATGTGCCCCCTCAATACGCTTAGCATTATATTTCTCAATCACCCTATCAAGCACTCCACCAGTTCCACAATCTGCATATGCGATATAAACTTCTTCATAAAGATGTGCATTCTCAGATAAGTATTCTTCAACTCCTGGGGCTATCAATTGAGGTGAATTATGCCAACTAGCAGGTAAACATTGTAAGTTGACTTTTTCTGATAATGAAGGGTTTTGTTTTATTAATCTAAGAAGGTCGTATACTAATGCCCCACAACCTAAAACTAATCGCTTTTTACTCTGTATCGAATTTTTCTTACCTGTGCCCACGCTTTTTATCCAAAGTGCGTACATGTTCTTCAGCCATTTCTGCACTTCGAGCTGCATCACGGCCATAGGCAGGCACCCCAATAGAGTCTGCAAACTCTTGGTTCAATGGTGCACCACCACACATAATATGTACATCTTTGCGCAAACCTCTTTTTTCCATCTCTTCTACAACAACACCCATATAAGGCATCGTAGTTGTCAGAAGAGCAGACATACCCACAATTACTGGTTCGTGTTCATCGATAGCTTCTAAGTAGTTTTCTACAGGGTTATTAATTCCTAAGTTAATTACTTCAAAGCCAGAGCCTTCACACATCATGGCAACTAAGTTTTTACCAATATCATGGATGTCGCCCTTAACAGTGCCAATTACAAACTTACCTAAAGAAGTATCTACTGATGATTCAGCAAGAATCGGACGTAGTATTTTCATACCACCTTTCATAGCACCAGCACACTTGAGTACCTCAGGAACAAATAAGATGCCGTCCCTAAAATCAATACCAACAATTTTCATACCACTTACTAAAGCTTCGCCCAAGACGTCATTCGCATCCCAGCCACGAGAAAGCAGTATTTCTGTACCTTCAGTAACCTCTTCGTCAAGGCCATCATAAAGGTCATCTTGAATTTGTTCGACTAGTTCTTTATCATCTAGTTCATTTAGGTCAAAATCGTCTTCTTCACTCATTTTTTCCCCTTAGGTTAAAGTAATATTAATTACTCGAAAAATCGGAAAGATACCCTTAATTATTTTCAGTGTCAATCATTAAATTTAAATTTTAAAAAAATATTATTAGTCCAACAAAAAGTTAAATAAATTCTATCCATAAGTTGTTGTAATTAAGAAAAAATTTACTAACCAATAAACATGAAATAAATCACATATAAAAGATGAAATAAATTAACCTACGGTAGACATAAAGTTTTCGTAAATTTGCCTCGCACAACTCAAACATTGAGCCATATTAGCATCACTATCTGACTTCAAATCTAATAAGGCATCATTGCCGAGTGTCGAACTTAATGCTTCTGCATAAGCTGGGACAGCCCCCCAGTTTTCAACAGTATCGGGTTCAATCTCCACATGATATTGCATAGACCATGCATTAGAACCAATACGCATTGCTTGAACGGAGCACGCCTCTGATTTAGCTAAAATAACCGCACCTTCTGGAGCTTGAGCAACTCTCACTGAATGCCATTGGAGACATTTTTGTTTATCGGCTGTACCCTGAAATAAAGGATCTCGCCTTCCTTCCGCAGTGAGTTCAATCTCAAGTACTCCAATCTCTGGAATTTTTTGAGGTCCACAAGTCCCTCCAAGTGCATCTGCTAGCAACTGATGACCCAGACATAGGCCTAAATACGGCTTACCTAAGACACTTACCCACTCCCTAATTGCCACTTTTTCAGCAACAAGCCAAGGACACTCTTCAATATCCCAAACATCCATAGGCCCGCCCATAACCCAAAGAGCGTCATAATTATCAAAATTAGGAATTTTTTCACCTCGATTTAATCGAACCGCATCCCACTCAATTCCATCTTCAGCTAAAAATTGCCTAAGTGAACCAGGATGCTCGCAATCCTCATGCTGAAAAACAAGTACGCGCATAAATTAACTCCTAATTAAGATATAACAATTAAATAAAAATTACACAAGCTAAAAGTTGAAAAACTTATAACATAAATAGCTAGATTTTATATTAATACTAATATATGAGCTCATCTAATAATTATGGTTATACTGTCGAATTATTAATACTTAAAAAATATGACACAGCATAAAAAAATATTAAGCTTTGCAATCATTCTAGCTTGTGTACTTTTGGCTATTAATTTTGGCTTTAGATCGTCATTAGGTTTATTTTTGAAGCCTGTTTCTGAAACCTTCGGTTATGGCCGTGAAATTTTCGCATTCTCTTTAGCCCTACAAAATCTATTTTGGGGCTTATCTCAACCATTAGCTGGAGCTTTTGCAGATAAGTTTGGTACAGCGAGAGTCGTAATAGTTGGAACAATTCTCTACTCTCTAGGGCTCTATGTGACTGCTACTGCAGATGGATTTCTTGGTCTTCATATAGGTGCTGGAATATTAATTGGAATGGGGATTGCAGGTACAGGACTGGGGGTCATTCTTCCCGCTATGGCTAGAATGGTTAGACCCGAAAAAAGAGCATTTGCGCTAGGTGTTGGAACTGCTGCAGGATCTGCAGGACAATTCATATTTATACCTGTTGCACGAGAATTTCTTGTTACCTATGGATGGCAAACAGCGCTTATCATTATGGCGATAGGAGCTCTTTCAATGATTCTTTTCACTCCTGTTTTTAAAGGAGAAGAGAAAAAGAATATAAACATAGATAATGAGCCATCCCAGAATCTTCGGGAGGCTCTTAATGAAGCTTCAGGTCATATTCATTATTGGCTCCTTATTGCAGGTTTTTTTGTTTGCGGCTTTCAGCTTGCTTTTATTACTGTTCATATGCCTGCTTATTTGTCAGATAAAGGTTTCGACAGTTCAGTTGCTGCTGCAAGTTTATCAATAATTGGTTTTTGCAATATCATAGGATCACTAGTATCAGGGCACCTGTCAGGACTTTATTCAAAAAAATGGATACTTACCTATATATATGGGGCTAGGTCAATCGTTATTGTGTTGTTTCTTATCATTCCAATCTCGACTTTTACAATTTATGCCTTTTCTTTTGCAACAGGTCTACTATGGCTTGCAACAGTTCCTCCAACTTCAGGTCTAGTTGCTCAGATGTTTGGACTAAGGTTTATGGGAACCCTTTACGGCATTGTTTTCCTGAACCACCAAATTGGCTCATTTACAGGTGTATGGCTTGGAGGATACCTATTTGACACGACGGGCTCATACAATCAAGTATGGTGGTGGGCCGCAATTATTGCAGCTATTACTGCAATTATTCATGTCTTTATTGACGAACGTCCAATTGAAAGATTAAGGTTAGCTGAAAAAGTCATCTAGAAAAATTACCTCTGCAACCTTAAAGATAGGTTGACTGCTAACCTAACAAAATATCCAATACCCAAAATCACAATTAATATCACCAAACCATTCCAAAGTGCCTTAGGGTAGCCTATGACATTGATATCGAAAAAAGGGTAAGGATACTTGTCAAGTATCTCACCCCTTATAATGATATAGGCCCCATAAATCACCGGGTAAATCTCCCAAAGTAGTGGTGTTCGTTTAGAAATTTGGGTTTCTGGTGGAAATATTAGCCAAACTATAAGTAACGAACTTGGCACAATATAATGGTTCAAATAATTCGACACTGCCTCCATACCATCTGGAGACCAATAATCACTTAAAAGAAGATGAAACCCAATACCAACCCAAAGCATTGATGATACAACACAACCAAAAACCTCGGGTGTGGAAAAAACTTTTCCTATTTTAGAATTAGGTAATAAACCTAAAGTAGTAAGAACAGCAGCAGCAAAAGTATTTGTAAGAATGGTGAAATAACCCAACATATTAATCACAACCTGACTAACAGAATTGTCTTCAGCGATTGCTCTATTAATAGAAATAATGAACTGAACACTGACTCCAAATAATGCCAGCATACCAATTATCAATAGTGTGTAGCGCTCAATTACTTTAGTCATGTTGTCTACGATAACAGTGCAACGCTCTTTATTTGTGCGTATACCTTTTTTCCAGGATTAAGTTCAAGCAGTTCAGCTGACTTGCGTGTTATACAAGACAACATAGTAACATCCTTTATTTTTAGTCGAACCATCACTTGTGATTGGCCCTCTGGAACTATTTCATCAACTATTGCAGAGAAAATATTTAGAATGCTAGTGTCAGTTTGTTGCTCTTGTGTTAAGCTCACGTCACGTGCTGAAATCCTTAGTCGGACTTTACTTTCCAACGGCAACTCCCTATCCGTTACAGTGAACTGACCACCAGAAAAACTAAGGTACATCAGATTAAACTGATCATCATGGCCAACAACTTTAGCTTCAATCAATGAGGTTGCGTCGGCACCATGAGAGATGGGGAGATCAAACCTAGTCAACATCTTATCAATGGCACCACTTCCAACAACACGTCCTTCTTCGAGTAGAACTAGATGGTCCGCTAATCGTGATGCCTCATCAGGTGAGTGCGTGACATAGATGAGTGGAATATTTAGTTCATCATGAAGAGAATCAAGGTAAGGCAAAATCTCTTGTTTGCGTTTTAAATCAAGCGCAGATAAAGGTTCATCCATTAATAGAATATGTGGTTTAACTGTCAACGCTCTAGCAATTGCGACGCGCTGCTTCTCTCCACCCGAAAGTTGAACTGTCGCTCTATCGAGCAGAGGTTTTATATCTAATAAATTTATTATCGATTCAATAAAATCTTTCTCTGTGCCAGATGAGCGCTTAATTCCATAATCGAGATTACCCTGAACATTTAGATGATCAAATAGACTTGCATCTTGAAAAACATAACCAACTGAGCGCTGGTGAGGTGGTACAAAATTATCACCATCTTGCCAGATCGAATTACCAATCTTGAGAAACCCTCTGTCACTCCTCTCTAAACCTGCGATAGCTCTTAATAAGCTTGTCTTGCCTGAACCTGAGGGTCCAAAAACTACAGTAATTCCTGTATCAGGAATACTAAAATCAGTATCAAGAATAAAATACCCTAATCTAATGTTTAGCTTACAGTCGATCACTAGTCACCACTCCTCATAATTGAAAAACGGCGATTAAATAGATAAACAAAGAGTAGCATTATAAATGAAAGGATAAGCAAGCCTCCGGATAGCCAGTGCGCCTGGCCATATTCCATAGCCTCAACATGATCATAAATTGCAATAGATAGAACTCCTGTCTCTCCCGGTATATTTCCACCTATCATAAGTACAACACCAAACTCTCCTACTGTATGAGCAAATCCCAAGACAGTAGCAGTCATAAAACCAGAGCGTGCTAGTGGAACTGCAACAGTAAAAAAACGATCAAGTGGTGAAGCACCGAGGGTTGCAGCAACCTCCAATGGCCGACTACCGATCCCACTGAAAGAGTTCTGAAGTGGTTGAACCACAAATGGGATTGAATAGATAACTGACCCAACAACAAGGCCACTAAAGGTAAAAGCTATTGAGGAGCCTCCTAAAGATTCTAATAACTTGCCAACTGGTCCATTGGAACCAAGTGTTATCAATAAATAAAAGCCTAACACCGTTGGAGGTAAAACTAATGGTAACGCAATGATTGCTTCAAATACTACTTTAAATTTAAATCGGGTTTGTGAAAGCCACCATGCAATTGGGGTTCCTATTAACAAAAGAATTACCGTGCTCACACTTGCCAGTTTAAAAGTAACAAAAAGAGCGGAAATATCAAATTCGTTTAGCATTATGGTAAACCATATCCAGATTTAGAAATAATACTTAAAGATTCATCGCTTTGAACAAATGATAAAAATTCTTTCCCAATAGAGCTATCCTTCAATAGTATTGCCTGCTGCTGAATTGGTTTATAAATTGACTGAGGTACTTCCCAGAAAGAACCTGTGATAGTTAGAAGGGGATTTATAATTTGTGAATAGCCAACAAAACCGAGTTTAGCATTACTACTTTTAACAAAATGAAATGTCTGTGTAATGTTTTCCCCACGTACCAATCTATCTTGCATATTGTCCCAAAGATTAAGTGATCTTAAAACTTCTTCAGAGGAGGCCCCATAAGGAGAAATTTTAGGATTAGCTATGGCTAAAAATCGATAATCTTTTTGTTTCAATACCGAACCTTCTGAGTCAATAAATCCATCTAGAGGACTCCAAAGTACTAACTTTCCTAGAGCATATGTGTATCTTGTACCAGTCTGGGCTTTTCCTTCTTTTTCTAGTAATCTTGGTCGTTCCTCATCTGCAGAAAAAAATACGTCAAAAGGAGCGCCATTCATTATTTGTGCAAAATGTTTGCCTGAAGACCCAGGAATTAGTACCACTTTGTGTTGTTGGCCTGAAGAGCCGCCTGTTTTTAACTCATAGCGCTTTGCAATTAATTTCATGGTTGGATAAAAGTTACTAGATACTGCTACTCTTATTTCATCAGCAGCAACCTGTGTGGTGCATAATGAATATATTATAAAAAAACAAGAGAGTAAATTTATTTTGTTCATATTTATCAAATGACTAATCGGGAGCGTTATTAAAACAATGAAAACACATTAAAATTTTCAATGAACATGCTAAATTCTATTTTATAGTGAATACTACTTTTAATTAATAAAATCAAAGCCCTTCAAAGCTGCAAAAATAGAGGCAATTATGTTAATATATCGAACAACCCTTATCTTGCTATAGGATTCACAAAACTAACAAGGAAAACAATGTCAAATAAAAACATCCTATTAACTTTTTTATTATCAATTACTATAGTTTTTGGTGCTTCAGCTGACTACCGAGATGGTGATGATGCTTACGCACTAGGTAACTTTCAAGAGGCACATCTAGAATGGCTTAAAGTTGCCGAGCAAGGAGATGCTAGAGCGCAATATAATGTAGCTTGGATGTATGCAAATGGCAAGGGAACTTCTCAGGACTTTGAAGAGGCAGTTAATTGGTATACAAAATCGGCTGATCAAGGCTACGTTCACGCACAATACAATTTAGCAAACCTATACCTTAGAGGAGATGGTGTAACTCAAAATGATCATCTCGCCTTTAGTTGGTTTCTTAGAGCTGCTGAGCAAGGTGATGCACCTGCACAATACAACCTAGGGCGTATGTACCTTCTTGGCAAGGGTGACGATAAAAATATTATAGAAGGAAGGTTTTGGATCAAACAAGCTTTAGAAAATAACGATGAATACATCGGTATTCTTGCTCAACAAGTATGGGATGATTTTAAACTCGGCTCCTACTAGTTTGATAATATCATCAACACACAATAGTTGCTTTTTAATTAAGTCTTTACCGTGACAACTGAGCAAGACTTAATACTAAGCTGTTCAGCCTCAATAATAGCGATTGATTCAGCGGCCTGATTTAGTAAAGCAAGGTTACTTTCTTTACCGCTTAGAATTTCATCAACAAAGGAGCGTATTTCAAACTCATATCCCATTCCTTGCTTCAATTTTATAGTTTCAGTCTCATAACCTGATCGAAAAAGCTTAAGTGTTTCCTCGCTATCTAGTAAATAGCAAGCGGTGGCATTTTCAAAGTTTGCAGTATACGACATGTTAAAGCCATAGCCATCTTGCATCGTCCATGACCCTTCAGCACTAACAAGAGGTACATCCATAGATTGGTCATAAATGTAATTAGTAATAACATGATCAATTCCACCACTAGGTCCTTTATAGCCCTGACTAAAAACTGCCCTAGGCATTCCAAAGCAATAATTAATAAAATCAGTATCATGCACATGCAAATCCAATAACGCACCGCCACACTCTTCATGATTTGAATAAAATGCTCCATCTGGTGGGCTCGTTTGACGCCTGCAATTCAAAGACAAGCATTTACCATACACTTCGCTCTCTATTGCATCCTTTAACCAAACCCATGAAGGCCAGTATCGAAGACACATTGCAGACATAATATTAGAAGAGGAGTTTGATGCCAATTGAACTATTTTTTTAGCTTCATCGTATGTTCTTGCAAGTGGCTTTTCTACTAATACATGTTTACCTTTAGCTAACGCTGCCTCAACAAATATAAAGTGAAGGTCTGTGCCAACACAAATATCAACTAGATCAATTTCTGGGTCATTGATTAGTTCCATCCCATCGATATATTTCCTAGCTTTGAGACCACCTACACTCCCTTTAGCCTGACCACTAATGTTGCCTTCTGCTTTGCTAGAACCATCAAGTCGACTTTGAATTGAGTCAGCAACAGCGCTAACCTCAACATCACTTATTTGTGAATAAATATCCAAATGAGTCGAGCCCATGCTTCCTAGACCGATTACTCAGACTTTTAATTTTTTAGTCATAGTTTTTAAAATTAAGAACCACTATTAAAATCAAATAATTGATCCATTGCAGCTGATGTACGAGACAAAATTGTCTCGTCCCAAGGCAACATTTCTGCAATTATTGTATTTTGATAGTTAATCGTTTTAAGGGCCTCTATTGTCTCTTTCCAGGGAACATCTCCTGTGCCAATAT
>JAQWLF010000125.1:0-20202 GCA_029247465.1 Candidatus Thioglobus sp.
GCCCTTCTTTGTTACCGTAAAGCTTGCTACTTGATTCGCGAAAGTAAGTGTTCTTTGAAGAATTGATTCATCTAAAGCATCTAACTTACCTCTGTTAAGCAATCCTTGCTCATCAAGGCTATAAAGAAAGCCACCATTAAAACTATCGCCAGCTGCAATGGTATCAACCACATCAACCTTCTTACTGTTAGCAAAAACTTCCTTGCCTCCATCATATATTACTTTTGCACCCTCAGCACCCAACGTCATTATGACTAACTTAACACCGTTATCAAGCCAAGCTTTACTGACTTCCTTAAAATGTTGTATCCCATAGAGATAGCGATAGTCTTCTTCAGAGATTTTGATAATATCAACTTTAGTAGTTAACTCAACAAAACGATCAAAATAGTTTCTTTTATTCTCTATAAAGTCAGGACGGATATTGGCATCAAAATAAATAGGCAGGTGACCAGAAACTTGCTCTATTAACCATTGCCAACTAGACCCACAAGGCTCTGCTTGAAGACTAATCCCTCCAACCAATAATGCCTTTGCCTTAATAACTCTTTTTACAAAAGGTTTGAGACTCGTTTGATCTAACATTCTCCCAGCTGAATGCTCATCAACAAAAGTATATTCTGCTATGCCATCGACTACATCAGCATAGGCAAGAGTAGTAGGTCGGTTTGTTTTTATAATAAAGTCTTCTTTGACATTAGAACGTCTGAGGTGGTTTTCAATAAGTTCCCCGTAAGTGTCATGCGATACAGCACCAAAATAATAGCTATTTGCACCTAAACGTCCAAGAGTAATTGAAGAATTAAAATTACTGCCACCAACATGGGGCGTATATTCAGGCTCTCCTCGAAAAGACACCATATCAATTAAGGATTCACCAGCGCAAATTATCATAATAAAATTACCTATAGAAGACGAGCGCCATTTTCAACAGTTGTATCGGGCACTGCTAAGACTACAGATTTATCTTGGTTATAGAAACCTAAAACTAAGCATTCACTCATAATTGGACCAACTTGCTTGGAATGAAAGTTCACTACCCCCATAACCTTTTTATTCTCTAGCTGTTCTTTTGTATAAAGATTTGTGATTTGAGCGCTAGACTTCTTGATACCAACCTCTAAACCAAAATCAACGTGCAAGATATAAGCGGGATTTCTAGCCTCAGGAAAATCTTCAACCTTAATTATTGTGCCAACCCTTATATCTACTTTTTCAAAATCCTGCCATGTAATTGTCATATCTTTTTCAATTATTATTCAAGAAGTTCTTTAATGGCCTGCTCAAGCGCAGCTGTGAAGTCAGGGTCATTTCCCGGATTTGCAGCGCAATGCCCCCATGGAGAATTGAATGGTCTGAAATCAGCATCGCCTATATAGTTTGCCTCAATGGCATTATCTTCAGGTGGAAAGTAAAGATCTTGGACGCACGGCATTAATATAGTTTTAGCTTTAATAGCTTTTAATGCCATCTCAATATTACCATTATATATTGGCCCAATACTGATATCACTAGTCTGCCAAGTTTCAAGTTTACAGAGAAGGTTATTGGCATCCCAATTTTCAGCGTGATCTTTTTCCCAGTCCACTAATAAATCCTCCAAGGACTCATAGCCGATCTTTTTAAATAGTGAATCCCGATAAAAAGTTTGTGAAAATGCCCATCCAGCATAGACCCTTGCAAATGCCTTAAGTCCATCTATTGGTGGAGAGGTATAGTCACCCTGATTCCAATTTTGATCTGCGCAAAGTGCAGCCCTAACTCCTTCAAGAAATACAAAGTTATGTGGTGATATTTTAGCTGAAGCACAGAAAGGCAAAATGGCATCAACAAAATCAGGATATTGAGCGGCCCACTGATATGCCTGACATCCAGCCATCGACCACCCAGTAACGAGTGCAATTTTTTCAACGCCAAGATTCTCCGTCAGAAGTCTATACTGACAAGCAATATTATCCCAAAGCGAAATACGTGGAAATCTTGGCCCATCTTGAGGAGCTTTCGTGTTGCTCGGCGAAGAGGAAAACCCATTACCAAACATGTTAATTGAAACAATGAAATGTTTATCTGGATCTATCGCTCTCCCTTTACCAAAAAAACCCTCATTTCTTTGATGAGAGCCAGTATAAAAAGTTGGCAATACAACGACGTTATCTTTACTTTTATTTAGCTCGCCATAAGTTTTATAAATTAAGTAAGCTGAATTTAACTCTTCTCCAGACAAAAGAGAAATATCACCTAATTCAAACTTTTCATAATCCATTACAAAATCTTATTTTCATCTCAAAGCAATTCATTCATTATCTAAGGTCTAGCAATCCAAAGTATTGTCCCTCTCCCATTGACTTAAATGAGAAGAATATTCATTCCATTGGCTGTTTTTTAATTTTATATACGCATCAATTAGTTTATCACCGAGCCTTTCTCTGAGCACATCGGACTCTTCAAGTAATCTAAGAGCGTCAAGTAAATTTCGAGGCAACTGTTTATAACCCTCAATATCCTTTCCAAGTTCATACATGTTTATATCAAGCGGATCACCTGGGTCACGATTAGCTGATATACCATCAAGCCCACAAGCAAGAATTGCAGCTTGCATTAAATAAGCATTCGCTGCTCCATCCATCAAACGTAATTCAAAACGTCCTGAGTCTGGCACACGAATCATATGAGTACGGTTATTTCCACCATAAGTGATCGAGCTTGGAGACCAGGTTGCGCCTGAAAGTGTTCTTGGAGCATTGATACGTTTGTAACTATTTACCGTTGGATTAAAGATAGCAGTCAAGCGATCGGCACTATGCATAATGCCGCCTAGAAACTGATATGCTAGTGGCGATAAACCCAATCCTCTACTATCATCCTTACCATTAAATAAATTTTTAGATCCATCTAGGCTCCATATAGATAGATGGGAATGACAGCCATTACCTGTAAGATGACTGAAAGGCTTTGGCATAAATGTCGCGCGCATACCGTGAAGCTCAGCAATTGATTTCACCATAAATTTAAAAAATACTTGGCGATCGGCAGTTTTTAGAGCATCATCAAAATCCCAATTCATTTCAAATTGACCATTAGCATCTTCATGATCATTTTGATATGGCCCCCAACCTAATTCAATCATGCTATCACAAATCTGCTTAATGACTGGATATTGACGCATTAAAGCTTGTTGATCATAACAAGGTTTACTTTGCTGATCCTTGTCATCAGCAATATCAGTTCCATCTTCATTAATTAGATGGTATTCACACTCAACCCCTGTTTTCATTCGATATCCAAGCTTTTCAGCCTCAGCCAATTGCCCCTTTAAAGCAACACGGGGTGATGCCTCGACCGGCTTTCCGTCCATCCATAAATCAGAGGCAAGCCAAGCAACTTCTGGCTTCCATGGTAATTGAATAAGACTATCTGGATCAGGAATAGCAAACATATCTGGATGCGCAGGGGTCATGTCAAGCCAAGCAGCGAAACCTGCAAAGCCAGCACCCTCTTTTTGCATACCATCAATAGCTCTTGCGGGAACTAACTTGGAACGTAGACTACCAAACAGATCTACAAAGCTAATGAGAAAGTATTCAATTCCGCGTTCAGAAGCAACTTTACTAAGTTTAGTGGCCATAATTTCTCCTATTTATTCGTTATTATTTATATTAAATCAGTAATTACATTCCACCTTTTCCTGGAATCCATTCAGTACCAGCCAATGGCACACCAGCCATCGCAGCAGCCTCCATAGTCAATGCTACCATATCTTCTGGCTCTAAATTATGTACATGACTCTTACCACAAGCACGCGCTAATGTTTGCAACTCGAGGGTAAGTACATTCAAATAATTGGCCAATCGGCGTCCTCCTAACTTAGGATCTAACCTCTTTGCTAGTTCAGGATCTTGAGTAGTAATACCGGCTGGATCATTCCCTTGCTGGTAGTCGTCCCAAAAACCAGCAGCTGAACCTATGGCCTTATATTCTTCATCATATTCTGGACTCTGATCGCCAAGAGCGATCAAAGCAGCCGTACCAATAGCCACAGCATCAGCACCTAAAGCCAAAGCTTTAGCAACATCAGCACCACTTCTAATACCGCCTGAAACAATCAGTTGTACTTTACGATGCATATCCATCTCTAGCAATGCCTCAACAGCCATTCTTACTGCCGGAAGTGTCGGAATACCAACGTGCTCAATAAACACATCTTGTGTAGCTGCAGTTCCGCCTTGCATACCGTCAACAACAACTACATCTGCACCTGCCTTGACAGCAAGTGTGACATCATAAAAAACACGCGTTGCCCCAACCTTTACATAAATTGGTTTTTCCCAATTAGTTATTTCACGCAACTCTTGAATCTTTATTTCAAGATCATCTGGACCAGTCCAATCTGGGTGACGACAAGCAGACCGCTGATCTATTCCCTCAGGAAGATTACGCATTTGCGCCACTCTAGGTGAAATTTTCTGTCCTAGTAACATACCACCACCACCAGGCTTAGCACCCTGACCAAGAACAATTTCAATTGCATCTGCACGTCTTAAATCATCAGGATTCATGCCATATCTTGATGGTAAGTATTGATAAACCAAAGTTTTTGAGTGACCTCTTTCCTCTGGCGTCATTCCACCATCGCCAGTTGTAGTACTTGTTCCAGCTATACTTGCACCTCTACCTAAAGATTCTTTAGCTTGCGCTGAGAGAGAACCAAAACTCATACCAGCAATTGTAATTGGTGTTTTTAAGTGGATTGGATTTTTTGCAAAACGATTTCCCAATACTACTTCAGTATTACATTTTTCACGATAACCTTCTAGAGGATAACGAGAAGTTGAAGCACCAAGAAATACTAAATCATCGAATGTAGGAATATCTCTTTTGGCACCAAAACCACGAATATCATAAATTCCTGTTTTGGCAGCACGCTGAATCTCGGCAATTACATGTCGTGGGAAAGTGGCAGATTCTATTAATGTTGGATTATCTTTACTCATAATCTTGTCTCCTTAGTAATCATCGACTTTGTCAATATCAAAATTATATAATTTACGTGCGGAACCATAACGACGAAACTCATCAACACCATAGCTCATTCTTGATTGCTTTAATAATTGTTTCAACTCTTTTTGATGCTCATCTCGCATTTCTTTTTCAATACAATCCGTACCTAAACTTTTAACCTTTCCACGCACATAAATTTTAGCTTCATAGATCGAATCTCCTAAAGCATCGCCTGCATCGCCACAGACAACTAAGCATCCTGATTGCGCCATAAAAGCACTCATATGACCAATATTGCCGCCCACAACAATATTAACACCTTTCATTGAAATTCCACATCGTGAACTAGCATCACCCTCTATTACTAATAATCCGCCATGTGCTGTCGCTGCTGCATATTGCGATGCGCTACCAGTCACACGAACCTCACCAGACATCATATTCTCTGCTAACCCTGGACCTGCATTACCATTAATCTTTATTTTTGCCTGTTGATTCATACCTGCACAATAATAGCCAACATGACCATTAATATCAACATTGATTTCAGTGGTTAATCCAACTGAAAGAGCGTGCTTACCAACAGTATTGTTTACTGAGAATTTATCTCCAGAGGAAGCACTCTGTAATTTCTCATTGAGCTCTCTTACACTCTTGTTTTCTAAATTTATTTCTGTCATTCTAAACTCCTTTTCCAGCTGTAGATCTGAGTTGGCTCTGGCTCCCAAATGCGTGCATTTTCAGCCCCTGGCAAAGTCGCAATAGCTCGATACTCAGAAGACATTGCAGCCCAATCATCAGTTTCTGCCATTATTGCAGGTTTGCAACCAATAGGATCTCGCATAACAGCAAAGCCATCTCTAGTTCCAATTGCAAAGGTATAAAAACCATCTAAATCATCAATTGCATGATTCAGTGCTTGGTCTAAGTCATCTCCCTCACTTAGTCGCCAACTCAAATATCCAGCTGCAACTTCACTATCATTATCAGTCTTAAATTGGACGCCACTTCGACGCAAAGTTTCACGAAGTCGGTTATGGTTCGATAAAGAACCATTATGAACGAGGCATAAATCTTGGCCAGTAGAAAATGGATGAGAATGTTCGGTGGTAATGGCACTTTCAGTCGCCATTCGTGTATGTCCTAAAGCATGTGTCCCACGCATGCTTTTAATGTCAAATTGTTCAATAAAGTCAGCCGGATTTCCTTTACCTTTAAAAATCTCAATATTAGTACCTGCACTCGTTACGCTAAGCTCCTTCCAATTCTCATTAAGCCAGTCTTGAACTTCACTAATTGCTGAATCTAAAGTTAGCACTGCATGATTCTGAGTCACCGTAATTTTTTTCAGAGCGAAACTAGCCTTGAGAGATTCCTCTAGATCACTCCAATCAAAGTCTAAGTTCTCAGCAAGAACGGTAATTTTACAACCCTTGTCATTTGGATCATGATAGACCGCTATCCCTGCACTATCAGGCCCTCTCTCTGTCATTTCACTTAACATCGGCGCTATTAGTTCACCTAATTGAGATTCAAGAGTAGGGTTTTTAATAAAAAGTCCAACAATTCCACACATAACAACTCCAAATATTAGCCATAACGTTTGAACTCATGTATTAAATAAGTTCAAAGGCGTTAGTTTAAATGAAAAAAACGATAAGCGTTTTTATCAAGGTTTTTTGATAAATGAAACAATGACCTAATACAATCTCAAGAACTCTTGCACTTCCCAATCAGTTACGGATTGATGATAACGGTCCCATTCATCCATCTTGTAAGAGAAAAATTGATGGAGCATTGACTCACCCAATACTTCTCTTGCAAATTCATCTTCATTTAAAGCTTCAATAGCCTCTAAAAGATTACGAGGTAGTGATTTAATGTTTGCTTCCTTTATCTCCTCAGGACTCAACTTATACAAATTTAGATTCAATGGCTTACCTGGGTCAATTTTATTTTTAATTCCATCTAAAACTGAAGCAGTGGTTAAAGCTAATGATAAGTATGGATTCATGCACATATCTGCAGCACGATTTTCTATACAAAATCGATTTTGTGGGAGTCTAAGCATACATGAACGGTTATTGTCTCCATAAGCCATTTGTGTGGGTGCCCATGTGTGAACTCCACCTTCAAATCCACCCACTATAGGAACTAATCCATTGTAAGAATTAACTGTTGAACAAGCTATTGCAGTAATTTCTGTTCCGTGCTTAAGCAGACCACCAACTGCATGATATGCTAGATCGGAAAACTTACCATTTTTTCCTTCAAATACATTTTTATTATCAGAGGTACTCGTCATACTAAAATTAATATGAGCTCCAGATCGCCAGTCTCCAATCGTTGGTTTAGGCATAAAGGTAATAAACATTCCATACTTTTTAGCAACTTCTTTAAGTAGAACCCTTAAGAAAACTAATCGGTCAGCCATTTGAAGGACATCAGTATAAGTAAAGTCAAGCTCGAACTGTGAATATGCCCCTTCACATACCACATCCTTCATATCCCATCCTAATTCATTAACAGTGTCAATCAATTCTTTTAGAAACTCCATTGAGTCAATAGAGTACTCAACGTCATAGCCGAAAGCCTGTCTACGTGGACGCACCCCTTCGCCAGGCATGGGGTCATCATCGATAGCTTTTACTGGCTGACCATCTTCCCAGCGCAACGCAATAAATTCAGGTTCAATACCACAAAAAGCTTTGTATCCTGCATCATCAGCATTTTGAACAGCTCTTTTAAGTGTTTGACGAGGGCACATGTTATAAGGCTCATCCTCCCACCATAAATCAGAAAAAACCCAAACACAAGTTTTATCCCAAGGGCAGATCGTCAAGCTATCTAAATCAGGTACAGGAATCTGATCAGAGTCATTAGGCCCTAATTCAGGAACAAAAGAAACTGAATGGACTGCAAATTGAGGACCTTTTCCCGCACACAACGCCTCAAATTCTTTCATTGGGATTGGCTTTGTTTTTGGAATACCGAGCATATCAATCCAACACGACAAAATATACTTTACGCCAGCTTTTTCAAGTCTGGCTTTTTCCTCCGCAACGCGCTTCTTCGATGGCAGTGCATCTGCCATCTTTGTGTGGTAAATCTTAGTCATATTTTGCTCCTTCTATTTTATTCAATACAGTTTTAAAGTTTTTCGTGCGACTTTAACAAGAACTGATTCTTGTATGTCGCAAGACCTTTCATTACTTCTACATCTTTTATATCATTATTATTAAAACAATGCTCATCTAGGAATCTAGTCAGAGTTTCATCACCTTCTGAGGCAATCTCTACCAAAAGATCATAGCGACCAGTCACCCATAAAATAAATACGATTTCATTACAATCTTGAAGTCGCTTAGCGACCTCGCTCGGACTTGAAGTTGGTGCTACCTTAATACCCAACATTGAGTCTGTCGCATAATTAATAGCAGAACGATCTACCAAAGCTTTAATTTGTAAAACACCTGCGTCCTTCATACGATTAACTCGATTCCTAACTGTGCCTTCAGATATCTCAAGGGTCTTAGCTATTTCTTTAAAAGGTAGACGTCCATCACTCTCAAGCATATCGATTATTTGCTGATTTAATTTATCTTTCAGCGTATCTCTTGTAGGTACGCGAGGAGTTTGATCGCTATCATTCGCGTCATTAAATTGATTTAAATTCACCATACGATTGCTTGAACTACTCATTTCAAAATCCTAGCCTTGAGGCATATCTTCTGGGTCTATTCCAGGTACAAAAGTAATTCCTGCTTGCTGCTTCCAATCATGAGGGTAGGCAGAATAAAATATTACACATTTTTCATCACACTCGTAAGCAATTAAGTTATCTTTTGGGATGTATAAAACATCGCCTGGATTGCAGATATAGGATTCACCATCACACGTTAACCTGAATGTACCCTCCATACAATAAATAATTTCATCACAGGTTAGTTCCCATGGAACTGATACTTGGTTTAAAAAATTTAAGCCACCACACATCGTGTCACTCACAGCACTCGTTACAAATGGCTTTATGTAGCTTTTCCCTGGCTCTAGAGTATGTAAGCGGTGCTCAATTTCACTATATTTATATAGTTTTGGTTTGTTATCTTTCATCATTGTCCTTATTCAGTTAAGTTAAGTTTTTCATTTAGTTCTACTACGTATCCATCTGGATCTTCAATAAATGCAAGGATGCGAGTTCCTGCATTCATCGGCTTCGCTGGACTAATTATTTTTGCCCCATTCGCCTCAAGATCTTCAACAGCTTTATACACATCTGGAGTTTCTATACAGATATGCCCCCAGCCATTTCCTTTATCATAATGCTCTTCTTGATCCCAGTTATGAGTCAACTCCAAGGCAGGAAATTCTATCTCAGGACCATAACCTACAAATGCATTGGTGTATCGACCACCTGGGTAATCAGTACGTCTTAATACTTGCATACCCAAAATATCACAATAAAAATGGATTGATTTTTCTAGGTCAAGCACCCTCATCATTGTGTGAGCCAATCTGTAGTCGCTATTAAAATTAGTATTGGTCATAATATTCTCCTTTATTAATTATTTATTGATTAATCAGTAACTGCTTTTGCAATCATCTCTTGAAACGCACGAACACTATTTTCCCAATGAGGAGATAGCAATCCTCCATCTGCAGCAACTGGTGAAGCCCTGCCAAGCTGTAATTTTTCGCAAATTGCATGATCCTCTTTATGTACATCCCACCATAGCTTTTTCATTGCTTCAACCTCTTCATTTGAAACAGTTTGGCCTTCTGTAGTGTAAATAACTCTTTTTTGTTGAGTATGCTCTGGATCAACAGGAACATTTAAATAAACGCCAATTTGATCGGGTGCATATCGACCAATAATAAAGTTAGGAAATAGTGTGAGGTACCTAGAGCTCACCGAGAGACTCTCTTTTACTTTATCTTTATCATCTAAATCGATAGCACTTCCTACACATACACCATCGATGATTGTGTAATGATCTTCGAGAGGCTGCTTTGTTGTTGTGCGATGAACAAATTGAACATGGTAGGGTTCAATATAGTTTTCCATAAGAAATTTCCAATTTGTTGAAATTTCTCCAAAATCCAATGTTGCAACAGGTCTTACTTGCTGAAAATTAATATCATCAAAATTCTTTATTAGTGGTGCTGCATAATCTTCAAATGCTGGCGCATTGCCACTTAAATTAATAAATATCCAGTCATGCCAAATGAATATTTTTATAGATTTAAGGCCGTGGTCTGACATATTAAAGCCTTCTGGGTGATGCTCTTTACCTCCAAAAAATGGGGTGGCACATAGATCACCATCTAAACTGTAAGTCCAAGAATGGTAGGGGCAAGTCAACATGGGTCCAACATTTTTTGGTTCATCGACTAGCTTAAGGCAGCGATGTGAGCAGGCATTATGAAAGGCAGCAATTTGACCTTGATTATTCTTAATTAGTACAACAGGCATACCAGCAACTGAAATTGGAAAGGCATCACCTGGCTCAATTAATTCATGAGCAAAGCCAACAAAAACCCAATTATTAGTGAATACAGTGTCACACTCAGTACGAAAAAAATCGACATCAGTATAGGCAGAAGCTGGAAGACCATGTTTAAGCTTATCCTTCTGAAAAAATGTAGACATGTCAATTGTATTATTATTAATTGTTAACCCCTTAATAAATGAAGAATAGTATTTTTTTCTAAAATTATATACCTTAATATTACATATAAAGTAATTTAATTAGTAATAATTTGTTAATAAACACATTAATTAGATTAAAAATCATTAATATGTAATTATTATAGATGTTAATTGATGCTAACATTAAGTCTATTTTGGGTATTATTTATACCTATATTAAGCTTGTAATTATGAGGATTAAAGCATATGAGCACTGAGAAAGATGACATTAAAGTTAATCTTAAAGGGTTTGCAGGTCATGGATTAATCCATTCCAATGATTCTGATGATGAAATTACACTAGTTGGCTCTGGAACTCCAGCAGGTGAATATCTTAGGAGGTATTGGCAGCCAGTTTTTATTTCTTCTGAGCTCGATGATCTCCCTGTCGCAATAAAAATCCTAGGAGAAGATCTGGTCTTGTTCCGAGATAAAAGTAGTCAATTAGGTTTAGTTCATAAACATTGTCCTCATAGACAGGCTTCTCTTGAATTTGGTATTTGTCATGAAACAGGAATTCAATGTTGCTATCATGGATGGCATTTTGATGTTGATGGTACACTAATAGATGTACCTGGGCAGCCTGAACATATAGCTGATATTATCAAACAAAGAGTTCGACTTGGTGCTTATCCAACTCACGAATTTAAAGGTTTAATTTTTGCTTATCTTGGTCCAACTGATGAAAAACCTGAATTTCCAATTTATGATTCCTTTGATTTTGAAGACATGGATATGGTGCCTTATAAAGCCCCTTTTATGTGTAACTGGCTTCAGGTTCTAGATGCTATAGTCGACCCTATTCATACCTCTTTCCTTCACTCTAATATGAGTCGAGAACAATTTTCTGAAGGCTTTGGTGAGGTTGGAAAGATTGACTTCTTTGAACGTGATAGCTGGATTTTAGGTTGTAATACCAGACGAGTAGGTGACAATGTTTGGTTTAGAATTAATGAAGTTGTTTTGCCCAACTTTACTCAGGCAGGTGCAGCATTTGCAGCCGATGGCACAAAAAAAATTTACTATGGACGAAGTTCATTTACAAGATGGGTGGTTCCAATAGATGATGAAACTACTATTTGCTATGCTTGGGCTAATTTTGGAGATCGCGGCGACCCATATGAATATAACACTCCTGAAGGTCCTGAATTAATAGAGCAGGGAGAAGTATTTGATAGGCCCTATAAAGAGCGTCAAAGATTTCCTGCTGATAGAGAGGCATGTGAAGGCATGGGACCAATAAACATTCATAAAAATGAAAATTTAGTGACTAGTGATCAAGGTGTTGCAATGATGCGCCATAAAATAAGAGAGCAAATTAGAACAGTGTCTTCTGGCAAACAGCCATATCTTTCATCTAAGCATGTTGGGATGCCGATACCAACCTATGGTGGTGACTCTGTTCTGACAATTCCTAAAAATAAAGGTGATGACGATTCTTTGTTAAGTAAACTTGCTCATGAGTTTGTTGAAATTCAGTTTCACGTTGATGGCAAGCCTGAGAAAGAGAGGATTAAAGTGGTAACAGAAAAGTTAAAAGAAATTCAGTCAAGGGAAAATTCAGTGGTAACTGAATAGGTAAATACACTATGTCAAGTGATAAAAAAATACGAGTACATTTTAAAAGTAATCATGCAGATCCAAAATCTTTCCCTCCAACGATTGAAGGAGAAAGCGTCTTCGCAATTACTGAGGATAGGTTCAATCGTGCTATTGAGAATTACCCAGATCTAAAAGGCAAGATTGAACCTGTTTTTGATTGGGATTTAGATAACTTCTACGAGTCAATGAAAACAGCTGAAGTGCTTGTATGCTGGGATTTTCCAACCGAAGATCTTTCTAAAATTGCTCCCAATTTACGATGGATTCATATTATTGGTGCTGGATTAGAACATTTATGCCCAATGGACTGGGTTCCAAAAAATGTCTCGGTAGTTAATAATCGTGGAGTGCATTCAGAAAAAGCAGGAGAATTTGGTTTAATGGCTGTTTTAATGCTTCATACCCACATACCTGAAATAGTTCAAAACCAACAAAATAAGCACTGGGAATCCCTCTACTCTACTCCCATAATGGGGAAAACCTTACTAGTTATTGGGGTGGGGAATATAGGTCATGCTGTTGCAAAGAAGTGTAAATTATTAGGTATGAATATTATTGGAGTTAGTCGTCATGGAAAAGCTTTAGATGGTGTCGATCAAATGGTCAAAGTAGAGAAATTAGATGAAGTGCTTCCTCTACCTGATTACATTTTTATGTCCACCCCAAATACCAAAGAAACCCTCAACCTATTAGATAAGAGACGCCAGTCACTGATGAAGCCAGGGGTTGGTATTATTAATGTAGGTAGAGCGGCTACTATGGACTATGATGCTTTAGTAGAAAACTTAAGTTCTGGTCACATCAAAGCTGCTATTATCGATGTATTTGACCCTGAACCACTCCCATCAAATTCTCTATTATGGAATACACCTAATTTAATGGTTATGCCTCATATTTCTGCAGATGATGGTGATACCTATATTCCTCTGACTCTCGACCTTGTTATGATAAATATGCGTCGCTATCTCTCAAACCACAAATTAAATAATTTAGTGAATCCTGATCTTGGCTATTAAAGGTCTGAGTAATATTTTTTATAGTGCTGAGCAGCCTCTCGAGAAATGGCCATTAGACTTTCAAATGAATTAGCCATTGCCTCTTCTATTGATAATTCACTAGAGACAACACTAAACACCTTATCAATGCCATAATTACTTATTAGAGTGTCACTATTCTCTATAGTTCCAGCAATTATAAAGATACGACATTTATGTCTCTTTGCATACTCAATAACCCCTACAGGAGCTTTACCCCTATCACTTTGACTATCAATCTTGCCTTCCCCAGTTATAACTAAATCTGCGTTTAATAGATGATGATTAAAATCTACTTTATCAAGAATAATCTTAATGCCACTCTTCAGCTCTGCATCCAAAAAAGCTTTAAAGCCATAACCTATTCCACCAGCAGCGCCAGCACCAGGATACAAAGACACATCATTATTGAATTTCCTAGATATAACACCAGAGTAATGATTCAAAATAATATCTAGCTGATCAATCATTTCACTATCGGCACCTTTTTGAGAGGCAAAAATAGCAGAGGCTCCTTGAGGTCCAACCAAAGGATTATCAACATCACACGCCACCTCAAAACTAACACCCTTAAGACGAGGGTCTATATAACTTAAATCAATGTCAGAAAGCGAACTTAAACTGCTAACATCTCCACGAAGTTGATTCCCAGAAATATCTTGAAATCGAACCCCAATTGCTCGTAAAAAACCCATACCACCATCATTACTCGAACTACCCCCTAAGCCAATAATAATATGCTCAGCGCCTTCATCTACTGCAGCCAAAATAAGTTCTCCTACCCCATAACTAGAGGCAATCATTGGATTTCGTTTTTCAACGGAAACTAAGTGTAAGCCACAAGCTTCTGCAACCTCAATAACTGCCGTTTTCGTATCACCAAGCATGCCCCATCTTGCACTAACAGCCTCCCCCATAGGACCTGAAACTTTTGTAGAAAAATAACTACCCTCTGTAGCAGAGACCAATACATCAACAGTGCCTTCACCACCATCAGCAATAGGCGATTTATGTATTTCTGCACTTGGGAAAAATTCTAAAAAACCTGCTTCGATAGCATTTGCAGCTTCACTCGCAGAGAGGGTCTCTTTGAAGGAGTCTGGTGCAATTACTATCTTCATCTATTGTTATATATTGGTAAATAATTTAATGATAAAAACTTGTCTCTTATTCATTCTACAGCTTAAATTTAATTGTATTTTTTACCCCAGCGCTCAAGAGAAATTGTAGCTAACAAAATTATTAGCATGCCTAGCCACTGAGAATAGCCGAGTACATCTTGGAGCAATACAACGCCAAGAATGATAGTAAAAACTGGCTCCATGTACATTACATTAGCCGTGCGTACAGGGCCAATTTTTGCAATAGAATGAAAGAAAAAGAAAAAACCGCCACTCATACCAATAGCTGAAGCAATACCCCACATTAACATCGGTGCAGTCACTGAGGCTATCGGTGCTGTCGTAGTCATAAAATAAATTAACACAAAAACCGTTGCAGGCAAAACCATAATATATTTAATTAAAGCCCATCCGGGATCTACACTCTCGTGACGAGATAGAATGTTAACAAACACCTGTGCAACTGATGCCAACAAACCCCAAAACACACCCCACAAATTCCACTCACTTGAATCACCATGCACTAGAACCCAAATACCCATTAAAGAGACAAGCAATGCCGTAACAGATAGTAGGTCAATTGACCTACTCTTTATCAACGAATTAACAAAAAAAGTAATGATTGGAAACGTATAAATTACCACTACTGCCAAACTCAAAGGAATCAGTTTGATGGAATACATGTATGAACCAACAAATATTGCTTGAAAAATACTAATTAGCACTAACCTTATATGAGCTTCCTTAGTTCTTTGTTTTTTGGGTGACTTATCTAAAACACTCGACAAGAGAAAGGTGAAAATGTAGCGCACGCCAAGCAACAAGAAAACGCTACCTCCTACTTTGTAAAAGGTTGGGACAGCTGCTGCTGCTAGAGAGAAGCTAAAAGCTGATAGTATCGCTGCAAGGACATTTGTAGAGAATTTACTGCTCATTGAAAATACAAATTGCCTTTAAATGAAAGCCTGCATTTTATAACCCATTAAGAGTTATCGTCAAGAACTATATTTTTCCATCAGGAAAGCAGTCGAATTAAATGTCCCGGCTTATTTGTTGTTATTGAGGACGAGCCCCAATTTATTAATTTTTGAGCAACGTCTATGCTATCTATTGTCCAAGAGTGATATTCAAAACCAGCATTGATAGTCTGCTCAACTAAAGTTTTAGAAAATTCATTATCCGTGCCGAGACCATCTGCCTTAATATTACGCATTACATCAATTAAATTATTGATATTACACCCCACTTCATAAGAATATAGTAAGAGTGCTCTAAAGTTAGGTGCTATTACTTTAAATTCTTTAATCACTTCCTCATCAAAAGAAATAATGACAGCATCATTTGAGTTAAGCTTTGATCGAGAAAGCACACTGAACAAGGGCTCCACAATTTCACTACCGCACTTGACTTCAATAAATATTTTTTTGCCGTCAGGCAAGATTTCAAGCACTTCAGCGAGTGTAGGGATTTTTATTTGAAGATTTTCAGTACCTTTATAATCTAAATCTAATGCTTTTAATTCTTTGAGAGTAGAATCACGAACAACTATGTTTTGTTTGCAAACTCGCCCAGTATCTTCATCATGAATACAAACTATAGCGCCATCCTTGGTTAGATGAAAGTCACCCTCTATACCATCAGCAGCATGATTCCATGAAATATTAAAAGCAGGTAGAGAGTTTTCTGGCAAATCAAATGAAACGCCACGATGTGCAATAATCATGGAGTCATTCTACAGAAAATTTACACAACACTTTTTTAAAAACTCAGAATAATGAAACAGATAGGCTCATCCAAAAACTTGGCATTAAACCAACCAATAAAATGAGAATTCCATTAATAGAAAGTACAACTCGCATGTCTAATGGAGCAGAAACAGTGTTCTCTTTATCGGCATCATCGAAATACATTGCTTTAATAATTTTTAAATAATAGTAAGCACTGATAACAGCAAAAACAACTGCAATTACAGCAAGAATTACATAACCCTCTGCAATAACTTGTTGGAGAATGAATAGCTTGGAGTAAAAACCTATAAATGGCGGAACGCCAGCCATTGAGAGCATCACCACCAAAATAATTAATGCAAACCATGGTGAGTGCTTACTTAGACCTTGATAATCAGAAATCTGATCAGCCTCAAAGCCACTCTTATTAAGAGCTATGATAGATCCAAAAGCAGCCAAACTCATCAATATGTACACCAATACATAAAACACTGCCGCGCCATAACCTTCAACGACGCCAGTAACAAAACCTAACAGCACAAACCCAATATGTGAAATTGTTGAATAAGCAAGCATTCGCTTAATGTTTGATTGCATCAAAGCAACTAAGGAGCCAAGTGCAATCGATAGCACTGCAATGATCATCAATAAATCTGACCAATAATGCTGCAAATCGCCTAAACCATCAATTAATAAACGAATTAGTAAAGCTATAGCTGCTATTTTTGGAACAGTTGATAGAAACATTGTGACTGAAGTTGGTGAACCTTGATATACATCAGGAACCCACATATGAAAAGGAACTGCACCAAGCTTAAAGGCAACACCAATCACCAAGAAAACCAAGCCAAAATTAAGAATTAATGTTTGTTGAGATGCAAGAGTAGAAGCCCTTGCAAAGTTTGAAATTTGGGCAATATCTAAGCTACCAGTTATGCCGTAGATCATTGACATTCCATAGAGCAATAGTCCGGATGCAATTGCCCCCAAAACAAAATACTTAAGAGCAGCTTCAATTGCAACAGAACGATCTCTTGCTGAAGCAATAAGCGCATACAAGGACAACGACATTATTTCTAGACCCATATATAAAGTAAGAAGGCTATGCCCAGAAACCATCACCATCATTCCTAAAATCGACATCAAAGCAAGAATAAAATATTCATTTCTAAGTAGTTCGTGTACTTTTAGGTAATGGCGTGTGTATACAAGGGCAATGATTGCAAAGCCCATTATGAAAACCTTAAAGGTTGACCCCATAGTATCAAGAACAAAAGTGCCACTAAAAATTGTCGCACTTTCACCAATTAAATCAAACACCAACCAACCTGTAATGATAAGTGAGAGTTGTGTTAAGTAATAAGTGATAGGCTTCAAACGCTCACTTGCAAATAAATCAAATATTAAAATTATTGAGATAGCACTTAACAGAAACAACTCTGGCAAGGCGAAAATTAGTTCTGAAGGATAAAATTGAAAATTCATCATAATGAAACTGGCAGTTTAGTAGTAAGTGCTTGCTCTAATAAATTAATAACTGAAGAATGCATTACCTCAATTACTGGTTGAGGATACATACCCATTAATAATACTGCTGTTGCTAGAATTGCAAAAATACATAATTCTCTGGCATTTATGTCACTCAATGTGCCTACATCAGGGTTATTAATTGGCCCCCAAAAAACACGTTTAACCATCCATAATGTATATGCTGCTCCAATAATTAATGTCGTAGCAGCCAAAAATGCAAACCAAAAGTTAGCCTGCAATGCGCCAAGAATAACCATAAACTCTCCTACAAAACCAGATGTTCCTGGTAAGCCGGCATTTGCCAATGCAAAGAGGACAGCAAACCCTGTAAATTTAGGCATCGAATTTATCACCCCCCCATAGGTAGAAATTTCTCTAGAGTGAAGTCGATCATATAGAACACCAACTACCAAGAACATAGCTGCTGATATGAATCCATGTGAAATCATTTGAATCATCGCGCCCTCTAGACCAAGGTAAGCACTTTCAATACTTGAACCATTAATAGAAACAAGTTGACCATCAGCGCTCATTTTCATAATCGAAAATACTACAAATACACCGAGAGTAACAAAGCCCATATGTGAAATAGATGAGTATGCAATTAGCTTCTTCATATCTTTTTGAACTAGAGCAACAAAACCGATATAGACAATTGCAATCAATGAAAGAACTATCACAATAGTAGCAAATGAAGATGAAGCGTCAGGCGTAATAGGAAGTGAGAAGCGGAAAAAACCATAGCCTCCCATTTTAAGCATAATGGCCGCAAGAATAACGGAACCACCTGTTGGTGCTTGGACGTGTGCATCTGGAAGCCAAGTATGTACAGGAAACATTGGAACTTTTACTGCGAAAGCCAAGAAAAAAGCCCAAAAAATCCAACTCTGTTGAGTCAACGTGAGAGGCAAAGTATACATATCACTAATAGCGAATGACCCACTTAAATTGTACATATAGATAAGAGAAACTAACATAAAAACAGAACCCAAGAAAGTGTATAAAAAGAATTTAATTGAAGCATAGACGCGATTTTGTCCGCCCCAAACACCTATGATAAGAAGCATTGGTATGAGTGATGCCTCCCAGAAAACATAAAACAGCATAGAATCCATTGATGAAAAAACACCAATAATGAGACCCTCCATCATTAAGAAAGCAGCCATATAATCAGCTACTCTATTTTTTATTACCTCCCAACCAGCAATAATAACCAATACTGTTGAGAAGGTAGTGAGGATGATAAGTGGCATGGAAATTCCATCGATACCTAAATGATAAAAGACATTAAATTGCCCAATCCAGCTAGCCTTTTCAACAAACTGCATTGAAGAAGTCGAAGTGTCAAAATCTAGAAATAAATTTACTGATAAAACAAAAATTAATATAGAAATAGAAACACTAACCCAGCGAGCAATAGAAATTCTATTATTGCCTATTAATAGAACTAGGATAGCACCTAGAATGGGCAACCAAATCAATAAACTTAATATTGAATCCATACTAATATCCTAACTATAAAATGAATAATCAGATGCAACGAGAACCCATCCCAATACAAGCATCAAACTTATAATCATAAAAAAAGCGTAATGGTAGACATACCCAGTTTGAACGGGGCGAATAAAGGAGCCTACAAAACGGGCAAACCTTGCGCTACCATTAACTAATAGTTGGTCAATAATTGCCATATCTGAAATCTTCCACAATAAGTTACCAAGCTTTAATGCACCACGAACAAAGATAATTTCATTAAGCCTATCAAAACCATACAATGAAACTAATACATAATTTATACGTTTAAATCTTCTTTGAATGACGTCCGCCCACTCCGTTCTGTATAAAGAAAATAACCATGCTGTGGCAATCCCACCTACCATCATCCAGAATGGAAGTGTCATAACAGAGTGAGAAATAAGAGAAAATGCTGAATGAAAGTGATGCTTAAGCTTTTCGACTGACTCATGGGATGTATCAATATAAATCCCATTGTCCAACCATCCGCCAAAAAGCATCGGTTCAATTGTAAAGTATCCAATTACTACTGATGGTATTGCAAGCAATATCAAAGGCACTGTAATAGATGGAGCTGTCTCATGTAGATGTTCTTCAGTATTTTTATCTACTCTTGATTCGCCATGAAAAACTAAAAACAAAAGTCTCATACTATAAAAGGCAGTAATAAAGACGCCCAAAACAACAGCGAAGTAAACCCATCCAGAAAATGGCAGTTCTGAGTAATGAACAGCCTCAATAATCATATCTTTTGAATAGAAACCTGCAAATCCAGGAAAACCAATCAACGCCAAAGTTCCTAGTAGTGAGGTAATGTAAGTTATTGGCATTTTCTTTCTAAGACCGCCCATTTTTCGAATATCTTGTTCGTGATGGAGGGCAACGATAACTGAGCCTGCAGCTAAAAAAGTAGTGCCTTAAAAAATGCATGGGTCATCAAATGAAAGATTGCAACAGAGTATGCGCTAACGCCTAACGCAACAGTC
>JAQWLF010000066.1:0-8545 GCA_029247465.1 Candidatus Thioglobus sp.
ACCTCAAATAGCTTCAATTGGTACTGAGGCGCGACATAAATCTCGTAACCAAGCTCGCCTGTAAATGAAATTCTTACGCAAAGCGCTGGCACCCCTCCTATGAATGTATCTCTAATATCTCTAAATTTAAATACCTCTGAACTGACGTCTTCTCGACTAAGTCTTGATAATAATTCCCCGGCTTTTGGGCCAGATATTGCAATACCATGAAAATCGTCTGTCATATTTTTATAGACAACATCTTGAACGCCCTCAAGATGCTTCTCGAACCAGCGAAGATGCATATTTTGTGCAACGCTGGACCCAAATAAATAATAGGTTTCTTCATCAATACAGGCAACTGTAAGATCTCCATTTAGCTTGCCACTCTCTAAAAGCATAGGTGTTAAATTAACCCTTCCTTGGTTTGGAATGCGGCCCGCAAGAACCTTATCCAAAAATGCTTTAGCGCCCTTACCCGTAAACCTATGGTTAGCAAAATTTGCCACTTCACTTGCACCAACAGATGCTCTGACAGCTTCGACTTCCTTTGCTACATACTCATGAGATCTCGATCTCTGAAATGTTGGCTCTTCATATGCGTCCTCTGGAGAGTTGGCAAACCAAAGTACATTTTCAAGACCAAAAGTATCTTGCCATACAGCTCCTTTTTGGGTTAAGCGATCGTATATTGATGTTGTTTTCTGAAGCCTTCCTTTTGGTAGTGTCTCATTAGGAAAAGTCATCACAAATCGCCGTTCATAATTTTCAGAAGACTTAATTACGCCCCATTCAGGTGTTGCAAATTCACCAAAACGTGCAATATCCATTGCCCAAACATCCACTGACGGCTCTCCTTCAATCATCCATTCAGCCAATGTTTTACCAACACCCCCCGCTTGACAAAAACCTGCCATAACGCCCACTGCTGTCCAGTAGTTTTTCATACCTGGGACAGGGCCAATCATTGGATTTCCATCAGGAGAGAAAACAAATGGACCATTAATTACATTCTTTATGCCTGCAGTTCCTAATGCTGGAATTCGCTCAAAAGCCAACTCCAATCGATCCGCAATACGATCCAAGTCTGGCTCTAGTAAATCATGTCCGAAAGTTTGTGGGGTTCCATCTAATGACCATGGCGTTGATCGAGGCTCATATGTACCCAGTAACATACCGTTACTTTCTTGGCGTGTATAAATATTTGCCTCAAAGTCAATACAACTTGGTAATCGCTGTCCATTCTCCAAATTGGCAATTTGCTCAATTTCTTCAGTAATTAAATAGTGGTGCTCCATAGGAACGACAGGCAAATGTATTCCAGACATTCGACCCAGTTCACGCGCCCAAAGACCTCCCGCATTTACAATATGCTCTGCATGAATATTGCCTTTTTCAGTGACAACATCCCAAGAACCATCAGCTCTCTGATTAGTCTCTATGACTGGAGTATGAGTATAGAACTCTGCACCATGAACACGTGCTGATTTTGCATAAGCATAAACAACGCCTGAGGGGTCAAGATCACCGTCAGATGGGTCCCAAAGGGCTGCAACATAATGTTTAGGGTCAATTAATGGATGCTTATCTACGACTTCATCTAACGACACAAATTCTTGAGTTAATCCTAGGGACCTTGCTTTTGAACGCTCACGCTTCAGATAGTCATACCAACTCTGATTGGAAGCTAAGTAGAACCCCCCGGTTTTGTGAAGACTTATTGAATGACCAGAGGTCTCCTCAATTTCTTTGTATAAATTAATTGTATAGTCCTGAAGCTTGGAAACATTGGGATCAGAGCTAACTGTATGAAATGAGCCAGCGGCATGCCAACTTGAGCCTGAAGTTAATTCATCCCTCTCGAGTAAGATGACATCCTTCCATCCCATTTTTGCAAGATGAAATAGGATCGAACAGCCAACGACGCCTCCTCCAATAACAACAACTTTCGCATGTTCATTCATATCACAAACCTAAATATATAGCACTGAAAAATAAATGTTAATTCAAAAATGAACGAAACTCAAGTAAAAAAAATTGAGTCTTTATAAAGGGGCCGCTCCACCCTCTGAAACTCTTTTATTAACAAAACTTGTAAGCTCTTCTTCAACCTCTGACTTTAGCTTTGGCTCTTCATAATCATCTAAAAGCTGCTTCCATATTTTATTTGCTCTTTGAGTGGTAGTAACTGAACCAGCATCTCTCCAAGACTCAAAATTTCTCCAGTCTGAAAGTAGTGGGTTGTAATGCTCAGTTTCATAGCGCTCAAGCGTTTGTGCTGCTGCAAAAAAATGACTTGCTGGGCCAACTTCAGCTATTGCCTCAACTCCTAGAGTGTCTTTATTAACAGGAGATGGTTGCAGAAAAGCTTCCATCATTTGGTTCATTTCAGCATCTAAAATTACTTTCTCATAAGATGCACAAAGACCTCCCTCAATCCATCCATGTCCGTGCACTATAAAATTTACCTGCCCTAAAAGACAAGCCCATAGAGACATCTGTGACTCATAAACTGACTGTTCATCTGGAGCGTTTGAAGCATTGGCGTTAGAGGCTCTAAGTGGGATCTTATATTTCCTAGCCAATTGCCCACTTGCAATTGTGGCCTGTGTGTATTCAGGAGTTCCAAAGGCAGGTGAGCCCGACTTCATGTCAACATTAGATGTGAAGCTACCATACATAGCTGGTGCCCCAGGGTTAACACACTGATGAAAAGCAAGGCCTGCAAGAGCTTCAGCATTTTGTTGAACCAGAGCTCCAGCAACTGTTATTGGAGCCATTGCTCCTGCTAGGGTAAATGGAGTATAGATAACTGGCTGATTATGCTCAGCCATTTCAATTGCACCCTCCAAAAGAGCCTTGTCATAGACTAGTGGAGAGTTTGCATTTACGACTGTAGTTATTGAAGGTTCCTTTAATAGGGTTTCTTTATCAACCCCTCTGCCAATTCGAATAATTTCAATTGCATCGAGCATCCTTTCGCGTCCAATTGCGTATCCAAAAAGAGGCTTAGTTGAAAGACGTGCTGCTGCAGATACAGCATTTAAATGACGAACACTTACATCTATATCGCAAGGTTCAACCGGATAGCCACCAAGCGCATGGACAGTATTTAAGATTTCACCAAGTTTTATCAGGTTTGAATAATCTTCAAAGTTACCTATAACTCTCCCCCTATCAAGATCGGATACATTGGGAGCGCTTGCAACCATAGTGTTAACAACAGACTGCCCCCCAATATGAACATGCCTTTCTTTGTGCCTTCCATGAAGAGTAAATTCACTCGGAGTAGTGGAAATTTTTTCCATCACAAAGTCAGGATCAAATCTAACACGCCTCCCATCACTGCCAATCATTGCGCCTTCTCTTTTAAGAATTTCAACAGCTCGAGGAGACTGTATATCCATGCCAGTATTACATAATACTTTTAATGATGCCTCATGAATTGATTCAATCTCATCCTCTGAAAAAATTGACATAGGCTGGAAAGGGTTCTTTTTTTGTCCATAAGGAGCCTGCTGAAAGCTTGTAACTTCTCTGGTGGCTTTGCCTCTTCCTCTTCTCATAGATTAACCTCAAGTTTTCATGAATAAAATAAAATCGTCTTTATCCACCACAAGAATGAATATGGGAAATTATTGCATAATTTAAACTATATCAATTTGAATTTAGTTAACGTCAGAATTTCGTTTGATTCGAGAGCGTGAATAATTCTCTACTTCTAGTATCAAAAGTTCTAGTTTATTTTTTTCTAAATACCGTGATAATTACTTTGTCACTGCCATGATCTTTATCTGGATTATTGCCATAGACATTTACTTCATGAAAATTGGGCTTGGATATACTCCTTTTAATCTCTAAAAGTTTTTTATCAAATCCAGCTTTTTTAAATAACTTATAATGAATTGTCAAAACAAAAAGACCGCCAGTTCTGGTGACTCTTAATAGTTCATCAAATACATCTGGCCCGACATGCCCATGGGTAAAAGTTCCTGCACTAACAATTGCACCATAATGATCATCATTTATCAATAATCTTTTGGTAAGGTCTGCCTCAATTATTTCTGAATAACAATTTTTTAATCTAGCAATATTTAGCATTTCAGGGGAAATATCAATAGCATCTATTTCTCTTGAGCTATAATTTAAATACTCTCCAATGAGGCCTGTTCCTGCACCAACATCTAGAATTGGAGTATCTTCATTATTGGAGTATTTGTCATAATAATTAGCTATTTCTAAAGGGGAGCGGTAGTCATTTTGTTTAGCAAAGTCACTATCGTATGAAGAAGCCCAGCCTCTATATAGATTTATAGAGTCCTCAGGAGTCTTTATTGAATATACATCTTTTAAACTCTTTTTGTCTGACATGTAGTTCTTATAATTTCAGTATCAATCTAGATCTAGTATAAATCTAGTGAGACAAAAAAAGACAAATTTTTTCACTTGAGTTTCGCTGTTTTTTGAATTAACATTAAAAACCATACTTAAATAACTCGGTGGCTTTGAATAAAATGTTACTGGAGATATTATGAAAAAAATGCTTGATAAAGCAGACGATGTAATAGCTAGTAAAGGATATGTAGCTGATCAGCCTCAGTTATCTTCATCTTTACACGCCATTTGCTATACCGATGAAAAGTATCTAGAAGTAGAGCGACATGCTATTTTTCAGAAAACTTGGCAATGGGCTTGTCATAAAGAAAAGCTACGCGAAGCGGGTGATTATTACGTTAAAGATATTGTAGGGCACAGTATTTTGCTGTTGCGTAATAACGATGGTGAGTTGCGGGCCTTTTATAACGTCTGTCAACACCGTGCCCACGAATTACTAAAAGGAGAAGGTAAAACACAGATGATCGTCTGCCCTTACCATGCCTGGTGTTATGATCTAGATGGCGAACTTCATAATGCCCGTCATACCGAGCATCTTGAAGAATTTAATCAAGGTGAAATCTGTCTTAACCAAGTGCAAGTGGAAGAATTTTGTGGTTTTATCTATGTAAATCTTGATCCTAATGCGGCTTCGCTAGTTGATCAATCTGGCGATTTAAAAAAAGAAATTGGAAAATTTGCACCTGATATTAATGATTTGACATTCGCCCACCGCTTGACTTTTGACATTAAATCCAATTGGAAGAACGTTGTTGATAATTTTCTCGAATGCTATCACTGCCCAACGGCTCATAAGGATTTTTGCAGCCTGTTGCAATTCGACACTTACAAAGTGACGACACACGGCATCTATTCAAGTCATATGGCTAAAGGTAGTAATGAAGATAACACAGCATACAGCGTTGAAGGTGCGACCGTTAATGACCATGCTGTTTGGTGGCTGTGGCCAAACACCTGTTTAATGCGCTACCCTGGTAGAGCTAATTTTCTAGTATTAAATATCATCCCTGTTGGACCAAACCATACAATTGAAACCTATGACTTCTTTTTTGAAACAGGAGAGCCAACTGCGCAAGAATTAGAGGCCATCAAGTACATCAAAGACGTACTACAACAAGAGGATATAGATATTGTTGAAAGTGTTCAAAAAGGAATGGAGTCTCCAGCTTTTAATTTCGGTCGCATTGTTCACGACCCATCGGGTTCAGGTTTAAGTGAGCATGGTGTACACCACTTTCATGGCTTGGTGCTAGATGCTTATGCAACAGCCGTTGCAAAATAAGGCTTGTTTGTAAGAGT
Source organism: Candidatus Thioglobus sp. (assembly GCA_029247465.1). Lineage (GTDB taxonomy): Bacteria > Pseudomonadota > Gammaproteobacteria > PS1 > Pseudothioglobaceae > Pseudothioglobus. The sequence goes on from JAQWLF010000066.1 coordinate 5,674, forward strand.
TTTTGTTCTTGTTTGTTTAACTTTTTAGGATTTATTTTATGTCTAAAGGTCAACTAGAAGGTAAGGTAGCTATTGTCACAGGAGGTCGTGGAGGTATAGGACGCGGTATTTGCGAGCGATTCAGCAACGATGGTGCTAGAGTTATTGCTGCAGATCTAGCACAAGGGGAAATCAGTCTACCAAACAATGTTTGCTTTGAATTATTGGATGTTACTGACGAAATGAATGTTCAAAAATTAATGGAAAAAATAAGTAGCGAGTATGGCAAGTTGGATATTGTTATTAATACTGCTGCGATAGAAATTGAAAAAACCATTGAGAATACCTCTCTTGAACAATGGAATAATATTTTTGCAATCAATGTGACCGGCACATTTCTGGTATCTAAATATGCCATCCCACTTCTTAGAAAAAATGGCGGTGGCTCGATTGTTAATTTTGGCTCTTACGATGGATTTATTGCTGACCCTGAACTGTCTGCGTACTGCGCAACTAAAGGTGCAATTCATGCTCTTACCAAATCAATGGCTTGTGACTACGGTCCTGAAAACATCCGTGTCAATGCAATCTGCCCAGGTTATATTGATACGCCAATGTTGCAAAGTTTTTTCGGGTCAGAAGGCGATATTGAAAGTCTTAAAGAAGAGGTGCGTAAGATCCATCCAATGCGCCGCTATGGCACACCGGCTGATATTGCCAGCTTAGTGAGCTGGCTCTCTGGCGATGAAGCGGGTTATGCCAGTGGCCAACTTTGGGTGCTCGATGGGGGTTTGAGTGCGCAAGTTCAACAAATGCGTTTATAAACAGGAGAGAAAATGACAGCAAAGAACAGCAAGGTTGCCCTTATTACCGGAGGCGCAAGAGGTATTGGTCGCGCCATAGTTGAGCGTTATTTAAAAGAGGGTATGAGCGTTATTACCTGTGGACGCAACAATCGGCCCGATGATTTGGACGCGGCAGTTGATTGGTACAGTACTGATGTTGCCAACCCTGAGGCAGTTGAGGGTCTTCGCGATGCAATTATCTCAAAGCACGGCGCGTTACATGTATTGGTTAATAATGCCGGCATACAAATTGAAAAAACGGTTGTTGATAGTACAGATGAGGATTGGGATTTGTTGATGGGCGTCAATGCCAAAGGGGTATTTTATTGCTGCCGAACTTTTATTCCACTCATGGTTCAATCGGAAGGCGGGTCAATTATTAATATTGGCTCCATTAGTGGCCGTGCTGCAGACCCTGAAATGGCCCTTTATAACGCCTCAAAAGCATTTGTGCATGGCTTAACGCGTTCAATAGCAGTTGATCACGGCAAACAGGGTATACGTTGTAATGCGATATGTCCGGGCTGGATTATGACTGACATGGTAGATGCTGCTTTTGAGTTAGCGGATGACCGAGAGGCGGCACAAAAAGATGCCTTGGCAAGGCACTATATCGGTCGTTTTGGAGAACCGTCTGATATTGCAAATATGGCATACTGGTTGGCCTCAGATGATGCCGCTTACACCACTGGTCAGATGTTTACAATAGATGGCGGTTTAACGGCCGCATCACCTGTAAATCCTGCGTTATTTTAGGACCAAGAACAATAATCTATGAAATAAAAGTATAGCCAAATTTTGACTATTCTAAACGAGGAGAGTTGTATGAAAAACAGATCTAACAAGCCCAATATTCTTTTAATCATGGCCGACCAACTGGCACCCCAGTTTTTGCCTTGTTATGGGCACGGTGTTGTTAAAGCACCTGAGATTAGCAAACTCGCTGATGAAGGCGTGGTGTTTGACGCCGCTTATACCAATTTCCCGTTATGTGCACCTTCCCGATTCGTAATGATGAGTGGTCGCTTACCTTCTCAAATCGCTGCCTGGGATAATGCCGTGGAGTTTAGCTCTGAAATTCCAACTTTTTCGCACTATCTTTCTTCTAACGGCTACCAAACTTGCCTAAGTGGCAAAATGCATTTTGTTGGTCCAGACCAATTGCATGGCTATAAGGATCGCCTAACAACTGATGTTTATCCAGCAGACTTCACTTGGCATTCAGAATGGGATCATTCAGAAGAACGCTTGGATTGGTTTCATAATATGGAAGTTGTTACAAAGGCAGGCCCTTGTGTTCGTTCGATGTATCTGGATTACGATGATGAGGTTGTTTTCAATGCCAAGCGCTATATATTTGAGCACGCCAAAGAGAGTAGTGACAAACCTTTCTTTCTCACCTTGTCAATGATTCAGCCTCATGATCCCTACTTGTGTCGAGAGGATAAATGGGAGAGCTATAAAGAGGAGGATATTGACCTTCCAATAACTCCACTCGGCTCGGTGACAGAGGACCCCCATTCCACTCGACTGCGCCATTCTTATGGTGCTAGTGATGAGAAGTTGAGTGATGACGTTGTTCGCAATGCTCGGCGCGCCTACTATAGCTCGATAAGTGATATTGATGATAAGATTGCAGATGTGTTAAAAGCCTTGGATGAATCTGGCATGCGTGAAAATACCATTGTCATCGTAACTTCTGATCACGGAGATATGCTGGGTGAACGAGGAATGTGGTTTAAGATGAGTTTTCTAGAACATTCTGCCAGAGTGCCTTTGATTGTCCACGCGCCCAAAATGTTTTCAGCTAAACGAGTACAAGAGGCGGTTTCTTTGGTTGATCTTTTGCCTACTTTTGTTGAGTTGGCTAACGATGGAAAGCAGGGTAACTACGCAACTCCAATAGAAGGTCGTTCATTAATGGTTCACCTTAGTGGTGGTAAAGGGCATGACGAAGTGATTGGCGAGTATTTTGCCGAGGCAATTGATACTCCAATGTTTATGATTCGCCGTGGCTTTAAAAAATTTATTTATGCTGATAGCGATCC
>JAQWLF010000181.1:0-11128 GCA_029247465.1 Candidatus Thioglobus sp.
CAACAGAAGCAATGTTTCTGATGATGAGATGGGTATTTGATAACGGCTATAGAAGGTATGAATGGAAGTGTAATGCTCTAAATCTAAAGTCTCGTAGAGCTGCTCAAAGGTTAGTTTTTTCTTACGAAGGAGTCTTTAGACAAATGACTATAAGTAAAGGTCGAAACCGAGATACCGCGTGGTTTGCGATTATCGACAAGGAGTGGCAAGATCTTAAAAGATGTTTTGATCAATTTCTGTCTGAAAGCAACTTTGATAATAATGGTAAATCGAAAGTTTCTCTTACTTCTTTAACAGAGTCATTACTTTATAAAGTTGATAATATGGATTGCTCTTAAATATAAATAATCAGATTTACCCCCTTGGATGGTGTTTTTCATGCTGCGCTTTGAGTTGAGCATTTTGAATATGTGTATATAACTGAGTGCTAGAGATGTCACTGTGCCCAAGCATTAATTGAACTGAACGTAAATCAGCGCCTTTTTGAACAAGGTGAGTTGCAAAAGCATGTCGAAGCGAGTGAGGTGAAAGGGGTTTATCTATACCTGCTTGAGTGGCATAAGCTTTAATAATATAAAAGAAATTTTGTCTTGACATTGCCTTACCACGATTAGATAAAAAATAACTATCACTTTGGTCATTTTTGAGTAATATGGGTCTCGAATTTAACTCATAAGCCGTCAAATAATCAATAGCTATCTCTCCCATTGGAAGAATTCTTTCTTTGTTTCCTTTGCCATGAATACGAATGAATTCTTCTTTTATATTGATATTGTGATAACTTAAATTAATCAGTTCAGATACCCTTAGTCCGCAAGAATATAATAATTCAAGCATTGCTCGATCCCTTTGCCCAAAGAGTGAGGAGATATTTGGAGCTTCAAGTAATTTTTCCACCTCTTGAATATTTAAAAATACTGGTAATTTTTTTTCTAATTTTGGATAAGACAATTGTTCGGTAGGGTCAGTATTTATGAGATTATTATCTAATAAGAACTGATAAAAGGAGTGCAGGCAAGTAAGGACTCTAGATTGAGTTGATGAACTTATTTTAGTGGACTGTCTATATAAGAAATAATCTTGAATAAGTTTTTTATTGACTTCAATCAGTGAGGTTTCATTGAGCCATCGAGAAAATATTTTTAGATCAGAACGATAGGCACTTAAGGTGTTTTTACTTGCTCCGGTAGTTAACCAGTAAAAATCAATAAATTGGTCTATTAGGTCAGCATTCATCCTAAGTTATTCTACTTTAGTCTTTTATAGATTGGGCAAAAAAAATGCCAGTAATAAACTGGCATTTTGGAAATTGATGAAAATTATTTCTTTTTAAGTTTCTCTTTGATGCGGGCTGCTCTTCCAGTTAGACCGCGAAGATAATATAGTTTTGCCTGACGAACCTTACCACTTCGCTTAACCGAAACACTATCAATCGAAGAGGAATGTGTTTGAAAAACTCTTTCAACACCTTCGCCATGTGAGATTTTTCTTACTGTAAAGGCAGAGTTTAAGCCGCGATTTTTTATAGCGATAACTACCCCTTCAAAGGCCTGTAATCTTTCACGGGTTCCTTCACGCACCTTAACTTGAACAACAACAGTATCACCTGGAGAAAATTCAGGTATATCTGATCTTAGTTGTTCGCTCTCAATTTGATTAATTAAATTCACTTGTATGCCTTTTTAGGGTTTTTGAAAATCCGCTAATTATACAGTGGTTTTCTGTGCTGTACAAGATTCGAAAGGGCATAAAATACTTATTATTCTTTTTATTTTTAAATGCTTTAATCAGAATATGAGATAATTAAAGTCATTATCTTTTAAGAGTAATTAATGGGTAAAGTAACCGGTTTTTTAGAGCTAGATAGGGAAGTAGAGTCATATCGTGATGTAGAAATACGCATTAAGGATTATGATGAAATTTTTTCAGGCACACATAATTTAGATCAACTTCAACAGCAAGGGTCTCGTTGCATGGATTGTGGTGTTCCTTTTTGCCAATCTGAGAGTGGATGTCCTATAGATAATTTGATTCCTGAATGGAATGACCTTGTTTATAACAATGAATGGCGTGATGCTCTTGAGCGACTAGAAAAGACAAATAATTTTCCTGAATTTACAGGACGAGTTTGTCCTGCACCCTGTGAAGGTTCTTGTGTTCTTGGCTTGAATCATCCTGCAGTAACCATTAAAAATATTGAGTTAGCAATTGTTGATAAAGGATTTGAAGAAGGCTGGATTAAGGTTAGAAGTGTTTCGTCTAGGTCTGGTAAGAAGGTTGCAGTTGTTGGTTCTGGACCTGCTGGACTTGCTGCTGCAGATGAGCTTAATCAAATAGGTCATTCGGTTACTGTTTACGAACGAAACGATCGAATTGGTGGGCTCTTGATGTATGGAATTCCTAATATGAAACTAGGAAAGGATGTAGTTAATCGCAGAGTTGAACTATTAAGGAAAGAAGGCATTGAATTTATGACTAATATTGATATTGGACGTGATATTTCAACTAAAGAATTACAATCTAAGTTTGATGCTATTATTTTTTCTACTGGTGCAACGAAAGCGCGAGATTTACCTGCTGAAAATCGAAATTCTAAAGGCATTTATCCTGCTATGGATTATTTGACTTCTAATACTAAGAGTCTTCTTGATAATGGTTATGCAGATAAGAGTGAGCTTTCTGCGCAAGATAGAGACGTTATTGTAATAGGAGGTGGGGATACTGGAACTGATTGTATTGGTACAGCAATTAGGCAAGGTGCAAAGTCTATTATCAATTTTGAGTTAATGAGCCAACCACCTGCCGATCGTTCCGATAGCAATCCTTGGCCAGAGTGGCCAACAATCTTTCGAGTGGATTATGGCCATGAAGAATCTAACAAGGTATTTGGACAAGATCCAAGACACTATCAATTACTTACGAAAGCTTTTGTTAGAGACAGTAGCGGTAATGTAAGTGGAATTAAAACCATCAATGTTGAATTAATAGATGGTAATTTAAATGAAATATCAGGTACTGAAAAAACTTGGGATACCCAGTTGGTGTTGCTTTCAATGGGCTTCGTTTCACCTGAACATTATTTAAGTGAAGACGCTAAAATAGTTACAGATGAGCGAGGAAACTACAAAGCTGAGCATGGCGATTACTCCACTTCTAAAGAAGGTATTTTTTCTGCTGGCGATTGTCGTAGAGGCCAATCGTTGGTTGTCTGGGCGATCAATGAAGGTCGAGGTGTTGCAAATAGTGTAAATAATTTTCTTATGAATTCTAAAAGGACTACTTAGAAATGGCTGAAATACTTGGCGCTGAAGTTGATGAAGAGGGCTATCTGTTAAAGATAAGTGATTGGAGTCGTGAAATAGCTATTACTATGTCAGAGGAAGATGGTATTGAACTTTCCCCTGAGCATTGGGAGGTCATCAATTTCCTTCAGGAGTACTATAAAGAGTATGATTTTGCACCTGCAGTGCGAGTTCTTACAAAAGCAATAGCCAAAAAACTAGGCAATGATAAGGGAAACTCCCGCTATCTTTATTCTCTGTTCCCATATGGTCCCGCAAAGCAAGGTTGTCGATTTGCAGGCCTCCCTAAGCCAACAGGCTGTGTTTAATTTTTAGTTCAGAGAGTTTGATAAGCGCTTTTCTTAGATTGAGATAAAGTCATATGTCATTAACAAGCATTTTTTTTACATTTTTTTTCTACATTTCTGTATTGATTTTTATTACAGGCGTGTCCTATAAGATTGTTCAATATTGGCAAACTCCAGCACCTCTTAAAATTCCTATTGCACCAGCACCTCTTAACAGGTCAGGGGTATTATTAAGAATTGCAAGAGAAGTTTTTCTATTTCAGAGCTTATTTAAGGCTAGTAAGTGGACTTGGATATTTGGATGGAGTTTTCATCTCGCTTTAGTCTTACTTTTTTTTCGTCATTTAGTTTATTTTTGGCCTGGTGAAATTCCTACAATATTGCTCAAAACGGAACCTTTAAAATATGCAGCATATCCACTTATTTTTGGCTTATTAGGCTTGCTTGGTAGGAGACTTTTTGTAGACAGAGTTAGATATATTTCAGCTCCATCTGATTACTTGATGTTATTGTTACTAATTGTAATAGGTGGTAGTGGAATGTTAATGACATTTGCCCAAAATCACCCTAATATGCTTTTAGTTAAAAACTTTGCAGAAGGTCTTATTACCTTTAATTGGTCTGAGTTACCTAGTGAATTGCTTTTTTTGGCACATATTTTTTTGGTATTTTTACTTATAGCAATTTTTCCAATATCAAAACTACTACATGCTCCAGGTATATTTTTTTCGCCTACACTCAATCAGGTGGATAATGCACGTAAAAAGAGACACATTTCTCGATGGGCTAGAAACAAAGAAAGCCAGAAGAAAATTGATCTCGAACAGAATCTTGATGAGGATAAATAATTGTGTCTGAAAATAGTATTGAACAACTTCCAACATATCTGGAGATTCCAGCTATTAAGAAAGATTCAATGGCAGGGAAAGGGCCTTTTAAAGCTAGTGCAGAGGTTCAGAGCGAGTTAGGATTCCCTGGTGAGAAGGTTGAAAACTGGCAACAGCTTGCGATAGACAAAATGGCAGAAACGAAATCAAAGTATCGTTCTGTTCAGGTTTTTTTAGATGCTTGTGTTAAATGTGGTGCCTGTACTGATAAGTGCCATTATTACTTAGGTACTGCTGACCCTAAAAATATGCCAGTTGCAAGGCAAGATTTATTCAGAAGTGTTTATAGAAGACATTTTACTTTTGCTGGAAAATATTTTCCTAAATTGGTCGGCGCTAAAGAGCTTGATGAAGCCATGCTAGATGATTGGTATAACTACTTTCATCAATGCTCACAATGCCGTCGATGTGCAGTATTTTGTCCCTACGGAATTGATACAGCTGAGATTTCAATGGCTGCTCGTGAAGTAATGAACGTTATTGGAGTAGGGCAAAAATACCCTAATCAAATTCTTGGAAAAATAAATAAAATTGGTAATAATTTGGGGATGCCTGAGCCAGCTCTAAGAGATACTCTTGAAGACCTTGAGGAGGAAATCAAAGAAGAGACTGGAGTCACTGTAAAGTTACCACTTGATATTAAAGACTCTGAGGTTTTAATGGTTACCCCTTCTGCAGATTTTTTTGCTGAACCACATATTGATGGCCTTATTGGTTATGCTAAAGTTTTTCATCAAAGTGGAGTAAGCTGGACTTTGAGTTCATATGCATCTGAGGCAGCAAATTTCGGCATGTTTATAGGTAATTATGATGTAATGAAACAAGGGGCTATTCGAATTCGTAAGGCAGCCCTTGACTTAAATGTTAAGAGAGTCATTGTTGGTGAGTGCGGTCATGCGTGGCGAGTTGCTTACAGCTTTTGGAATACTCTTACTGGTTTGGGAAGTGGTGGTAATGATGAGTATTCGTTAAAATTCCAACAGCAACTAGATAGCAATTATCCACAACCACAACATATTATTGAATTTACCTATGATCTAATTCAACAAGATAAATTGTTGTTTGACAAATCAAAGAATGATCACCGAGTTGTGACTTTTCATGACTCATGTAATGTAGCCCGTGGAAGTAATATGGGGGATATTGAAAATGGGCAATTTATCTTACCAAGGGAGGTAATCAAGGCGGCATGTAATAATTTTGCAGATATGTCAAAAGGCACCATTAAAGCCTCAACTTTCTGTTGTGGCGGTGGTGGCGGTTTGTTGACAGATGACCTTATTGAGTTAAGAATAAAGGGTGCAAAACCAAGAATGCATGCCTTAAAGCAGACTGAAGAGAGAAGTGGTGTCAACACGTTGGCAGCAATCTGCGCTATATGTAAATCACAGTTTAGTAAAGTCTTACCTAACTATGAGTTTGACCCATATATGATTGTCAGTGTTCATCAGTTAGTTAGTGATGCAATTATTCTTAGTGATGATTCAGAAAACAGTAACAATTAAGCTTTATAAATCTTTTTCTAGATTAAGATAATAATCAATGATTCCCTGGTAAATCGCATTGGCTATTTTTTGTTGTTGTTTGCTATTGGTTAAACGCTTTTCTTGAGTTGGATTTGAAATAAATGCAGTTTCAACGAGAATCGAAGGGATGGTAGGACTTTTAAGGACGACAAAGTTAGCTTTTTGTGGCTCTATTTTGTGAACTGGCCCAATTTTGTCAAGTTCTTTAAGTATCTCCTTCGCAAGATTCTGAGATTGTATATCTCTATCTTTTCTTGAAAAATCGGTCAATATATTTTTTAAAAACTGGTCATTATCTATAACTGTTTCTACTCCACCGAATTGATCAACTAGGTTTTGAGATTGTTCTAATTGTTTAGCCAGCTTACTGTTATTACCTTTTTCGCTTAAGGTGTAAATTGAAGCACCTTTGGCACTTGAGCTTTCAACAGAATCAGCATGGATAGAAATAAACATTGTAGCGTTTTCTTTTTGAGCTATAGTTATTCTTTTAGTTAGAGGTATATAGTAATCACCGCTTCGCGTTAGGATAGCTTTTAATTCTGGATTTTTATTAATGGTAGCGACTAATTTTTTAGCAATTGCTAAATTAACATTTTTTTCTTGAGTTTTGTTTTTACCAATTGCGCCAGAATCCTCTCCGCCATGACCTGCATCAACCAATATAATTTTCCTATTACTTAGAGTTTGATCTTTGACTGGTTTGGTAGATTTCACAGTCGATTTTGCTTCCAAGTCAATAATATCAACGACCAATCGATGGTGTTTATACTTTGTATTTGGTGCTAATGTGAAATGCTTTACTCTGTAATCTTTATTGATATGAAAAATTAATTTAATGGTCTCTCTGTCACGCTTAATACGAATTTTTTGAATTCTTTCATCTTCAAAAAAAATATTAGAAAATGTATCTGATAATACTTCAGCATCATCGACACTTATGACAATATAGTCATTATTTTTAGAGATGTTAAATAGAGTATCTTCTTCAGTATCAATTACAATTCTAGTGTGATCTGGTGCTGTCCAGTACCTAAAGTCATAAAGAGTAGTTTTCTCTTCACCGTATACCGAAGTTACCAATAGAGCAATAATTAAACTTAAGCAATAGCGCATCTTGTAACAATTTTCCCTACTTTGGTTAGAGATTTAATATTAATTTTTCTTTCATCTCCATCGCCACTTAGACTAATAGAGATGTCAGCTTTTGCAATGGCACCTTTTCCCAGTTCGGGCCACTCTATGAGTTGCAGATGTTTAGGCATCAGGTATTCACGTATACCTATGTATTCTAATTCTTCAGGGTCACTAAGCCTGTAGCAGTCAAAGTGATGAATATTGATGTCTTCATTTTGATAGCTCTCCACCAATGAATAGGTTGGACTTTTCACTCTATCAAATCCAAAATATTGAATAAAACTTTGAGCTAAAGTGGTTTTTCCTACTCCAAGATCACCAATTAAATATATAACGCATGTATCTTTAAGAGAGGCGCAGCAATAGGCAAGATTTCTACCAAGTTCTTGAGTCTCACTAAGATTTTTTACAACTAAATCCAAAACAATTGATATAGATATCCACCTAAAACAAACAATAATACAAAACCACCGAAACGATTAATTTTTTTATCCTTAAAGGAGAGAATAACTATTAAAAAGGTTAGTATGAAAATGTAGATATAGTCGCGACTCAATAGTTCAGTAGGAATTTTGAAAGGTGAAATTAATCCTGGAATTGCAAGTACTCCTAAAGTATTAAATAAATTTGAGCCAATAATATTTCCAATGACCATTTCATGTTGCTTTTTTAAAGCGCTACTAATCGAAACAGCTAGTTCAGGGAGGCTAGTTCCAAGGGCAACAACGGTAAGTCCGATAATTAATTCAGGTACACCAAAGATTGATGCTAGGACTGTTCCACTCCAGACAACAAGTTTTGCACTCGATATTAAGATTACAAGAGAAACAATTAGCAAAAGCCAAGTCTTACCTTTTTCTTTATTATTGATTTTACTGTCTACATCATCAATCCCATTTAGGCTGTCTTTTTTTGATTGCTTGAAAACATAGAAAAGAAACAGTATTAAGAGGGCAAGAAGGATTAGCCCATCATAAAAGCTTAAGTATTGATCCAATAACAAAAGTCCTGCAACTAAGGTCGACAAAATTAAGAATACCCATTCTTTCTTCAGTACAGATTTTTCAACTTGTATAGGAAGAATGAGCGCTGTTATTCCAAGGACTAGGCCAATATTAAATATGTTTGATCCAAATGCATTACCGACACTCATTTCAGGGTGACCACTATAGGCAGCAAGTCCAGAAACTAGCATTTCGGGTGCTGACGTCCCAAAGCCAAAAATAAGTAGCCCTATTATTAGTGGTGAAATATTAAATATTCTGGCAATTTTTGCGCCATTGTTTGTAAATACATCAGCACTCCACATTAGCAATATAAAGCCAGATACAAGAGATATAATTGACAATAACATGATGATTTTATGTTGTTATATAGAAATGTTATGGGGCATATTATAAAGGCATCTAAGCTCAAATCAAAAAAACATATATTTATAATGAAGCGATGATACTCATAACAAGACCGTTGGCTCAATCTGAGAATTTACAATCATTGCTTAATGGATTGGAGCTAGATTATGAACTTTTCCCTGCTTTTGAGATCAATAAAATTAATACGAAGACTTCCGGACAGGAATATGACGTCATTATTTTTATTAGTACTAATGCAGTCAAGTATGCTGAAAAATATTTCAAGGAACTATTCATCAAACCTTTCAAGGTATTTGCGGTAGGGTCGATTACTGCAAAAGAATTAATTGATAAGGGAATACAAGTTGACTGCTATCCTAAAAATAAAGCCTCAAGTAATGAACTATTAGCTATGCCAGAATGTGAAGGATTAAACAATAAGAAAATACTTATAGTTAGAGGAAGAGGCGGCTCTGAAACTTTGAAGAATTCCTTGCAGTTAATGAACCAAGTAGACTATCTAGAGGTGTATGAACGAACGCCTTGTGAATTGACAAGTCATCATATTGAATCCATTGAGCGTTTTTTAGAATCTCCAGATGGTACAGTAATTGCTAACAGTATTGAAAGTCTTTCTAATATAATTCAATTAGTTAAAGATGTCTCGTTTAGTCATTTCGATAAACTTAAGTCAAGAAACCTTATTGTGTTAAGTGAACGAATAAAGGTTCAAGCGGAAATGATTGGTTTTACAAATATAAGAGTTACACTAAACCCATCTGACCAAGCTGTAGTAGATGAATTAATCAATGAAAAAAATAAAAAAACCTCACAATAATAGCAAATATTTGGGTAACATATCTAAAACTAAATAGGGAGTTTAAGTGATTAGATTTGGCATATCATGGGTAGCACGCTTACTTGGTGTCAGCGGTTTTACTGTCCAACAACCAACAACACGTGGTTCCCTTCAAGATCTAAATATTTCAGCAAGAGTTCAACCCTTTAATCCAAATAATCTAGCTACTAATCAGTTTTTAACTGAAGAAGATTATCAAGCTTCTGAACATTTAAAGCGCTTTCAAGATACTCAAGTTAAGATGAGAGAAGGCAATCAAATTAGCGATGCTAGTAACGACCAGGATTTGGTTTCTGTGATCGCAACACTTAAATCAAAGTTATATCAAGAGTCTATCAAAAGTAAACACTACGCTAGTGCCTTTAATGAGCTGAATGAGAGGTTAGTTGAGTTAGAAAAAATTGTTCAACCTGAGAAGAAGACAGATTTTCAAAAGCTACAAGGTTGGGTTCATTCAAAAAGATACCTCCACTAAACCCTTTCTTTATAAAATTCTTTTGGCGATAGATAGGACGTGTTCTGCTTTGTTCATTGTGTAGAAATGAAAATTCTTCACTCCCCCATCTTTAAGTTTTAAACACATTTCACTTACAACATCTTCTCCAAACTCTATTAAACTTTTGGCATCATTTCTATATAGTTTTAGACGATTAAGTATCCAAGAAGGAATTTCAGCACCACAGTTTGTAGAAAAATTAATTATGTTGTCATAACTTGTAATTGGCATAATTCCTGGAATTATTGGAATATCAACACCAAGTTTTTGTACCTCATCTACGAAGCTAAAATAAGCATCAATATTATAAAAATATTGAGTAACAGCCTTAGTTGCTCCAGCATTGACTTTATTTGCAAAAAAATCAATATCTTTTCCAACACAATTTGAATGGGGATGCTTCTCAGGGTAAGCTCCTACCATAATATCTATATTTTCATAATTTTCTTTAATGAATTTAACCATCTCATTTGCGTATTCAAAATCTCCTTTTTTTACAATTGCTTTTGGAGCATCACCCTTTAGAACCATTACCTGATTTACACCTTGAATAATATATTTATCAATTAAATCAGTGATTTGTTTTTTGTTAGTGCCTACACAAGTGAGATGTGGGGTTATTGGAATTTTAGTATCTTTTGAAAGATTAACTATAGTATCTAATGTAGCATTTTGAGATGAGCCAAGCGCACCAAATGTGACAGAAAAATACTCAGGATTAATACTACTCAGTTTATGGTGAGCTTCCTTTAACGATTTTTTGGCAGCGTCCGACCTTGGCGGGAAAAATTCAAAGCTAATTTTTGGATTTTTGAGTTGCTTTGGTGTTTTACCCCAATATTCTGAAATTTTAACAGCAGATGGATCTTCATTACCTTGGTAATCTTTAACTGAGTGGGGGTGATGCAAATGAGTTAATATGTTTTTCATATTTAAAGTCATATTTTTTTCACCTAAGTCTGCTAAATTGATATCAGCTACTTTATAAACATTATGAAAACCGTCAAGATTGAGATCGGTTGCTTTAAAGTTATTTTTTTGAATGGTAGAGTTACTCATTTATTTTCCCGTTAAGTTAAAAAAATGAGCGTAGTTATGATTGCCAAGCCTGATTGAGGTATTTCTCAATGCAACGCCCCTTGGCAGGTTTACGATTGTAACAATCTTATAATTAATTTTTCAAATTATAGTAATTAATAGTGTTTATTTTCATTAAATGAAAAAAAAGAACTTTATTTCTAAATTAATACTAAATTATTAGAATTATTTTCTATTTTTTCAA
>JAQWLF010000191.1:0-10463 GCA_029247465.1 Candidatus Thioglobus sp.
ATCTTTTAAAGATTCATAATACGGGCATGGCGCAGTAGCTTGGGTTTTGAATTCGTCAAAAAAATAAAGCTCATTGCGATAACGCCTTACTTGATAGTTTTGCCACTTTACAATTGATTTTGCATCAGCTTTTGCATTTAAAAGAGATATGATTTCATCAAGAACTTTACTGGAGGGTAGAAGAAAGTTTTGTTTGCCAATAAAGTAACGAATCACATTGACTAATCTTCTTTTTGGTAGCTCAAGCAATGGAATAACTTGAAGTTTATCCTTAACTATCAATACATAATTAGTAATATCAAGTTCAGCTAAATCATACATTAATTCTAATGCTTCAGCTTGATGTTTAGCGCTTCTAGCTATATTTTTTGTTAGGCTATTAAACACTCCTGATAGTTTAGGTATGAACTCAATTCGCAATAAATTCCGTTTAAAATGGACGTTTTGATTACTATCATCTTCAACCCAGTTAAGTTTGTTTTTTGAAGCATAATCCAGAATCTGCGTCTTTGAGATGTTTAAAAATGGACGGTATAGTTGAGATCCATTAATAATTTTTTTTTCTGGCATAGATGCTAGTCCTGCAACGCCACTCCCCCTAAAGAGTTGCAATAAAAAGGTTTCAGCTTGGTCCTCTTGATGATGACCTGTGCAAAGTATTTCATCATTCAATATTTCAGACGTTAGTGAAAGATAGCGTTTTTTACGTGCATTTTCTTCGATATTAGATGATTTTTTAATAATAATATCAATACTTTTAAATTTGATATTGTCTTTTTTACACAAATTTGTACAAAAAGAACTCCACTCTTTACTGTATTTGGAAAGATTATGGTTAATATGAATAGCTCTAATATTACCGGGATAGTGCCTATTTAAGAAGTGAAGAAGCACAACAGAATCAACGCCTCCACTGAGGGCAACGACAATTTTTTTGTCAACTAAAGATGAATCTTTATTCGCTAAATCTTCCAAAGCTTCGTAGTTTCTCGTGTCTATCTTTAATCAGATTTTCAATTGGAACGTCCAATAGAGATTTCAATTCCTTGGTAATCGCTTTCTTGAGGAATTTAGATGCCTTATCAGGGTCTCTATGAATTCCACCAAGCGGCTCTGGTATGATTTTATCAATTAATTTATTCTTTTTTAAGTGCTTGCTCGTTAACTTAAGAGACTCTGCAGCTATAGAAGCCTTCGATGCATCTTTATAAAGAATAGATGCGCAACCTTCCGGTGAAATTACAGAATAGATGCTATATTCAAACATCATCATAACGTCACACAGACCAATTGCAAGAGCGCCACCAGAGCCACCCTCACCAATCACTATGGATATAATTGGAGTTTTTAAGGTTGACATCTCGAAAAGATTTCTTGCTATCGCTTCACTTTGGCCTCGCTCCTCAGCACCAATTCCAGGATAGGCGCCAGGTGTATCAATAAAGGTAACCACAGGAAGTGAGAATTTTTCGGCCATCCTCATGAGTCTGAGTGCTTTACGATAACCTTCAGGCCTAGTCATGCCAAAGTTATGGTATATCTTTTCTTTTGTAGAGCGTCCTTTTTGTTGACCCAAAAATATAAATGTGAAGTCGTCTATCTTAGCAATACCACCAATTAAGGAGTGGTCATTCGCATAAGCACGATCACCACAGAGCTCAGTAAACTCATCAAAAATTTTATCGATGTAGTCTAAGGTGTAAAGCCTTTGAGGATGCCTTGCCAGTTGTGAAATTTGCCAATCAGAAAGAGAAGAAAAAATTTTCTTTGTCAGTAGCTCGCTTTTTAATTTTAGAGAATCCATCTCCTTTGCGATATCAGCATCATCTTTGATACTTTCTAAAGCATCAATCTTATCTTCAAGTTCGGCTATCGGCTGTTCAAAGTCAAGATAATTTAAGTTCATTTAACGGGCTCAATGATAGTAAATAATTAATGATAATTATAGCAGATGCAATGTTTATAATCTTCCAATGGATTTGTTTACCTTGCTATCATTAACGTTTGCTACTTTTGTATATGCAATTTCACCAGGACCTGGATTATTTGCAGTATTGGCAATCTCAACTAGGTATGGCCCTATTCCAGCCATCTGGCTTTCACTTGGGCATACTATAGGTGACATTATCTATGTTGCGCTTGCAATGTTGACGCTCAATGTCTTGTCTGAGGTAATTAGTAATAGCATGCTTTATGTAAAAATACTAGGCGCATCCTATTTAATTTATATTGGTTATCAGCAGTGGCGATCAAAAGGCATTAGTTTTGAGCAGTCAAGTCAGAAAAATTCTACCTTGAAGCTTTTGATAGCAGGTTTTGTAGTTGGAGTAACAAATCCAAAAACAATTATTTTTTATCTGTCTTTTCTACCAATTTTTATCGATTTAAATAACTTAACAGTTGTAACTGAAATTGAAGTGATATCAGTTATAGGATTTACCGTCTTTTTTGTTCTTAGTCTTGCAAATATAATGGGTATTAAGCTTAGAAAGCATATTGAAAATCCAATAATCATTAAACGAGTCAATGAATTGACTGGTATCACAATGATTTTGGTTGGCTGTTTTGTAGCTTTATATTAATATAATTTAGGGAAAGTAATGTTTCAATCAGAAAAATCTATGACATTTATCATGCTCCTTGTTCCATTGGTTTGGGCTTTGTCTGGAGTTTCTGCAAAATATCTTTCTTTTTATATCAGTGAAGATGAAATTGTTGTTTATAGGTTTTTCCTGTCAGCACTATCAACTCTCCCTTTACTTCTTTGGATGAAAATTCCCATGAAAATTAGTCCTAAAAATTTTGTTATATGTATATTGCTAGCATTTTTTCTAATAGGAAATTATAGAACCTACTTTATGGGAATGCAAAGAGGTGCGGTTGGTTTAGGGGCGGCTTTAGTTACAGTTTTGATTCCAATTTTTGTTTATATCATGATGATTTTTTCAAAAAAATCTAAACCTATTTTGAAGGATTGGCTTGCTCTTGCTATGGGAGTTGCAGGTGTTGCTCTAATGCTTGATCTAGAGCAACTCAATCTGGAAAGATTAGTCACTGGGGGGAATATCTATTTTGTGTTGGCTGCTCTGGCCTATGCTATGTTCACGGTTGCGGCATCATACATGAGAAGCATTCATGTCTTGACCATTAACTTTTATGTCTGTCTCATAGGTTTCTTAATCGATTGGAATTTATCCTATGATAGCAATCATCTTTTTACACTGGGGGGCATGGATTATATATTTTGGATTAATATTCTTTTTGTTTCAGTAATTGCAGGAACTGCTATTACTGCAGTTTACTACACAGGACTAAGGATTATTGGCTCTAAAAAAAGCTCGGCTTTTTCGATATTAACACCATTCTTTGCAATCGCATTAGGTGCAATTTTCTTTGGAGAAATGATTACTATTAATAATGCTATTGGTATTGTAATGGCTGTTATGGCCCTTTTTGTACTTAACGACTTGAAAATAAAAAATATGATTCCTTTTAGGTAATCAATGAACTGAGTTTAATTATGGAAATAAATATTTTTATAGTACTTGGTTTTACTCTTTTTATTTTTGCAGTAACTCCTGGTCCTGGAACTCTAGCATTGCTTTCTATTTCTACTTCGAGAGGGCTAGCCTCAGGAATATTCTTTTCAGTTGGAATGACGCTTGGTGATTTGTCATATTTAACCATTGTAATTTTTTCTTTAAATGCACTGGCTGACTTGATTAAACCTGTAACTAACGCGGTCCAATATTTTGGAGCCTGCTATTTATTTTATTTGGGTTATTCTCAATGGAGGGCTGGAAAATTCAATATGGATAATAACGTTTCAGCCCAATCTCATTTGAGAGAATTACTGTCTGGGTTCCTTTTGGCTGGAACTAACCCAAAGGTGATGATTTTCTATTTGTCAGTCCTTCCATCTCTGATTGATCTCAATCAAGTTAGTTTATCTTATGGATTAAAAATCGTAGCTACAGTTGCCATTTCACTGTTGCTTGGTTTAGTAGTTATTGGTGTTCTAGGAAAAAAATTAAGGAAGCTGATAAGGAGTCAGAAAATGGCCTTGAGGGTGAATAGGATTTTTGGGGTGATAATGATTGGTGTTGGTTTTAGCCTTTTTTATTTTTAGACAATTAAGTATTAGAATCTATATCACGAGTCGATAAATCTTTCATGATTGCTGTTCGCATTTCGTCTGAATAATCAAACCAGTCAAATATCTCGTTCATATGGCGATTACATCCAACGCAGAAGTTATTCCCATTGTATTTACAAATACTGATACATGGGCTTGTAATTTGTCTTAACTTAGTTTGCTCATCCATGGCGAAATTATAAATTGCTATACAATATCATGGAGTTTTTATGAGCAAAGTTTTTCATTAGTTTGATCATAAGAAGCATTCATCGATACATGACAACTTCTAGAGCCAAGTGAGGTCTCTACAGTGAGACTCGCTCCATCATTGCAGTGTTCAGTTTTGAGATAGGCAAAAGCGATACTATGACCAACCCTGTGACCATAGGCACCACTTGTAATAATGCCAGTAAGTTCTCCATCAGAAAAGACTGCTTCATTTCCAAAGCACTCTGCTGGAACTTGGTCATCAAATATAAGGTAAGCTAGCTTAGTTTTAATTCCACTAGACATGCGTTCACGTATGTTATCTGCACCTATAAAATCTCGATTTAGGTCAAGAAACCTTTCCATACCAGCCTCTAACGCAGAAATTTCTTCTGTGAACTCTGCTCCATAAGCTCTATACATTTTCTCTAATCGCATGCTATTAAATGCCTGACCACCAAAATCTTTTAACCCCAAAGGAGAGCCCATTTCAAATAAAGATTCATAGATAGATATTACTTGCCAGCTTGGCATATGTAGCTCCCACCCCAATTCACCAGCATAGGAAACTCGCATTGCAAAAACATCAGCTGAATCAATCTTAATTGTTTTGCAGCTTAACCAAGAAAAAGCATTGTTGCTGAGATCTTCTTGAGTACATTGACTTAAAACATTTCTGGCCTCAGGACCAGTCAATAAAAGTCCGCCCCACTCCTCAGTTATATTTTCAATAGTTACATTGAGTTCCCCGATATGCCACTCAAGCCATTGATAATCCTTTACCTCTGAACCAATAGCTCCCATCAATAGGAAATGCTCTTTGTTAATTCGACTAACTGTCTGCTCAGCCATGATGCCGCCCTTCGGAGCATGGAAAAGAGTTAAGCCAATTCTTCCATCCTTTGAGGGAAGCTTGTTGCAAGACAATTTATCAAGAAACTCAAAGGCATCTTTTCCAGTAATTCTGAATTTTGCCGTACCACTTATATCGGTAATGCCGCAAGAGTTTTGAACTGCTTTGCACTCTTGCATGACTGCATCATGAGCTTCAGTGTGGACCCAGGATAAAGACTCATCTCTGATCTTATCTGTTGTAAACCAAGAAGGTTTTTCAAAGCCAGTATTGACCGTATGGATCGCACCTTTCTGACTCAATAGAGTATGAAGAGGGCTAACCCTTATAGGTCTTCCGTGTGGACGATTTTCATTAGGCGCTGCATAGGCATACATACGCTCATAGGACTCGATGGCTCTAGTTGTGCAGTAAGTTTTATCTGCCCATGTATCAAATCGTCTACTATCGAGCGAAGCCATATTGAGTTCTGTTTGCCCATGTACCATCCATTGTGCTAAATATTTACCAATACCTCCTTGAGCAATTCCGATACTTGCGCCACATAAGTTCCAAAAATTTCTTAACCCTTTTGCAGGACCAACAAGTAAATTATCATCTGGTGTATGAGTAATCAATCCATTTATTACAGTGCTTATTCCGACCTCTTTAAAGAGTGGGAAAATATCCATACATCTCTCAAGCCATGGCATGAGTCTCTCAAGGTCTCCCTCAAAGAGCTCTCTATCGAATGACCAGTCCACCCCATCTAGCGCCCAAGGTTTAGATCCTCTTGTTTCATATGGACCAATTAAGAAACCGCTACCTTCTTGTCGAATATAGGAGGCTGCAATTGAGTCACGAGTTACGGGAAGTTCTTTTGTAAGGGCGGCAATATCTGGATGGTTATCAGTAATTAAATACTGGTGCTGTAGATTAACTAAAGGCACATATGATCCGACCATAGCACCTACTTGAGGTGAAAAACAGCCGCCAGCATTGACAACATGCTGAGCGATAATATTACCTAATTCAGTAATAACTTCGTACTCACCAGTTGGAAGAATGTTAATATCAATCACTCGGTTAAAGTTGCTAACCTTGGCACCTGCTTTTTTGCTAAGTTGTGCTAATTGAGTAACAACTGTTGTAGGGTCTACATGACCATCGTTGGGTGTATATAAAATGTTTCTGGCATTGCTAAAGTCCATCATTGGGTTAATGACTTTAGCTTCTTCCTTTGATACAAAATGCATTTCACAACCAATATGGTTTGCTCTACTTATAATGTTGTTAAACCATTGCTCTTCGATCTCATTGTGTCCTACTCTTAATGAACCAGTTTTATGAAACGATGAAGGGAGTCCAGTTTTTTCAGGAAGAATTTCATCGTACAACTTTATTGTGTACTCATGAATATTTGAAAGAGTGTGGTTGCCATTAAAATTTGGACACAATCCAGCCGCATGCCAAGTGGACCCACTTGTAAGTTCCCCTTTTTCAATTAAAACAACGTCTGTCCACCCTTCAAGTCCGAGGTGATACATTAGGTTAACTCCTAATGATCCTCCGCCAATGATTACAACTTGAGCATGTGATTTCATATTAATTATCTTTTTTAAAGTGGTTTTCGACCAATATCTTTTCTACTTAATTTGATATTAAATTTCTCGCGCAATTGTTGGTCAACATCATCACTAATATGATTTGGAAAATATATTGATAATATTTCTTTTTTTTGCTGTATTGCTTTTTCTAATATAACGGGTTTACCCATATCAGCCCAATCATTAGGGCTTTCTCTATCACTGAAATCAGGATAGATATACTCACTTTGCATAACATCAATTGTTTGCTCTGAGCCAAGATAGGGCGCTTTATCGTTTAAACAAACATCTTTAATCGTTTCAAAACAAAGAGACTCTTCGCTATCATCTCTGAATCCTTTGGTCATCCTCATTGATGCACCCAATAAATCATTATCCAGTAGTAAACTTTCAGGGCAAGTTCCTAAAAGGCTTGCGTACATTCCTGCAGATTCATAAATTATATTGGCTCCAGCTATTGCTGTGACAGTATGAGTAGACGCTCTCTCTGAGCCTGCCTGAAAATCTGGGAATTTGGAGTCTGTCATTCCTGCAGGTGCTCCAGTTGGTAGATTCAAGAAGTTGCCCATCTGTGCGCAAGCTGCAGAAATTAATCCTTGTTCTGGAGAACCTCCACACATTGAGCCGGTTCTTAAGTCAGATACAAAAGGCCAAGTACCAAGAATTGCAGGAGCGCCCGGTTTAATAGCGTTCACATATACTAGTCCACCAAGACATTCAGCCCATGCTTGAGATACAACGCCTGGAAGAAGTGGTGGAGCTGTCGCTCCAGCTTGACCTGCAGATAGAAGTAGTATTGGCATGCCACCTTCAACCCCTACACGTAAACACTCTAAAGACTCTTCTGCAAATTTCATTGGAGGTACGACATGGCAGTTACTCATACTTATAAAAGGTCTCTCACGCCATTTTTCCTCACTTCCAGCAATAATATGAAGCATTTCAAGAGCATCAGTAACGTGATGTGACTCTGTAAAACTAACACCCGCATGCTTATCAGTTCCCATAGCTACACAATAAACTGAGTTTTGATCCATCTCACGCGGGCTATCAATATCTCTTAAGACACAAGTTCGTTGAAACATATGAATATGTTCACATTTATCAGCAATTCTCGCCATATCATATAGATCTTGACTTTCGGATTCTCGATACTCATTGTTTTCAGGATCGGCAATAAGAACTGCAGCACCAGCTGTAGAGAAGTGAACTCTTGAACCACTTAAATCTAAATCATGTTCTGGAGATTGACCGTGAAGAGTGAGACTACGCTGTGAAAGATTCATAGCTTTTTCAACAACTTCTCTTGGCATTCTTAATCTACCATCATCTCCTAGAATCGCACCAAAAGCAACACAAGTCTCGATGCAGTGAGGAGTGGCGTCACCAAAGCCAATTTCTTCTAGGATTCGATAAATATTAGCTTCAATTGATAAAACTTGCTTGTCACTTAGTGGTTTATATCTTCCACCAATTTCTCCAGCATGAACTGGCTTTTCTTCTTCAGCTAGAGGAGCATTTCTTATGGCAATCCTTGCCTCTCTTCCTCCTGACTTTCTCCTAGTCATATCTATAAATTGAGTTTAATTATATTTTGCATTTTGATACTAAATTACATAACTGTCAATTATTTTTTTATGTGGCTGCTTTTGATAAAATCTATATCATATGCAGTTTAATGACCTTATGGTAAATAGTAATGCCCAGCAATAAATTATTGATTGATTATAGCGCTTCACGAAAGGCTATTAGAGATGCACGAGTTATGAAAGAAAGTGAGGCTATATCTCGATTAATTCAAATAGAAAATACAACGGTTAATCAGAGAGTAGAGATTAGCCAGAAAACATCCAACTTAATTATTAAATTACGTAAAACTAAAAGACCAGATTTATTGTCTCAATTTATCGCTGAATACAACTTAAATAGTGAAGAAGGTCTCTCTTTAATGACTCTAGCCGAGTCTTTTTTAAGAGTTCCAGACAACAAAACGAGAGACAAACTTTTTTCTGATAAGATCTCTAATAAGCCATGGTCTAAACACTTGCGTGGTGGAAAATCTTCGATAGTCAGTATTGCAACTATTGCTCTTAGTATTGCAGATATGATGATCAGTCATGGCCATAATAATTCCATTAAAGATCGTATTAAGCATGCATTAGAAATTTTGTCTAGGCCAGGAATTCGTTTTAGTGCAGGCAGTGTGATGAAGTTTTTTGGAACTCAATTTGTTTTTTCAGAAGACATAGAAAGTGCTTTATCTGTAAATAATCGGGATGTACATTCTTTCGATATGTTGGGAGAGGCTGCATGGACTATGGCTGATGCAGATCGATATTTCAATGCATACAAAAATAGTCTAATTGCTATTGGTAAAAATAATAAAGGTAATGATGTATATAAAGCCGATGGTATATCTGTAAAGCTTTCTGCGCTTCATCCAACCTATGACTTTATGCACAAGGGCCGTGTTATATCCGAATTAGTGCCTAAAGTCTTGGATTTAGTTGAAATTGCTCAAAACTATAATATTGGTATCAATATTGATGCAGAAGAGTGCGAGCGCTTAGATATTTCGCTTGACGTTATTGTAGAAATAGTGAATTCAATTGAACATTCAAAATGGCAAGGATTTGGAGTAGTTGTTCAGGCTTATCAAAAAAGAGCACCTTATGTTATTGAATGGCTTTATGAGTTAAGTAAAAAAAGCAACTTAAAAATAATGGTCCGATTAGTTAAGGGGGCATACTGGGATAGTGAAATTAAGAAATCTCAAGAGCTCGGTGATATTGACTATCCAGTGTTTACAAAAAAATCAAACACAGATTATTCGTTTATAGCTTGTGCTCAAAAACTACTGAGTATGAGGGATTTTATTTATCCACAGTTTGCGAGCCATAATGCCCATACTCTAATTAGTGTGTGTGAAATTGCGGGAGATAATAAATGCTTTGAAGTGCAACGACTTCACGGAATGGGTGAGTCACTTCATGCAATTCTTTCAAACCAATATGGAGTTTTGTCAAGAGTTTATGCGCCTGTTGGAAGCCATAAAGACTTACTCGCATATCTAATGAGAAGGCTACTCGAGAATGGCGCTAACAGTTCATTTATTAATCATTTGTTTGATAAAAGTATTAAACCTGAGGAGTTAGCATCAAATATACTGACTGAGGTTGAGCAAGACAAAGAGCATACCCATCCTAAGATTCCTTTACCTAAAGATATTTATCAAAGTATTCGAGAGAATTCTAGTAGTGTAATGCTCTCAGAACAAAATGAGGTTGATCTTTTATATCAACAGCAGCAGAACTGGTTAAAACATAAATGGCAAGCTAAATCGATATTGTCTAGTTGTGATAATGATAATCTAGCTACTCAGAAGGTCATAAATCCGGCTGATTTTAGTGACGAAGTTGGTGATGTGATTTATGCTACTGAGTCTGACCTTGATGAATGTTTAAGTACTGCAAACGAGGCGTTTACTAGTAATGGTTCAAGCCACCCTCAAATACTTAAAAGTCTTGCGCTTGCAGCTGACCTTTACGAATCTAATCGAGCTGAGCTTTTGGTTATAGTAATGAGGGAAGCTGGAAAAACTTACCAGGACGCGATTGATGAAGTTCGAGAGGCAGTAGATTTTTTGAGATATTATGCAAACTTAGCTCAAAATGTTATA
>JAQWLF010000196.1:0-2960 GCA_029247465.1 Candidatus Thioglobus sp.
CGACTAGCTTTAATTAACCTCTAGTGCAGCTTTAATTAGTATTTCAGCAATCTCATCTCTAGCACCAAAATAATTTGCTATTTCGATTTCTAGTTTTGGGTATTGCTCAGAGGCTTTTTGAATTTCACCCGGTATGTCTCTGGTAATATGAACTCCAGCAGACAAGAAATAAGGCAATACAGTCACTTTTTTAGCACCAATATCTGAGCATTTTTGGATTGCTTCAACAATAGAGGGCTCTGCAAACTCAAGAAAAGCCGGCATAACGACATCAAATTCTTTAGTATTAAATGATGCTATCTTATTTGTTAAAGATTCAATTTCAAGGTTTGACTCATCCCTTCTGCTACCATGAGCAATAACTAGTAAGACATTCATATTATTAAATAGTAAAGTTGATTTAAGAAATAATTTTTAAGCATCGGAAAAAAAGCAAAGCAGGTCCGTACTGATAGTGCCATCATGTTTTACAGTGAAAGCGCCGTTATAGGGTATCTTATCACATTGAAAAATAAAATTAGAGGCTTAATATTGTATCAATGTTCCAACATTCATGAATCAAAGAGTGAGGCAAAAATTGGAATCCTTTTGTCTAATCTCGGGACACCTGATGCCCCAACTAAGAAAGCAGTTAAGCCCTTTTTAAGGCAATTCTTATCGGACACACGCGTCATTGAGCCACCACCGCCTAGGTGGATTTGGCAATTGATTTTGAACGTTGTCATCTTGAATTTACGTCCAAGAAAATCTGCAAAGTTATACCAGAGTGTTTGGAATACTCATGGGGAAGGATCTCCTTTGCTGTCAATTTCAAAAATGCAAAAGAAGGCTATTGAATTTCAACTTGAAAAAATGGCTCCAGGTAGATTTATTGTTTCATTGGGTATGCGTTACGGGAACCCTTCAATTAAGTCTGCCTTAAGTGAGCTAGAGTCTGAAGGGTGTAGTAATATTATAGTTTTACCTCTATATCCTCAGTACGCATCATCTTCAACAGGTTCAGTCTTTGATGCTGTCACTGAGGGATTATCAAGCTGGCGCAATGTTCCTGATTATAGGTTTATTAGTAGCTATAACAAAGAAGAGCTATATATCCAAGCTCTAGCAAATAGCGTCAAAGAATATCAGGCCACACATGGCAAACCAGACCTTTTATTAATGTCTTATCACGGAATACCTAAAAGATATTTCGATAAAGGAGATAAATACCCATGCCAGTGCTGCAAAACGACTTACCTTCTTGCTTCAAAATTAGGTCTAAAGCCTGATGAATATAGGATGACATTTCAATCAAGGCTAGGGGTTGGGGAATGGATGAAGGACTATACTGATGAGACATTAAAATCTCTTCCCGCTAAGGGAATTAAAAATGTTCAAGTTATTTGCCCCGGGTTTTCTGTTGACTGTCTAGAGACTATTGAAGAAATTAGTGAAGAAAATAAAAAATATTTTATGACTTCTGGAGGCGAATCTTTTGGCTATATCCCTGCACTGAATGACAGACAAGACCATATTGAATTTTTAACCAAACTGTTATTAAAGAATTCATCAGACTGGACTGTTTGATATGAAAATAGTAATCTTAGGGGGTACTGGATTAATTGGAAGCTCTCTTAAGGAAGATCTTTTATCTGATCATGAGGTTGAATGCTTTGGTAGGGATGCCTTTAACTCACCTAATAAATTATTATCCCATCTTAAAGGAAGTGATTTAGTGATTCAATTATCTGGCTCAACGATATCCAAGAGATGGACAAAAAAACACTTAAAGGAGGTCTGGGAAAGTCGGGTAGATGCAAACAATATGCTTGCAAAAGCTATTAAGTTATTGACAAAAAAACCAAGAGTTATTTGCGCATCTGGGGTAGGTTATTACCCTGAATCAAATTGTGAAAACCCACTTCAAGAGACTGACAATGAACCAGGGAATGACTATATGGCAAAACTATCTATAGCTTGGGAAGATGCTGCAAAATCTATCTCTACTGATGTAATTATTTTAAGGTTTAGTGTTGTCTTATCAAGAAAGGGTGGGGCACTTAAAAAACTATATCTTCCATATTTTTTAGGTTTAGGTGGGCCAATCAAAGATGGCACTAGTTGCTTTTCTTGGATACACATTAAGGATCTCATCAAAGTGTTTAATTTTATTATGAGCAAGCCTGATGTATCGGGAATATATAACGTCACATCGCCTACGCCCATTCAACAAAAATATTTTGGAAGAGCTCTTGCAAGGGCTCTTAAAAGGCCTTTTATTGTTCCTCTTTTTGAGTGGCAACTTAAATTATTATTTGGAAGTGGCTCTAGGGTTTTAACCCAAAGTGTTTCTGTCTTTCCTAGGCGATTAATAGATGAAGGGTTTGGATTTGATTTCCCTGAGATTGAAAGTGCAATGTCTGATTTAATATAAAGTAATTACTACTCTTTTCCTTAGACATGAAATTCACTATGAATATGATAAAATATCTTTTGCTTGAGATTCACGACCTAAAAAAGCTTTTAATATTTTCATAGGTTTTTTTAGTCATAATTTATTTAGACCTTCAATTTATAGAAGGTTTTTTTGTATTTAATTTTGGAGTAAACATGATAGTAAGTAAGGACAAAGTCGTTTTAATGCATTACACTCTTAAAAATGATAAGGGTGAAGTTATAGACTCTTCTGAGGGTAAAGATCCTTTAGCATTTTTACAGGGCCATGGAAACATTATCCCTGGTTTAGAAAAAGCGCTTGAGGGCTCTAAATTAGGAGATAAAAAGGAAGTTTCTATAGAGCCAGAAGAGGCTTACGGTCCTCTTATGAAGGACGCTATCCAAGAAATTCCTAGATCTGCACTTAAAGGCATCGAAGAGGTTACAATGGGCATGCAACTCCAGTCTCAAGACCAAGATGGAAACCCATTCGTGGTCACAGTTGTAAAAATTGAAGATGATAAAATTACGGTTGACGCTAACCA
>JAQWLF010000198.1:0-1678 GCA_029247465.1 Candidatus Thioglobus sp.
AAATGTAGTTTAATTGGGATTTAAATAAAAAAACAAATTTGCCCTGAAAAGCCCTATTTAAAAGTGGAATCTATAAAAGTTATCCGCTATCTGACAATTAACTAGTATTGATGATATAGTTGAAATATATTCACAAATCTATAAAAACATAAGCCATTGATTTATATATAAAAAATAGTTATGATTATTTATTAACCAAAACCATAGAATTTGCTAGTCTAGCGCATTATTTATGGCATTATTAAGAGATATCACCAGAGTTATCCACAGTTTTGTGAGTAAGTCCATTAAGCCTTGATTTATAGGCATTTTTATCAATTAGAAAAAATATTTAGCAATTTTATTAATGACAATTTCAGCAACAATTTGCTTGCTATTTTTATCAATTTTTTCAGAATTCTTTTCAGATATAAAGTGAACTTCATTTTCATCAGACTTAAGACCAATCTCACTATTTGAAATGTCATTTAAAATAATAGCATCACACTTCTTATCTTTTAATTTCTGTTTTGCATTAGCAATTAAATTTTCAGTTTCTGCTGCAAAACCGATACAGATTGGTTTGTCTTTTAATTTACAGACACTAGCTAGAATATCTTTGTTCTCTGTAAGTTGAATTGATTTTATATTGCTTGTTTTTTTTATTTTATTAGGGCTTACTTTTGAAGGTCTATAGTCTGCCACTGCAGCGCAGCTAATAAATAGGTCTTGGCTAGTAATGTTATTCATTACTGCGTCATACATTTCATTTGCACTAGTTACAAAAATAGTTTCAGCTCTCCTTTCAACATCAATAGAAATTGAACCAACTACCAGTGTTGTTTTTGCACCGGCCTGGATACAGGCATGAGCTAGTGACATACCCATTTTTCCACTACTATGATTAGATATGAATCTAACTGGATCTATTGCTTCAATAGTGCCACCTATTGTTATTAAAACTTTTTTACCACTTAGTGAGTTACTCAAAAAAAGTTCTGCAGCTTGCTGAGCAATATCAATCGGCTCAGCTAGTCTTCCTTCTCCAACATCACCACAAGCCTGCTCGCCAAAACCTGGCTCTATGATAATTACGTTACGACTTTTGAGTAATTGAAGGTTTTCTTTCATTGCAAGTGATGCATACATCTGTTGATTCATTGATGGCGCTATCATCACCGTGGCGGTTGTTGCAAGTATTACGGTAGAGAGTAGGTCATCCGCTATACCATGGCAAAGCTTAGCTATAGTGTTTGCAGAGGCTGGAGCAATGATTACTACATCCGCCCATTTTGCTAACTCTATATGCCCCATAGAAAGTTCAGCATCTTTGTCCCAAAGGTTATCATGAACTTTATTTTTTGAAATTGTCTGTAGCGATCTTTCACTAACAAATTCCCTTCCGCCATTAGTGATGACTACTCTAACTTCAGCACCTAAATCCTGAAGGCGTCTAACAATATCTGGAGATTTGTAAGCTGCAATTGAGCCACTAACTCCTAACAAAACTCGTTTATTTGTTAGCGTATTCATTTCAGGGTGGCTCTAATTTTGATATCAGCACCAATGTGTCTAATGTCAATAATACTCAATTCGATTTTTTCAGACATTGTCTTTAGGGGAATATCAATCATTGGTCTGGCATCATTTCCAAGAATCAATGGTGCAGTATAAATGATAAACTCATCAACTAGACCTG
>JAQWLF010000208.1:0-1879 GCA_029247465.1 Candidatus Thioglobus sp.
TTGTTCAGGAGAGACAATATGGCTCTAAATCTTGAAGCAAAAAAAGCAGTTGTTGAACAGGTCAATGCAGTAGCTATTAATGCAGTGTCTGTCGGCGTTGCCGAGTATCGTGGATTGAATGTTGAACAAATGACTAATTTGCGGAACTCTGCAATTGATGCAGATGTTTCTTTACGTGTTGTAAAAAACACGCTTGCAAAGAGAGCGTTAGCTGAAACCGGTTGTGAGTGTATTACTCCAGTTTTAAGTGGCCCAGTTATCTTGGGGTTTTCCCAACAAGATCCGGGTGCTGTAGCGCGCGTTTTCCGTAACTTTATTAAAGATAATAAAGCGTTAGTTGTTAAAGGTTTGGGAGTTGCCGGTGAATTTGTTGATGCAGATCAACTTAAGAAAATCGCTAGCCTTCCAACTAAAGATCAAGCAATCAGTATGTTGATGGCGTTGATGCTTGCTCCAACTGAGAAGTTAGTAAGAACTTTAAACGAAGTTCCAACTAAGTTAACTCGTGTTGTGGCAGCTATACGTGATCAACAACAATAATAATTATATAGAGGAGTAAATATCATGGCTAAATTAAGTAACGAAGATATTTTAAATGCAATAGCAGATATGTCAGTAATGGATGTTGTTGATCTAGTTTCAGCAATGGAAGATAAATTTGGTGTTTCAGCAGCAGCCGTTGCAGCGGCACCAGTTGCAGTAGCAGCAGAAGCTGGAGCTGCTACTGAAGAAAAGACTGAGTTTGATGTTGTATTAACAAGCTTTGGTGACAAGAAAGTTGCTGTTATTAAGGCTGTTCGTACCATCACTGGATTAGGTCTTAAGGAGGCAAAGGATCTAGTTGAGAGTGCCCCTGCTCCTATTAAGGAAGGTGCATCTAAAGCGGAAGCTGAGGATATCCAAAAGCAGCTTGAAGAAGCTGGCGCTAGTGTAGAACTTAAGTAATTTGTTCGATGCTATAAACCAAAATCCCCTGAAGGGGATTTTGGTGTTTTTATTTAGAAGTAATTTTGAAAACAATTTATTGATTAATACGGGGCATTCATGACTTACTCATTTACAGAAAAAAAACGTATCAGAAATAATTTTGGAACAAGAGAATCAATTCTTAAAGAGCCAGATTTATTATCTATTCAGATTAATTCATTTAATTCTTTTATTCAAGAAGGAGTTATTGAAAAGAAAGATATTGGTCTTCATTCTGTTTTTAAATCTGTATTTCCAATCACAGCTCTCAATGGTTATGCTGAAATTGAGTATGTAGATTATGAGCTTCAAGAGCCAAAATACAATGTTAAAGAGTGTAAGCTTCGTGGGGTTACTTATGCTGCAACACTTCAAGTTAAACTTAACTTAGTGTTATTTGATAAAAATGGATCTACTTTAAAGAAAAAACGTCGGGAAAAACAGATTATCGAAGAAAGTGTCTATCTGGGACAACTTCCATTGATGACAGATACTGGTACATTTGTTATTAATGGTACAGAACGTGTTGTAGTTTCACAGCTTCATCGGTCGCCAGGAGTTATATTTGAGCATGATAAGGGAAAGACACACTCATCTGGGAAAATACTATTTTCTTCTCGAATTATTCCTTACCGTGGTTCATGGTTAGATTTTGAATTTGATCATCATGAGCATTTATTTGTTAGAATCGACAGGAGAAGAAAACTCCCTGTGACTACTTTGCTTCGCTCAATGGGTATGTCATCAAATGAAATTATTGACACATTCTTTGATCATATTGTTGTCAAACTTAACTCTAAGTCCTGCGAATTGGCGATTAAGGCTAAACGCCTAAAAAGCATAATAGCTGAATTTGATGTAAAAATAGGCAAAGATATTATTGTTGAAAAAGGGCGTCGAATTACTGCTAGGC
>JAQWLF010000007.1:0-1537 GCA_029247465.1 Candidatus Thioglobus sp.
ATCAACCAAAAACCAATCTCTTTTAACCTCTTCAGCTTTCGCACTAAATGTTTTCATAACTCTTTTCTCTATGTCGCTTCAGAATAATCGGACTATTATAATCACTTTTCATTCTTGATGTAAGTTTTCATAAAGCTAAAACTAAATTATCGACTAACAAAATCATGGGTTATATTTTGTCGTAATATCCATATCTTTTTGATAAAGCTCTGTTTCAACATCCATCAGTCCTAGCAAGGTGTGAAACAAGTTGTCATGTGATTTTTCTAACTCTGAATTTTTCTTGATAGCCTCTATATCAAATACCTTTTTTAAGCCTTCATCAAACCACATAAACGCTGGAATTTTTATTTGCTCTTCGGGTGCCATAAAATAAGGCATGCCATGCAAATATAATCCGCCCTCCCCTAGTGATTCACCATGGTCACTTATATAAAACATTGCAGTATCAGAGTCTTGAGAGTTATTCTTTAAAAGTGTTATCACTTTTGAAAGAAAGTAATCCGTATATAAGATTGTATTATCGTACGCATTACTTATTTCTTCATCAGTACATTCATTTAATTGATTCGTTTGACAAGCTGGTAAAAAAACTTCAAATGCATTTGGATATCTCTTGTAATATGCTGGCCCATGACTTCCCATTGAATGCATAACTATCAAAATATCCTTGTTATTCTGCTCATCAATAAATCCCTGTAAATTTGTAAGCATGCCTTCATCACGACACTCAGGATTACAAATAGAATTAAGTTTTGATGATCGGTAGTCTTTAAAAGTAATGCGATCAGCTACACTCTTTGAACTCGAGTTATTATCTAACCAAAGAACACTCACTCCCGCATGGCTAATGATATCGAGAACATTACTCATATTTTTACCCTTAGCATGGTTGTAGCTAGAACGATCGAGTAATGAAAACATACACGGTACCGACAAAGCAGTATCAGTTCCACATGAAGTCATTTTGTCAAATGAAATAATCTCCTCTTTCTCTAGATATGGATTGGTATTTCGATCATAACCATTAAGTGACATGTGATCAGCCCTTGCAGTTTCACCTACTACTAAAATCACTAGGCGCCTTGTGTCTGTCTTCTTATTAAGTTTTGCATCTAGGCCAATTTCTTTAAATGGTTTAGTTGATGTAGCAAATTTTGAGTCAACAAACTTTGTCGCTGAATACAAATAATAGGTTGGAGTAATATAGAGCCGTAGATCACGATTTTCTCTTGCAAAAGATGAATAATGTTTTGAAAAGGTTAATACTATAATTACAAATATAATAACTAGTACCAAAAAAGTTTTTATGCGCTCCCAAAGCTGAGCTTTAAATGATATTTTTTTTAGTTTTACCTTCAATACAAAAATTGATGGCAATAACCCAAATATAAAAAAATATAGAATTGACTTAAAACTTACTAAGTCAAGAAACTCACTTGTATCAGTTTCAAATGTATTTAAAATCATATTATGATCAAAAACAATGCCATAATTATTTGTACTATAGCTCACAATTGCAGAAATCATGAGCAAT
>JAQWLF010000009.1:0-1989 GCA_029247465.1 Candidatus Thioglobus sp.
CAGTAAGTTCAGAAGCTGCTGTTATTGCAGCTCTACTATTAGCACTAACTTCAGAGCCGTTTAGTTCAATTAGAATAAGTGCAGACATTATAGGGCTCCCATTTGATTTAACTCGGAGAAAAATTCTTCAGCAGAACTAATTTGCTTAGAGGCTCTATCTTTTGTTCCAGACTCTTCAACACTTATCACTTTAATTCTTGGTGTGATGTCAACACCTAGGCTTTCTATTTCAATTGTTTCTAAAGGTTTAGACCTTGCCTTCATGATGTTTGGTAATGAAGCATATCTAGGCTCATTTAACCTTAAATCGACTGTTACTATGGAGGGTAAGTTAAGTTTTCTAGTCTCTATTCCGGAGTCAATTTCACGGCATACCTCTACACTCTTAGCGTCACTACTTAAATCAAATTTAGAAATGAATGTTCCAAGAGAGTAATCTAGAAGGCCTGAGAGAATTTGACCAGTTTGGTTATTATCATTATCAACAGCTTGCTTACCCATGATGATTAGTTCAGCTTGTTCACGATTAATAATATTGGCCAAAATCTTAGCAACGTGTAATGGCTGTAAATCTAAATCTGTTTCAGTCTTAATGAAAATAGCTCGATCAACGCCCATCGCCAGTGCAGTTCTAAGGGTATCTACAGTTTTATCAGTACCGATACTAACTGCAATTGTTTCGCTAGCGCTGCCACTTTCTTTAAGGGTTAATGCCTCTTCAACAGCAATCTCGCAAAAAGGATTCATTGCCATTTTTGCATTGGTTAAATCGACTAGTTGTGTTTGCTTATTTATTCGTGCTTGAGTGTATGGGTCAAGGACACGCTTGATAGGGATGATTATCTTCATATTTTTTGTTAGGTTTTTGTGATAAAACTGGCGAATAATACCATATAAATTAACCTTGTTTATAGATTGAAAATAAAATTTTATATTATCTTATAATGATTTACTACTCCATCTGAAAAGGCAGTTAAATGTCACTTAATTGGAAATCTTAACTTTGCTTCAGCGCCGTTCTGTAATAAGCGATTTTTCAAAGTAACTTCACCTTTATGGAGTTGCATGATTTTTCTAACAAACCTTAATCCTAAACCGTTACCTCTGTTTCCAGAGTCAGGCCTTGATACTGAGAAGAATCGAGTAAATAAATTTCTTAGAACGTGAGGCGGCATTCCTGGGCCATCATCAAGCACTATAATTGAGACAGCTGTATTAGTTTCAGAAGCCTTGAATGTTATGGTTCCTCCTTTAGGACTGAATTCTAAAGCATTGTTTAAAATATTACTTATTGCTTGCTCAAGTAATATTTTTTCAGCAAATACGGTGATTGTTTTATCAATTTCTAAAGCTATATTAATATTTTTACTTGAAATTGTTTGAGTTCGAGACGGTGCTTTTATGGCGTTTTCTATAATTGGTAATATTTTTAAAGTCTCGGGCTTCATTAAAGATTCACGTCTTTCAATTCTTGAAAGGTCTAGTAATCTAGTTACTAGCTTATCCATTTGTTTATTTGAGACGAGAATGTTGTTAATGAATCGCTTTCTTTCTTCATCACTCATAGGAGTCAACAATGTTTCAGCTGTTAGCTGTATGCCAGTTATCGGAGTCCTTAATTCATGAGCAAGTGTATCGATATACTGCTCAACAGCATCCTTAAGCTCAACATTAGCTCTAGCATTTTGTAAGGTCAAAGTAAGCTTTTTAAATTGAATATTTAAATCGGGAGGGGTTGTATCTTCTCCACTAAATAGGTTTGAGATATATTTATCTAAACGTTTAATATTTCTAGAAATTCTATAGCTACCTAATGCACCAAAAAACAATGAGATAAGAAAAACATAAAAAATAAATTCATATAAATAATCTTTATTCATTAAATCAAACATTGGGGCTACAACAACTACAGCTCCTAAAATTTCACCATTTCTGGCATAAATTGGGTTTGATGCATGCAAAAATTCAGGTTTATAAAAATAATCAATT
>JAQWLF010000025.1:0-3526 GCA_029247465.1 Candidatus Thioglobus sp.
GGTTGTTAGAAAGGACAGTCCAATAAGAGTTTTGCGTGAAAGTGTAGTTATTTATGAGGGTGAATTAGAGTCCTTAAGGCGTTTTAAAGATGACGTTAAAGAGGTTAAATCAGGTACTGAGTGCGGTTTTGGTTTGTTGACCTATACTGACGTCCAGTCTGGTGATCATAGTGAGGTGTTCGAACGCATTGAGCGAGCTCGCTCACTATAGGAGAAGTTTCCTTTATGGTACAGCAACTTAGTTATAGAGCTGAAAGAGTGAACGAGCTTATCAGGCGTGAACTAGTTCTATTGCTAAAAAAAGAAACTAAAGATCCACGTCTACAGAACGTAGTTATAACCGACGTCATCGTAACTCGTGACCTAACTAGCGCAAAAGTATTTTTTTCGGTTGATGAGTCTTCCCAGCAAATTGTTGCATCTTTACTCAAAAATGCGAGCGGTTTTTTTCGAACAAGTTTATCAAAATCTCTAGATTTAAGACACACACCATCTCTGAGTTTTATTTATGATACAGCTCCAAACACAGGAGCTAAGATAGACGATCTACTTAGTAAGCTCTGAGCTCATAAAGATTAATGTCTAAACGCAACCCAAAAGGAAGAGACATTAATGGGGTAGTGTTACTAGATAAAGCGAGTGGTGGCAGTTCTAACCATGCCTTGCAGCAAGTTAAGCGTTTGTTTGATGCTAATAAGGCAGGCCATACTGGTAGTTTAGACCCATTAGCAAGTGGCCTTCTTCCAATCTGTTTAGGTCAAGCTACAAAGGTAGCACAATTTCTACTTGATGACGATAAGCGTTATTTTGTCCGTGGAAAATTAGGTCAAGTAAGTAACACTGGTGACTCTGAAGGAGAGTTAGTAAGTTTCGGTTCAACTCAAGAGGTTGATTTCAATTCAATTGAAAATGTTCTATTGAAATTTATTGGCAATATTAATCAAACTCCACCAATGTATTCAGCTCTTAAGCGGAACGGAACTCCCCTTTATAAGCTCGCTCGAAAAGGGATTGAAGTTGAGCGAACTCAAAGACCAGTCTGTATTCATGAAATTAAATTTATAAGTTATGAGGAAGAGATTTTAAGTCTAGAGGTTTCATGCTCAAAGGGTACATATATTAGGACTTTGATTGAAGATATAGGAAAATCTCTAGGGTCTGGGGGATACGTCATTGAATTAAGAAGAATAGGCTTTTCTCATCTTGATATCACTCAAAGTAGAACTTATGAGCAGCTTTTAGAGCTTAAAAATATAGATCTTGAGTCTCTAGATACAGTTATTTTAGGTGCCGATGAAATGTTGCCTAATATCGAAGCTATTTATTTAGATACAGAACAATCAAGAGATATTAGGCAAGGAAAGAAAATTCAGTTTATAGGTTTCAGTTCGATTCAAAAGATTAAGCTTTATGATGATAACAAGCAATTTATCGGCATTGGAGAGAGTAATTTATCATCTGAGGTCTTGCCAAAGAGACTATTTATCTAATCAGGGTAGTTGTTTTATTGGTAGCGATATTTCGTTACATTATAATTTGTTCGAATATTCACCTCAAATTATTTGGGTAGAAATAATACAAAGGAATTTTTATGAAAGTTTTAGTAATTGGCTCGGGTGGGCGTGAACACGCTATTGCCTGGCAATGCGCAAAGTTTAGAGAGGTTCAACATGTCTTTGTGGCACCAGGAAATGCAGGCTGTGCATTAGAAAATAAAGTAACAAATGTTGAGATAGATTCAGAGGACATTCCTGCACTTATAGAGTTTGCAAAGAAGGAGTCAATTGATATTACCATTGTAGGCCCTGAAGCGCCCTTAGTGATGGGAATTGTGGATGACTTTCGAGATCAGGGATTGGCTATTTTTGGGCCCACTAAATTGGCTGCTCAATTAGAAGGCTCGAAAGCTTTTTGTAAAGATTTTTTGTATAGAAATAATATACCTACTGCCTTTTATAAGATTTTTACAGAGGCTGAAGAAGCAAAGCTTTATGTTAAAGAGAAAGGCACCCCTATAGTTATTAAGGCTGATGGTTTGGCGGCTGGAAAGGGCGTTATTATTGCTAATAGTACTCAAGAGGCAGTAAATACAATTGATGATATGTTGGAGGGAAACCGTTTTGGCGATGCCGGTTCACGTGTCGTGATTGAGGAGTTTCTGGTTGGCGAAGAGGCAAGTTTTATAGTGATGGTTGATGGTAGCAACATCCTCCCTATGGCAACTTCACAAGACCACAAGGCTCGAGACAATGATGACAAAGGCCCCAATACTGGAGGTATGGGGGCATACTCACCTGCAGCAATTGTAAGTCCTGCTATTTTTGATGAAGTTATGGATACCGTCATAAAGACTACTGTAGATGCAATGCAATCTGAGGGGATGCCTTATACTGGTTTTTTATATGCAGGATTAATGATCGACGATAAAGGTAAAGTAAAAGTTCTAGAATACAATTGCAGATTTGGTGATCCTGAGACCCAGCCTATAATGATGCGATTGAAGTCAAATCTAGCTAGGCTATGTATTTCTGCGACTCAAGGGGCATTGGATTCAGCTAAAGCTGAGTGGGATGAAAGGACTTGTTTAGGTGTTGTAATGGCAGCTAATGGTTATCCAGAAACCTACATTAAAGGGGAGAAGATTGAAATTCCAGATGAATCATTAGATTCCAAAATTTTTCATGCAGGGACAAAATTAGACAAAGAAAATATTTATAGCAATGGAGGACGTGTTCTTTGCGCGACTGCCTTGGGGGCAGATATTAAAGATGCGCAAACAAAGGCATATGATCTTATTGAAAAGGTTAAATGGGAAGGCGCCTATTATCGAACTGACATCGGATTTAAGGCTCTATAGAGTGGTTTTAATTTGACTATCATTGGTGTTGATGAGGCAGGTAGGGGCCCATTAGCTGGAAGTGTAGTTGCAGCTGCAGTTGCTTTTCCTGCTCACTTTTATTTAGAAGGCCTAACAGACTCAAAAAAATTAACGGAAAAAAAGCGTGAAGACCTATATTCTCAAATTACAGAAAAATGTCATTGGTCTGTAGCCGAGGCCAGTAGCATTGAGATAGATGAAATTAACATTCTAAAAGCCACTCTTCTGGCGATGAAAAGGTCAATAAATAAATTACAAAATGAATTTTCTAGCTCACGTCATGAAAATATTTTTAGAGTTTTAGTGGACGGTAATCAATGTCCAGATGTACCTAACTGCCTTGCAATTGTAAAAGGAGACTTGATTGAGCCTGTGATTTCAGCTGCCTCAATTATCGCAAAGGTAACACGAGATAGGCAAATGAAGGAATTGGATTTAAAGAATCCAGATTATGGATTTTCTCGACACAAAGGTTACGGCACTAAAGAGCACTTAATTGCATTATCAAAATACGGTCCAATAAAAGGCATACATCGATATACATTTGCACCAATCAAAGATTTTAGTTAGAGTTAATCTCGTCAATCTGACTCTGTAGCTCTGATTGTGCTGCCTCAAGTTCAGCCTTTTTAGTTTCAAGTGCTAACC
>JAQWLF010000027.1:0-2662 GCA_029247465.1 Candidatus Thioglobus sp.
ATTAAATTTGCTGTATTGGCTCTTGCAGTTCCAGCTTGTGCCCATGCACCTTTCTCTTCTTTCTTGCTAACTTCTGCAAGTGAAAAAGTTAACACATTATCAGTATTCAAAATAACAACTGATGAATTTACGTGCATACTCATCTCTCCAAGTTTACCTTTAACGGAAAGCTTTCCTTCGGTTTGAGAAACATCTACGCCTTCTGGAATAGTTATTGGTGCTTTTGCAACTCTAGACATTATTAAATCTCCACTATTATGAAACGCTGCACAAAACTTCACCACCAATATTTTGGGCCTTGGCGGCTTGACCCGTCATGACACCCTTAGGTGTTGAAACAATTACAATTCCTAGACCATTCATAATGCTGGGCATATTATCTTTACTAACATAATGCCTTAAACTAGGTTTCGAAATTCTATTTAAAGACTCAATAACTGGCTGGCTATCAAAGTACTTTAATTTGATTACTAATGTTTTATTAGCGGCAGTATCACCTTCAATTGCAAAAGAAGTAATATAGCCTTCGTCTTGCATTACACTTGCAATGGCAGACTTTAAATTTGAAGCTGGGATGCTAACCTGTTCTTTATTAACTGATTGTGCATTCCTAATTCTTGTCAACATATCAGCTATTGGATCAGACATACTCATATCAACCTCCTACCAACTTGCTTTAGTTAATCCAGGAATCTCACCATTCATGGCGCGCTCTCTGAGTTGAGACTTGGCTAAGCCAAATTTACGATAAAAACCATGAGGACGGCCCGAAAGCCCACAACGATTACGTTGGCGAACTGGCGAGGCATCTCTTGGGAGCGACTGTAATTTAATTACTGCCTGAAAACGGTCTTCATCAGAGGTATGAATACTCTTAATAATTTTCTTCAGTTCAAGACGTCGTACTTTGTATTTTTCGACCAACTTAGATCGTTTAACATCTCTGTGTATCATAGACTTTTTAGCCATTATTTTCACCTTTAAATGGAAAATTAAACATCGCCAATAGTTTCTTAGCATCATCATCACTTTGTGCATTTGTGGTTATTGCAATATCCATTCCACGCACTTTTGTTACTTTTTCAAAATCAATTTCTGGAAATACTATTTGTTCAGTAATTCCCATATTGTAGTTCCCACGGCCATCAAATGACTTAGCATTAAGTCCACGGAAGTCTCTAATCCGAGGTATTGCAACGTTTACCAAGCGATCTAAAAACTCATACATTCTTTCTTTTCTTAGTGTCACTTTACAACCGATAGCATTACCTTCTCTCAGCTTAAAGCTTGCAACTGATTTTCGTGCAAGACAGCTTACTGGCTTTTGGGAAGAGATTAAACCCAACTCTTCTAATGCACTTTCTAGGATTTTTTTATCTCCAAGCGCACTCCCAAGACCCATATTGATTGTAATTTTTTCAATCTTAGGCACTGACATAACATTCCCCACCCCTAACTCTTCTTTCAGTTTAGGAATAATTTCATTTCTATATTGTTCTTGTAATCTAGACACTTATCACCTATTTATTATTTCAAAGTACGGCTTCACCGCTTGACTTAAAAAATCTTTCTTTTATACCTTTATCATTAACTCTAACACCAATGCGATCTGCTTTTTTTGTCGTCGGGTTATAGATTGCAACATTGGAAGCATTTAAAGGCATTTCTTTTTCTTCTATACCACCTTGTATTCCAGCTTGTGGATTTGGGCGAACATGTTTTTTTGCTAAATTAAAACCCTCAACAATAAGCTTTGATCCTAATATTTTAGTTACAGTTCCAATTGAACCCTTATCTTTGCCAGCGATTACTATAACTTCATCATTTTGCTTTATTTTCATCATTACAACACCTCTGGCGCAAGTGAAACAATCTTCATAAATTGTGCACCTCTTAATTCACGCGTAACAGGACCAAAAATACGAGTACCAATTGGTTCTAACTTTGGATTCAATAATACAACCGCATTATTATCAAAGCGAATACGTGAACCATCGTTACGTCGTACGCCTTGCGCTGTACGAACAACTACTGCATCATATACGTCGCCTTTTTTAACTTTGCTACGAGGAGCAGCTTCTTTTATGCTTACCTTAATAACATCACCAATATTGGCATAACGGCGCTTCGAGCCACCTAAAACTTTAATACACATTGCCCTAACGGCGCCACTATTGTCGGCAATATTTAATTTTGTTTGCATTTGAATCATGTTCTTCTCTCTAAAATGCGACTAATTAATCAATACTTACTGATTTTTCAACAACTTCTACCAAAGCCCAATTTTTTGTTTTTGAAAAAGGCTTTGATTCAGAAACTCTTACAACATCTCCAAGACCGCACTCATTGTTCTCATCATGTGCGTGAACTTTTGTGCTGCGCTTAATATACTTTTTATAAATCGGATGTCGCACTTTTCGCTCTACCAAAACAGCAATTGTTTTATTGCGACTATTACTAACCACCTTACCTGTTAGTACTCTTTCTACTGCATTAGTTTCACTCATGACTGCTTCTCGTTAATAATTGTTTTAATTTGTGCAATTGATCTTTTTGTTTTTCTAAGCTTTGTTAAATCAGTCAATTGTGAGCTACTATGCTGCATACGCAATTCGAAATGCTCTTTAAGCAATTCCATAAGGTCTTCCTGTAACTGAGATAC
>JAQWLF010000037.1:0-2727 GCA_029247465.1 Candidatus Thioglobus sp.
ATCAGCCACAAGCAGTTATTATTGATGTTGATACGCTTGAGACTTTAAATGATCGTGAGTTTTCTGCAGGCATGGCTGAGGTAATTAAATATGGATTACTTGGTAATGTTGATTTTTTATTGGAGCTTGAAAAGAATGTTGATGCAATAATGAATCGTGATAAAAATTTGATAATTGATGCTGTATATCGTTCATGTGAAGACAAAGCGAATATAGTTGCTGAAGATGAATTTGAGTATGGGAAAAGATCACTATTAAATTTTGGACATACCTTTGGCCATGGTATCGAGAATATTTTAGGCTATGGATCCTACCTTCATGGTGAGGCAATTTCTATTGGTATGTATATGGCTGCAAAACTCTCTGAGCTAGAAGGTAACTTGTCAGTAGATGATGTTGAGCGTGTTAAAAATATTCTCACTAAAGCAAAGCTACCTTGTAATATAGAAGGCGAAGTCTCAAGTGAGAATTTAATTAAGGCTATGTCAATAGATAAAAAAGCTATAGATGGTAATATACGTTTGGTTCTTCTTAGAAGTGTTGGAGATTCATTCATAACTGGCTCTTATTCACAAGAAAACTTTAACAAGGTTGTTTCAAATTTTTGTCACTAACTTAACTTAAATATGTCACTAGATAAAAATAAAGTTAAAGAAATTGCTTATTTAGCAAGATTGAGTATTGAGGACTCTGAGCTAGAGCAGACTACTAAAGAGATCAATAATATTCTTGTCCTAATGGATAAGCTTGGAGAGATAGATACTGGAGACGCAGAACCAATGGCTCATCCTTTGGAAATGAAGCAACGCCTGAGGGATGATAAGGTTACAGAAAAAGATTTAGCTAAAGAATTTCAAGAGATTGCTCCAAAAACAGGAAATAGCCATTTCCTGGTTCCGACGGTAATTGAATAATAATGCATAATTTAACTATAGCTGAGCAAATTATAGGGCTTAAAAATAGAGACTTTTCTTCTTTGGAGCTTACTCAGCACTATCTAGATCGGATTAACGATTCTGAGTTAAATGCATTTATATCAATCACTAAAGAGCATGCTATCAATCAAGCTAAATTAGCGGACTCAATTTTGGCCAAAGGGAATGCGACAAAGCTGACTGGTATTCCTTATGCCCACAAAGATATATTTTGTACAAAGGGTATAAAAACAAGTGCTGGCTCAAAAATGCTTGATTCATTTATTTCTCCTTATGACGCAACCCTTAGCGAGAAGTTAAATTCTGAAAATATGGTTATGCTTGGTAAAACCAATATGGATGAATTTGCAATGGGATCATCAAATGAAAACCCATACTATGGGGCTGTAAAAAATCCATGGGATATTAATAGAGTCCCTGGCGGCTCTTCAGGGGGCTCAGCAGCAGCAGTAGCGGCGCGTATTACGCCGTTTGCTACTGGAACTGATACCGGTGGCAGTATTCGCCAACCAGCGAGTTTATGTGGCATTACTGGAATTAAGCCAACCTATGGCAGAATTTCTCGTTATGGAATGATTGCTTACGCATCGAGCCTTGACCAGGCAGGGCCATTAACTCTAAGCGCAGA
Organism: Candidatus Thioglobus sp.; assembly: GCA_029247465.1. Classification (GTDB taxonomy): domain Bacteria; phylum Pseudomonadota; class Gammaproteobacteria; order PS1; family Pseudothioglobaceae; genus Pseudothioglobus. The sequence continues at coordinate 1,564 of JAQWLF010000037.1, forward strand.
AGATGCTGCAATAATTTTAAATGCAATGGCCGGATTTGATGAAAGAGACTCAACAAGTGCCAATAAATCAGTACCTGACTATACTAAAAATTTATCAAAGTCATTGAGTGGGCTTAAGATTGGACTGCCAAAAGAATACTTTTCTGAAGGCTTGGATAAGGGTGTTGAAAAGGTAATCATGAAGGCCATTAATGACTATGAGGTAATGGGTGCTGAGATTATTGAGGTTTCATTACCAAATTCAATGAATGCTATTCCAGCTTACTACATAGTTGCTCCATGCGAATGCTCTTCTAATCTTTCAAGGTTTGATGGAGTCAGATATGGCTACCGATGTGAGGACCCTAAAGACTTAAATGATCTTTACATGAGGTCACGCTCTGAAGGCTTTGGGGATGAGGTCAAAAGAAGAATTATGATTGGCGCTTACGCACTGTCTGCTGGCTACTATGATGCATATTATTTAAAGGCTCAAAAAGTACGACAACTCATCAGTGAAGACTTTAAAAAGGCTTTCAAAGAGGTTGATGTTATTATGGGTCCGGTTTCTCCTACACCAGCTTTCGAGTTAGGCTCTATTAAAGATTCAGTATCTATGTATCTGGCAGATATTTATACGCTTTCAGTTAATTTAGCAGGACTACCAGGCATGAGTATTCCTGCTGGATTTTCAGATAGTTTACCTGTTGGGCTTCAATTAATAGGCAACCATTGGTCTGAAGAATTATTACTTAACGTTGCACACCAATTTCAGTTGAACACTGACTGGCATCATTCATCACCAGTTGATTAATGAGGAGTTATTTATGACTTGGGAAACAGTAATTGGGCTTGAAATTCATTCACAGCTAAAAACTAAATCAAAGATATTTTCTGGCGCATCCACAGCCTTTGGAGCATCAGCTAACTCGCAAGCCTGTGCCGTTGATCTTGGTTTTCCTGGGGTGCTTCCAGTGCTTAATAAAGAGGTTGTAAATATGGCGCTAAGTTTTGGTTTAGCCGTTAATGCCAAAATCAATAAGCATTCTATTTTTGCAAGAAAAAATTACTTTTATCCTGACCTTCCTAAGGGTTATCAAATTTCTCAGTTTGAATTGCCAATTGTAGGGCAAGGAGAAATTGAAATACCTTTAGATGACGGCCAAAATAAAATGGTTGGTATAA
>JAQWLF010000044.1:0-1565 GCA_029247465.1 Candidatus Thioglobus sp.
ACTAACAATACCAATATCAACAAGTCTCTGTTTCCAAATCCTATTGTCGGTCAATAAATCAGAATACTGCTTTATGTTTTTAGGGAACTTATTTGCAAAATCTTCAATAAAGTCTAGTAAGGAGCTTTGTCTATTCTCATTTATCTCCTCCAGTTTCTTTGCACTTCGTAATTTCGAGTCAAGATATTGGGGCATGTTTTCAGGTAAATCTCTGTAAACACCACCTGGCCTATAATAGGTTGCATGCATACGCGAACCGCTAACTGCCTCATAACAATCAATCAGGGTTTCACGCTCCCTAAACGCGTACAAAAATACACTCATCGCTCCAACGTCAAGGGCGTGAGTTCCAAGCCACATAAGATGATTCATAATCCGAGTAATTTCATCAAACATGACGCGAATATACTCCGCTCGTTCTGGAACCTTAAGTCCTAGCATTTTTTCAATTGCCATCACGTATGCATGCTCATTGCACATCATAGATACATAATCAAGGCGGTCCATATATCCTATAGACTGGTTATAGGGTTTAGACTCAGCTAGTTTTTCTGTGCCGCGATGCAAAAGCCCAATATGCGGGTCTGCTCTCTCAACTACCTCACCATCCAACTCAAGAATTAATCTCAGAACTCCATGTGCTGCAGGGTGCTGTGGCCCGAAGTTAAGGGTGTAATTTCTCATCTCTGACATAACTACTTCCTGATTACTCTTGGGACATTAACATTAGGCTCAATGCTAACGGGCTCATAAACCACTCTGCCTAATTCTTCATCATAACGCATCTCAACCTCACCAATCATTGGGAAGTCTTTTCTAAGCGGATGACCCACAAAACCATAGTCGGTCAATATTCTTCTTAAATCTGTATGGTTTTCAAATAAGATACCAAAAAGGTCAAAGGCTTCTCTTTCAAACCAATCGGCTGAGTTCCAAATGTTGGTAACTGATTGAATCATTAAGTTATCTAAAGAAAGCAAAGCTTTAACCCTTAATCGCTGATTATCTTCTACTGAAAGCAAGTGATAAATAACACCAAAGCGCTGCTCTTTGTAGACTGAAGATTGTTGCGCTTGTCTTGCCCTACTAAAACCAGATGAACTTGCATTTCCATTCCAGTCAGATTCGCCGTAAGTGAGATAATCTATTCCACAAAGGTCAATCAAGATAGAAAAATTGAAGTCGTCCCTTAATTGCTTACAAACATCAATGACATCTTCACTATTAATTACCAAAGTCAGCTCCTTAAATGATTCGCTTATTTTGTTTTTTCCAAAAGCTTTGACTAATTGTTTTTTTAATTGTTTCATAGTTTAAGTTCGAGCAATGGTGTTGGTTCTTCGGATTTTATCTTGCAACTGAAGAATTCCATACAAAAGAGCTTCCGCCGTGGGAGGGCATCCAGGTACATAAACGTCGACAGGAACAATACGATCACAGCCTCTAACGACTGCATAAGAATAGTGGTAATAGCCACCACCATTTGCACATGAACCCATTGAAAGGACATACTTTGGTTCAGGCATTTGATCATAAACTTTGCGAAGTGCAGGCGCCATCTTATT
>JAQWLF010000140.1:0-3362 GCA_029247465.1 Candidatus Thioglobus sp.
AATCTCAATTTGCAAAGATACTAGGATTAATAATTCACATCCATTACTTGATAATTGTAGTGATTTGGCATTTCAATTTGAACTCAACCTCTTTATGTTAAGGTGGCTCGATTACTGCTTGGATAGGTACAATGGAGCTGAATGGAAACAAAAAAATTAAAAAAAGAAAAAAATAAACTTGTTATAGCGATATCTTCTAGAGCATTATTCAACCTAGACCTTTCTCATCAAATATTTAAAGATGAAGGTATAGAGGCCTATGCTAAGCATCAACAAGAAAATGAAAATGTCATACTTAATCCAGGAGTTGGCTTTACTTTAGTAAAAAAATTATTACAATTAAACAGCAAAAAAACACCAATTGATGTTATTCTGCTGTCAAGAAATAGTGCTGATACTGGACTCAGAATATTTAATTCAATTGAGCACTATGGCTTAAATATTTCCAGAGCGGCCTTTACTCGAGGTGAAAGTACCCACCCCTTTGTTGGCGCTTTTGAGGCCGATTTGTTTCTTTCGAGCAACTATAACGATGTTCAAAAAGCACTACAGTCTGGCTATGCTGCAGCCTCAATTGTTGAATCAAAATCTAATAATAGCCACCCCTCCCAACTCAGAATAGCCTTTGATGGTGATGCTGTTATCTTTTCTGATGAGTCTGAGAGAATATTTCAAGAGCAAGGACTCGAAGCCTTTCATGAAAATGAAAAACGATCAGAAAATATTGAACTAAAAGCTGGGCCATTCAAATCTTTTCTTGTATCTTTACAAAAAATTCAGTCGACCTTTCCAGAAGAAAACAACCCAATCAGAACCGCCTTGGTTACTGCAAGGTCTGCACCCTCACATAAACGAGTTATTCATACCATGAGAGAATGGGGTATTCGAATAGATGAATCATTTTTTCTTGGAGGCCTTGAAAAAGGAATTTTCTTAAGGGAGTTTGCTGCAGATATTTTTTTCGATGACCAACAACAGCACTGCAATTCAGCCTCACAGTATGTCCCTACTGGTCATGTTCCTAGTGGCATTAAAAATATATAAAGGTTAATTGAGAACTTAATTATTGCTTAAACCCTTAAATGGATTTAATTGGTAAAATACTCATAATTAATTTAGCACTTCACTGATGTCAAAAAAAATTCAAGCAATTCGAGGGATGAATGATCTGTTACCATCAGAATCTAGTCTTTGGAGTGCATTAGACGAAACCATTAATAATCTGATGGTTTCTTATGGCTATAAATATTGCAGCACCCCTATTGTTGAAAGTACAGAGACCTTTTCACGCGCAATTGGAGAAGTTACTGATATTGTCGAGAAAGAAATGTACACTTGGAAGGACACAAGCGGTGATTCATTAACTCTAAGGCCTGAAGGCACAGCAGGTATTGTTCGTATGATGATTGAACACAACTTACCTCGTGAAGGAATTCAAAAAGTTTTTTATAATGGCTCGATGTTTAGGCATGAGCGCCCTCAAAAAGGTCGATATCGTCAATTCCATCAGGTTGGGGCTGAAGTTTTTGGTGTTTCCGATGTAAAAATTGATGCTGAACTGATATCTATCACTGAATCACTATGGAAGTTACTTGGAATAAATGCCAGTTTAGAAATTAATACCCTAGGATCCAGTGAAAGTCGCTCAGCCTATCGAGAAGTCTTGCATGATTTTTTTAGTGAAAATAAAGACAAGCTAGATGAAGATAGTCTTCGTCGCCTAGATACAAATCCTTTAAGAATTCTAGATAGCAAAAATAAAAAAATGGAAAACTTGATTTCAAATGCGCCAAAAATGATTGATCACCTTGATGAAGAATCTAGAATTCATTTCTCAACGCTAAAAAACTATTTAGATAGCCTTGAAATTCCTTTCGTTGTTAACCCTAAACTCGTAAGAGGCCTTGATTACTACAACCAAACTGTTTTTGAGTGGATTTCTAATGATTTAGGGTCTCAAGGTACTATTTGTGGTGGTGGAAGATATGATGGGCTTGTTGAAAAGATGGGTGGCAACCCAACTCCTGCTATCGGTTTTGCAATGGGCATAGAAAGGATTGCTTTAATAGTTAAAGATCAATCAAATCAAATCAATAAAACTAGACCTCACCTATATTTCGTAGATTTAGGTGAAAAATCTCAAATTGAATCCATAAAATTATCTAAAAAAATTCTTAGCGCTCTACCTAGCATCATTATTACTAATGATATGAGTATGGGGAGTTTAAAAAACCAAATGAAAAAAGCTGACAAATCTAATGCTGACTTTGCTTTAATTCTAGGTGAAGAAGAATTATTAAATAACCAACTTAGTATTAAGCCTTTAAAAGGTCAAGGTGCTCAGCAATTAATTAAGCTAGAGGGTATCATTCACCATCTTGAGGAGATATTATGAAAAACTTTATTCAAATTAGCGATACAGAAGAAGAGCAAGTCGACAAAATTAAAAAATGGTGGAATAGCAACGGTAAACAAATTATTGCTGGTGCTGTAATTGGACTTGCTGGAGTCTTTGGCTGGAATTATTATAATGATTATCAAGACAATCAGGCATTAAATGCTAGAACCTTGTATCTAAATTATGCAGAAGATTCTAATAATGTTGGCGCCTATAATAAGCTCATCAAAGAACACTCTTCAAGTACCTATACAGATCAAGCTACACTTCTGATGGCTAAATATCTATTTGATGCTGGAAACTACTCTCTTGCACTTGATGCAATCAAGCCTCTAATAAGCAACCAAAGCATCATAATTTCATCTACTGCAGTTCTAAGGGCAGCCTCAATCTATTTACAACTTGGTCAACATGATGAAGCACTGTCTACTCTTAATATAGAATCCGGAGAAGGATTCTCTGGTTTAATTTACAACCTTACTGGTGATGTTTATTTAGATCTTGGTAACTCTGATGAAGCTAAAAAATATTATCTTTTAGCAATTGAAAATATCACTGAGAACTCAAATCTAACTCAACTAATTCAGATCAAGCTTGACGATCTAAATTAATTTAAAGAAGTAAGCAAACTTATGGTGAGTTACCCTATCATCTCATTAGTTGGAAGACCTAATGTAGGTAAATCCACACTATTTAATCGTCTAAGTAAATCGAGACAAGCTCTTGTTTCAGACTTTGAAGGTTTAACGCGCGACCGTCAATATGCTTCTATTGAGCTGGATGATAACATCTACTGCTCTATTGTTGATACTGGTGGACTAACCAATGAAAACTCTCTAATTGACTCTGGAATTCAAGGTCAAGTCCTTAATGCACTTAATGAGTCTGATGTTATTTATTTTATTGTAAGCAATAAAGATGGAGTAACTTCACTAGATTTAGATATTGCCTCTCAGCTTAGAAG
>JAQWLF010000067.1:0-2114 GCA_029247465.1 Candidatus Thioglobus sp.
TTTAATCGATTTATGAGTGTCTCAGGGTAGAAGCCTTTAGCATCAACAGTAGCTGGTATATCTGATAGTTTTATTTGTTGATCTTTTAGCCAATCATGGTAAGGATTTTTTCCAGCAAAGCTATCTTTTATCTCGTCATCATCAACTAGCTTGCCCTTATCAAAGTCAACAAGAAACATTTTTCCAGGCCTAAGCCTGCCTTTTGTTTTAATGTTATTGGTTTCTACATCAACCACACCAACTTCAGAGGCCATAATAACTCGATCATCATGAGTCAAGTAGTAGCGAGATGGTCTAAGTCCATTCCTATCAAGAACTGCACCAATGTATCTTCCATCGGTAAAAGCAATTGATGCAGGCCCATCCCAAGGCTCCATAACATTAGAGAAATACTCATAAAAAGCTTTTTTCTTTTCACTCATCTCATTGTCGTTTTGCCAAGCTTCAGGGATCATCATCAATACAGCTTCCTGTAATGACCTTCCATTCATTAGAAGAAATTCTAAAACGTTATCAAAGCTACCAGAATCTGAAACTTCAGTTTCAATAACTGGCAAAGTTTTATTTAAGTTATTACCAAAAACAGCGCTCTCTAAAACTCCTTCGCGAGCCCTCATCCAGTTGAAGTTACCTTGTCGAGTGTTAATTTCTCCATTGTGAGCCATAAAGCGACAAGGTTGTGCACGATCCCACGATGGAAAAGTATTGGTTGAAAAACGTGAATGTACCATAGCTAAATATGTGCTAAATTTTTTATTGCTAAGGTCTGTATAGAAGTCCAATAACTGTGACCCCATAAGCATTCCCTTATAGATTATGATTCTTGTTGAAAGACTACAAACATAAAATAACAAGGCCTGTGAAAGTGAATCATCTGAGCGGATGATTTTGGAAACATGTTTTCGAATAATATAAAGAACACCCTCAAAGGAGTCTGAATCTAGTCCTTGAGAGTTGGCAATAATAAGCTGTTTCATTACAGGTTGTGAGTCACGTGCAGTATCTCCAATGTCAGCCTTAATTTCATCCAAAGGCACATCTCGCCAACCAATCAGGCTTTGACCTTCATCTTTTACGGCTTTTTCAATTACTGAAATGCAGTGTTGTCTTTCTTTAGCATCTTGAGGAAAAAAAACATTTCCAACTCCATAGCTTCCTGGCACAACTTCAATTCCAAATAGAGATTGAATTTCTGCTGAGAAAAAATCATGTGGAATGTTCGTCAAGATACCAGCACCATCACCAGTATTTGCTTCACACCCACAACCTCCACGATGATCCATACGAGAGAGCATTTCTAGGGCATCTTTAGTAATTTTATGAGAGGGATGACTTTTTAAATTAGCAATAAAGCCAACACCACAATTCTCTTTCTCATTGTTTGGGTGATAAAGACCACGAGGCCTAGGCAAGTGTAATTGCTTATTGTTCATGAAAACTGAGTGTAAAAAAGAATGAAAATAATTGAAGTATTATAACGTATAACCTCACCATTTTGAATACCAAATCGACCCAATTGTCTTGTTATAATAGGCATCTTAAGGTAGAATCTTTTTATTTTTAAGCGATATGCTAGCAATCATTTCACCTTCAAAAACGCAAGATTTTTCTTCATGCAATATTGAATCTTATTCGCAATCTCGACAATTAAACCACTCTCAAGAATTAGTCAGTATTCTAAAGAATAAGACTCAGCAACAAATTTCAAAACTTATGTCACTGAGTGAAAAATTATCAAAGTTAAATTTTGATCGTTTTCAGAGCTTTAAAATTCCCTTCTCTTTGGGCAATGCTAAACAAGCTTTGCTTGCTTTTAAGGGGGATGTTTATAATGGTATTGATGCGCCATCACTATCTAGTCAAGATCTAGAGTTTGCGCAAAATAATATTCGTATGCTCTCAGGACTTTATGGTGTTCTTAGACCGCTCGATTTGATACAACCTTATCGCTTAGAGATGGGAACAAAGCTTAACAATAAAAAGGGCAGTAATCTTTATGATTATTGGGGAACTGATATTAGTGATGTTCTTAATGAAGATGAATCAGATCTGATAGTTAATCTTGCATCCAATGAGTATTTTAAGGCTATTGATAAAAAAACACTTAAGGCAAA
>JAQWLF010000087.1:0-1772 GCA_029247465.1 Candidatus Thioglobus sp.
TATTAAAACCCGATTTATGATTGATTTTTCTTCGACAATCTTATTAGCTGTCCTGAGTGCTTTATTGATTGTTTTAAGAATGATTGATCAGTTGATGAGGCCAATGCATAATTTGTCGATTGCGACTAGGGAAATTTCATCAGGTAATTATGACGTGCAGATTGAGCATGACCCAAAGCATAGGGATATGCATGATTTAATTAAGCATTTCAATGAAATGAGCACTCGAATAAAAATGTCTAGAGAGGGTTTGGATACTCATAACCTGTATTTAGAGACTATATTGAAATACTCTTTTGGTGTAATAGCTCTCAATAAAGACAAAAAAATACAACTTATAAATCCTGTTATTGGTAAGATTCTGCAAATCGAAGACGAGTCAATTTTTGTCGGAAAGAGATACGATGATATTATTAAAGAATATGATAACCTAAGTCCTCTTTTTTCATTTATTGAGGAAAAAGTTGATCAAGATTTATTGGAATGGAGTGGAGAAATAGAATTAACTTTAGAAGACAGGTACCGCCTTATTTATTGTCAAGGGGCCGCACTTGATGTGGAGAATAAAAAGCTAGGATATGTAATAATAATTAATGATATTTCAAAGCTTAATCGTGCTCAGAAGAAGGCTGCTTGGGGAGAGGTAGCAGTTAGGATGGCTCATGAAATAAAAAACCCTTTAACTCCCATTTTATTATCCGCACAGAGACTTCGTAACTTATTTTTAGAAAAGTTAGAATCTAAAGACTCAGCAATCATTAATAAAACAACACAAACTATCATTGATCAGGTCGCTTCAATGGACTCAATGGTAAGTGCATTTGCAAATTATGCGAATACGCCTGAAATAAAAAAGGTTTCTTCTTCATTAAATGCATTAATTAATAAAGCTGCCTCTCTTTTTGATAATCAAGAAGAACTAAGGATCAACCTTGATTTGAGTGGTGACTTGCCAAAATTACAACTTGATAAAGATGCAATTTCACGTGTATTAATCAATTTAATTAAAAATTCAATTGAAGCTAAAAAGAATAAAACCACTTTAAATATACTAATTAAATCAAGACTTTATAGTAAAGATGGGGTGGTACGTTTAACATTTATTGATAATGGAAAAGGTTTCCCAGAAGATATTATTGACCAAGTATTTGAGCCATATGTCACTACTAAGGAAAAAAGTGGAGGACTTGGACTGGCAATTGTTCAAAATATTATTGAGCAGCATGAAGGTCAAATATTTGCAAGTAATGTTAAACCTCATGGTGCAAGAATAATCGTTGAATTCAGTATAATTAAAGTTCATAAGGGGATGAAATGAATGAAGAATCTACATTTGGAAAAATACTAATTATTGATGATGAGAAAGATAATACTGAAATCATCAAAGACATATTAGAAGACGTTAACTATACGACGGTACTTGCAAGAAGTGCGATTGAAGCAAAAGCTATTGTTGCAGTGAATTCCTTTGATTTAATTCTAATGGATGTTTGGATGCCTGGCCAAGATGGTATTTCGCTCTTGTCAGAGTGGCACTCCGAGGGATTTTCTACGCCCATAGTAATGATGTCAGGACATGCAGAGCCAAGTGATATAGTTAAGGCAATGAAACTAGGCGCTACCGATTTTTTAAAGAAACCTCTGCATGATTTTTTACCAATTTTGAGAAATATAATGACCCGTTCATTACCAGAGAAATCAACTCAACAGGTTAGCGGTATTGATTACTCTTTAAAGCTTAAAGAAGCTCGCAATATTTTTGAAAGTCAATA
>JAQWLF010000090.1:0-6020 GCA_029247465.1 Candidatus Thioglobus sp.
AAAGTCTAACATGGGTTGTAGTAGCTGGATGGGTAATGGTGCTCTTAGTGTCACCAAGATTTGCGGTAATAGAAATCATTTTGGTGTTGTTAATTAGACGAAAAGCCTCTTTCCTACCACCAATTACTTCGAATGACACAATTCCACCATAATCAGACTGTTGTTCTTTCGCAATACTATGATGAGGGTGCGAGTCCAATCCAAGATAGTGTACCTTTTTGACAAATTCTTGTTCATTAAGCCAGATTGCTAGTTTTTTTGCATTCTCACAGTGTGCTTTCATTCTCAAGTTCAGCGTTTCAAGACCCTTGAATACAATCCAAGCATTAAACGCACTTAGGGTTGGTCCTGTACTTCTTGCAAAGCTACTTATTTCATCTATCAGTTCATTGTTTCCTGCAATAGCTCCTGCGAGACACCGACCTTGACCATCAATGTATTTAGTTGCTGAATGGATAACTAAGTCTGCACCTAAAGCTAATGGTTTTTGAAGGGCAGGCGTCATAATGCAATTATCAACCGCTAAAATAATATTATTTTTTTTAGAAATTGCTGAAAGCGATCTTAAGTCTACAACCTCGCCAAGTGGATTCGAAGGCGTTTCAAGCATAAATAATTTTGTATTAGTTTGAACACTATTTTTCCAGTCATTTAAGTCAGGCAGGTCAACAAATGTGACTTCGATACCAAATTTTTGGATAACGGTATTAAGAAGAACTATGGTTGTTCCAAACATTCCACGTGATGCAACCATATGTTCCCCTGGCTTGAGGAGTGTCATAATTGTTGCAAAAATAGCTGACATACCGCTAGCAGTAGCGAGGCATTGCTCGGCCCCTTCTAGGGCAGCTAATTTCTCTTCAAAGGCGACAACGCTTGGATTAGTAAATCTTGAATATACGTTGCCCTGATCTTTATTGTCAAACCTTTTAGCTGCTTGCTCAGCACTATCAAACCTGAAGCTTGAGGTCAGGAAAATAGCAGCTGAATGTTCCTGCTCTTGAGTTGGCTGATATCCCTCACGAATCGCTTTTGTATTAAACTTGTTATCTTTCATTTTTATTATTAGTCAGCATCATTGTAAATTAATTCTGAACTCTCATTGGTTATATTATCTTGTTTAGCTCGGTCAGACCTTCTGGTTTCAAGGTTATCTAGATAGGGTGTATCAATATCCTTAGTAAGGTATTTTCCATCAAAACAAGAGCAGTCAAAAGACAAGATATCCGGGTTACCTTGCTGAACTGACCATATTAAGTCTTTAAGATTTTGATAGATTAATTTATCTGCACCAATAGATTGACAGACCTCATCAGTCGTTTTATTATGGGCAATAAACTCATTTTTACTCGCCATATCAATACCGTACACATTAGGATAACGTACAGGAGGAGCGGCAGATGCAAAGAAGACTTTTTTAGCTCCAGCAACTCTTGCCATTTGAACAATTTCTCTACTTGTTGTTCCTCTCACAATAGAGTCATCAACCAAAAGAACGTTCTTGCCTTTAAATTCAAGTTCAATTGCACTTAGCTTTTGGCGTACCGATTTTTTTCGTTGTTTTTGACCAGGCATAATAAAGGTTCTTGCAATATAGCGGTTTTTTATAAAACCTTCTCGATACTTTAAATCCATCTCATTAGCTAATTGGAGTGCTGCTGTTCTAGAAGTATCAGGTACAGGCATAACAACGTCTATTGTCTCCTCAGACCATTTAGACTTAATTTTTTCAGCAAGCTTTTCACCCATCCTGAGGCGCGATTTGTAGACTGAAATGTTGTCAATAATGGAGTCAGGCCTTGCAAAATAAACAAATTCAAAAATACAGGGCGATAACGTTGAACTATCTGAGCATTGCTGAGAATGAACGTTTCCTTTTCGATCAATTACAACTGCTTCTCCAGGCTTAACATCACGAGTAATTTTATAACCAAGCGCAGTAAGAGCAACACTTTCAGAAGTAAGCATATATTTAGTGCCCTTTTTTGTAGTTCTTTCTCCGAGTATTAAGGGCCTAATTCCATTGGGATCTCTAAACCCAAAAATACCATAGCCCGGTATCATTCCTATTGCTGCATAAGCGCCCTTTACTCGTTTATGAAGCTTTGTTACCGCTTTAAAAATGTCTCTTTCATTGATTCGATGCTTTTGTCCTTCGGCTATTTCACTGGCCAGTATATTGAGCAGTATCTCTGAGTCTGAGTTGGTATTAATATGTCGAAGATCTTGTTCAAAAATTTCTTTTGCTAATGACTCAGCATTGGTTAGGTTGCCATTATGTGCAAATGCAATTCCGTAAGGTGAATTAACATAAAATGGCTGAGCTTCAGCCTCAGAAGAGCTTCCTGCAGTAGGATAGCGGATGTGACCAATTCCCATGTCGCCAATCAATTTTTCCATATGCTTTGTTCGAAAAACATTGCGAACAAGTCCATTCCCCTTGCGCATATAAAAACGCCCTTTGTTGGCAGTTGTTATACCGGCAGCATCTTGGCCACGGTGCTGAATAATTGTCAGTGCGTCATAAATAAAAAACCCCACATCTTTTTTTGTAGTAGAAAGTATGCCAACAATACCACACATAATTTATTCCCCTAAAATTTCAGTTTCTATAAACTCAGCGACTGCATCACCGGGTTCGAGCTCAACAAATAACAAATACTTAGACAATAAAGGTTTTATGTCAACTGACCAGTCTTGAAAAGTTCTTAACGCGCCACTTGTCTCTACCCAGGCATGATTTTGTGTAACCCACGTCATGCTTTGCAGGATAAGTACAATAATTAGTACAAAAATACCACCCTTAAATAAACCTAGTACTGCACCAAAAAATTTATTCTTTAGACCGACTATATTTCGCGCATTAATTAAAACATCAAGTGTAGTAAAAACCCTTATAAATACACTAAATACTGGAGACATAACAGAAGGTTCTTCATTGTCGATTTTAATATTAAGAAGCTTTGATAAAGCAACAGTAGCTATAAGAAAAGCAGCAAAAACAACACAGAATGATACAAAATTACGTAATGACTCATTAACTATCATCACCTCTATCGTTCTAAGTTCAGAAATGATTCCTAGATAATTATAACTTGTTATGGCAATTATAGTAGTTATGACAGTAATCGCAAAGGGTCTATTTAGGTCGCAAGGATTATCGATACGTGAAGAGGACTCTGCTATCCTATAAAATCCTTTTTTAATAAACCAAATAGCAAGAAATATAGCGCCAAAAGAGAGTGCAAAAATTGACTGGTTTGTTGAGCTAATCCAGCTACTCAGAAAAGTATTTGTAAATTCATCATAATAAAGAAACGCTAAGATAATTGCTAAAATAACAAAAACAAGGCTAATGATTTCTTTAGCAAGGCCTTGAATAAAGCCCCTTACAACAAAAATGATGAGGATTATGAGGGTAAGCCAGTCTGACCAAGCCAGCAAACTTATAGTATCCCAAAAGTTGTTAAAAAAATTGCCCATGGTCTCCCTGAAAGATAGGACTAATTTTACAATAGTTTCTTAGGGTCTGTCGTTAACTCCGGTAACTAATAATACTCAGATTCTTTTAAGAATTTAGCTGCATCAGCTACCGTATAGAACGACCCAAAAATTACAATTCTTTTAATATTAATAAGTGCAAGCGCCTTTTCAATAGCATTATCCATAGTTAAACAAACTGTTGTTACTTGTGATTTACTAAATTTGTTCTCGAGAGCCTCCATTTGAATTGCACGTTCAGCAGAAATTGGAACCAAAAACCAGTGCTTAATAGTGTCTGATGCAAGCCCAATCATGTCATCAATATTTTTGTCAGCAAGTGCTGAAAAAATAGCCACTGTTTCCATTGGAGATTCTGACAAAGTATTCACTAAAGTCTTGACCGCATCTGGGTTATGAGCAACATCCAGAACAATGGTTTTATCGCCTACAGGAATCTTTTCAAATCGAGCAACGAATCGAGCTTTTTTAACTCCCTTAAGAATCATATCACTGGATACAGGGAATCGATCATCAAGCATCTCTATCGCTTTGATTGCAACAGCTGCATTCAGTTTTTGATGTGCTCCCTCTAAACCTATCTCACCTTTGTATCCTTGCTTTATAAGGGTAAGGGGTGAGTCTATTTCTTTTGCATAAGAGAGTAGGCTTATTGGCGGATCTTGGTCGCCACAAATACAGTGCTTGGAGGTTCTCATGATGCCAGCCTTTTCTTTTCCAATAGCTTCTCTAGTATCGCCAAGGTAGTCGGTATGATCAATTGCGATATTTGTAATAACACTAACATCACAATCAACGACATTGACAGAGTCGAGTCGACCACCAAGCCCAACTTCTAGAATAGCAAGATCAACAGCTTCGTTAGCAAATATGATCAATGTTGCTAAGGTTGAAAATTCAAAGTAGGTTAATAAGATCCCCTCTCTTTTTGCCTCAATTAACTCAAAAGCTTCAATTATTGATGCATCACTAACATTTACCCCATCAATTGCAAAACGTTCATTGTAGTTTATAAGATGGGGTGAAGTAGACCGTCCCACTTTGTACTTAGATTCTCTATAGATGCTATCAATAAAAGCAATTGTTGAACCTTTACCATTAGTTCCAGCTACAGTAATTGCAGCAAACGGTACACCATTTGGAAAAAGGCGTTCGTAGACTATTTGGACCCTTTCTAGACCAAGAACAATAGTCTCTTCCATTAGTTCTTCTTGCCAACTTAGCCAATCATCAAGGGTTTTTTTCTTATGCATATTTTAAGATTACGGTGTCGAATCAATAATTAGTTTTGGATTATTTATCTTCCCAGAACTCACCTTCAATTGGCTCATCTTTGTTAACAGTTTTTGATTCACTACTCTTTGTTCTATTAATGAATACTGAATTCCTTTGACTAAAAACACGTTCTGCATTTTTTTCCAAGAAGTGGTTAATAAAATAACGTCGACTCCAAGGCATTAAGCCTAGTAATCCAAGGCCATCCGTTATAAAGCCAGGAGTCAGCAGGAGAACACCTGAAACTAGAATAACGACTCCCTCAAGCATCTCTAGTGCAGGTGTCCTACCTTCAGCGATACTCTGTTGTGCTTTTGCCATTATTGACCAGCCCTGCTGTTTAAGAAGGGTTGACCCTATCAAGGCAGTAATAATAACTAATAGTATGGTTGACCATGCGCCAATAGCATCTCCTACAGAAACCAATACATAGATTTCAGCAAGTGTAACAACTACAAATATAGGAAATATCATTTAACCTCCTTTTAAGTTTGTAAAAATAATATCCCAAACACTGTGACCTAATTTTTGACCTCGATTCTCAAATTTAGTTAACGGCCGTTGCTCAGGTCTTTCAGAATATATATGGTCACCAGCACAGTTTTTAAAGTGCGAATGCGATTCTAGCGTCTCCATAATGTGCTCCGCATAGTTTTCCCAGTCAGTAGCAATATGAACAATTCCATTATTTTTCAGCTTTTTTGTAAGTAAGTCTAGAAAGCTTGTTTGGACAATTCTACGCTTGTGATGCCTCTTTTTGTGCCAAGGGTCAGGAAAAAATAACTGAAAATGTGAAATACTGTCATCAGGAATATTGTTATTAAGAACCTCTACAGCATCTTCCTTAATGATTTTAAGGTTGGTGAGCTTGTTTTTGCTAGCCTCATTAATAAGCCTACCAACTCCAGCCTCATAAACCTCAATACCTAAGAAGTTTATATTGGGATTTTGAATGGCCGTCTCGAGAAGGCTATCTCCGTTTCCAAAGCCCACCTCAAGAGTGACATTGTTCGGACTCAAGAAGAGTTTGTTAAGGTTGAGTAGTTTGCCGTTTGGATTGATTCCGTAATCATCCCATAGCTCGTTTAATCCAATAGTCTGGGCTTTAGAAAGTCTTCCTGAGCGCCTAACAAAGCTCTGAATTTTGCGTAGCGGTTTTTCGTTACTCATAAGTTGTAATCAATGATGAGTGGGGAATGATCAGAAAAACGTTCTTTTTTATAGATCTCACAGGACGTTGCTAG
>JAQWLF010000109.1:0-13214 GCA_029247465.1 Candidatus Thioglobus sp.
CCAGAAAGTTAATTTTCTTTCTAAAAGAGCAAACACTCCATAAAACATCGAACCAGTCAGAGCAGCAACCGCAATTGTTGCCCATACAATATCGATATTCATTCGGCCAACCTCTGCCGAAATTCTAAATCCCATTCCTACTATGGGTGTTCCAAAAAATTCTGCCACTATAGCTCCAATCATAGCGAAAGTTGAGTTAATTTTCAATGCATTAAGAATAAATGGCATTGCATTTGGTAGACGCAAACTAAAAAGTTCTCGCCAGTAACTTGAAGCATAAGTATGTAATAAATCTCGATCAATCCTATCAGTCTCGTTAAGACCTCCTAAGGTATTTACCATCATTGGGAAAAAAGTCATTATGGCAACGACAGCTGCTTTGGACTGCCAATCAAATCCAAACCACATAACCATAATTGGCGCCATACCAATAATTGGTATCGCGCTAAAGAAGTTTCCAATTGGAATTAATCCACGCCTTAAAAATGGAATTTTATCTGCTGCAATTGCAACGAGAAATCCTGTACCACTTCCCATAATAAAGCCAGGAATTGCTGAACGAACAAAAGTTTGATAAAAATCAGCAAATAAAGTAGCGCCAAACCCATCAAATACTTGCCAAATAAGACTTGGTGCAGGTAACAACACCTGTGGAACGGACATACCTATAGTAATAACCTCCCATAGAAAAAATATCCATGCACCAAATAAAACTGGAATAACTATATTAAGAGATAATTCTATTAATTTATTCTTTGTCTTCAAAGCTGATAGTTGAACTAAGTTATTCCATGTTAGAAACCACAATGCACTTACCAAGAACCAGGCATCCAAACCCATAACTACGCCTTTATCGAATGAATGTATTAAATTTAATACAGACCAAGCTCCAGAAAATAAAGCTACAAAACAAATTGATAAAAGAAGTAATCCTTGATGACGAATGATAAAAAATAATAAACCGACAGTTGCAATAGTCAGCACAATAATAGGATTAAGTTCGTAATCATTTATTGCGTCAAGCTTTAACCAAATAAATGAGGCGATTGAAAAAATAATACATAGCAATCCACTTAAGGGACGCGACCTTATTATTGCCAGGAAATTCATATTTGCAGCCCCATACGATTATTAACTGCGCGCTCCATTCTTCCAACTATGGTAACTAGGGTTGCAGAAATCACTGAAGCAGTTATCAAAGCAGCCCAAATAAGACTCGTTTGGCCATAATATGAGCCAGACAATAGACGCGCACCAAGACCTCCTTGAGCACCAGCAGGAAGCTCTGCTACAATTGCCCCAACAACGCTTAAAGCAATGGCTACTTTTAAACTAGCAAATAAATAAGGAATAGACGCCGGAAGACGTAATTTCCAAAAAACCTCTGCTTTTGATGCTGAATAACTGTTCATTAGGTCTACCAAGATAATACTTGGTGACCTTAAACCTTTAACCATCCCAACAACCACAGGAAAAAAACAAAGATAAGTTGAGATCGTTGCTTTTGGAACTAAGCCAATAATACCCATTGAACCTAACACAACGACAATCATAGGAGCTATTGCCAGAATTGGAATAGTTTGTGATGCAATTATCCAAGGCATTAAAGTTCGATCCAGTGCTGCCACATAAACAATACCTACAGACAACACAATACCAAGAAAGGTGCCCATTACAAAGCCAACCATTGCAGAAGATAAAGTCACACCAGAGTGGTAAACCAAACTCCGTTTTGAAGTTATCTTCTTATCCCAAATTGTTTTCTTTAACTCCTTTGCAAT
Source organism: Candidatus Thioglobus sp. (assembly GCA_029247465.1). Taxonomy (GTDB): domain Bacteria; phylum Pseudomonadota; class Gammaproteobacteria; order PS1; family Pseudothioglobaceae; genus Pseudothioglobus. The sequence goes on from JAQWLF010000109.1 coordinate 1,782, forward strand.
TTGATGGGGTGATGGCAAAACAGGTCGCTCCATAGACCAAGAGTCTGAGGCTAATTCTGAAAAAGTCCACTCAATATTATTTTTTTCATATCTGTCAATTAAAAAGGAGCTATTTAAATAAACGGCTCCGGCATACCATATCATAATAATAGCGGTTACCAGAATCATAACAGGACCAACTGTTCCGCTAATAAGTGTATTAAAAACTCTATTAGCTTGCATCACTATGTCCCTCTTTTAGACCCTCTCTAACCAGTTGTGAGGCTTCTAAAAATTCAGTCGTTTCTCGAATATCAAGGGTTCTGTCTTTTGGAAAATTGGTTTCAATTACATTAATAATTTTTCCTGGACGAGCAGACATGACTACAATCTTAGAGGATAAGAAGACTGCCTCAGGTATTGAATGAGTCACAAATACAACTGTTTTTTTAGTCTTTTCCCATAAACGCAATAACTCTTCATTTAAACGGTCACGAGTAATCTCATCAAGAGCACCAAATGGCTCATCCATCAGTAGCATATCAGGATTAAAACTCAAAGCCCGCGCAATTGAGACACGTTGCTGCATTCCACCGGATAATTGCCATGGATATTTTTTTTCAAATCCTGACAGACTGACTAATGATAAATACTGATCAGAAAGATTTTTTTGTTCAGATTTTGAATAACCCGACATCTCAAGGGGTAGGTGTATATTTTTCTCAATATTACGCCAAGGCAGTAAACCTGGCGTTTGAAATACATACCCGTAAGATCGATCTAAACGTGCTTGATGAGGGGTCTTACCTTCAACGGTTATTGATCCACTCGTTGGCTTTTCTAAATCAGCTATAACTCGCAACAATGTTGTTTTACCACAACCACTAGGACCAATTAAAGACACAAAATCACCTGAATCAACTTGCATATTGATATCAGAAAGCGCGTGCACTGGTTCTGTTTGCGTCTCAAATGTAAGACACAAATTACTAATATCTATAATTGTAGATTGTGAGGCTTTACTAGATGATGACTCATTCATGGTACTATTTTTCCGTTAACCTCCCATAAAGGTCGCTTCGCCTGTCTCTGAAAAATTGCCAAGTGTCTCGAACTTCTCTTACCATATCTAAATCAATTTCATGAATCAACAACTCATCATCGCCGTAACTTGCTTGCGCTTCAATTTGACCACGAGGATTTACAATATAACTTGAACCATAGAACTCACCCATTTGCTTTGCCCATGGCTCTTCTGTACCTACACGATTTATCGCCCCAATAAAAACTCCATTAGCAGCAGCCGAAGCTGGTTGCTCTAACTCCCATAAATATTTACTTAAGCCCGCGACTGTAGCGGAAGGATTAACAATATATTCTGCTCCATTTAAAGCTAATGCTCGCCAACCCTCAGGGAAGTGCCTATCGTAACAAATATAAACTCCCAATTTAACGTAAGCAGTGTCAAATACTGGATATCCAAGATTTCCAGGTTTAAAGAAAAATTTTTCATAAAAACCGGGTGCAACTTGAGGAATATGAGTTTTACGATATTTACCTAAAAAACTTCCATCAGCATCAATTACTGCCGCGGTATTGTAATAAACACCCGGCATCTCTTCTTCATAAATAGGAACAACAATTACCATTTGATATTTTTTTGCATATTCTTGCATTAGCTTAACTGTGGGTCCATTGAGAATCGACTCAGCCGCTGCATACCATTTTTTATCCTGACTCGGGCAAAAGTACGGCGAAGTGAACACTTCTTGAAAACAAAGTACTTTTACTCCTTGTTTAGCTGCATCCTCTATCATAGGGATATGAGCTTCGATCATTAAATCACGTATTTTTTCTGGCGACATCGTACCATCACCTTTCAAGCCCATTTGGATTAAACCACACTTCAATTTACTCATTCAATAACTCCTTATCCTATTTGGTATAAAAAACAACATAATATTTCTTGACTAAATAGACAGGTTACATATCATTTTTATACTTGTCAACTAAAATTGTTAGGCTGACTTTCAATAAACTCTAAAGTATCATTAAGCGTAATTTGAATGAAAAACGAAGGCTTTATAACAAAAAAAAGGACTTCCTAAAGGAAGCCCTTAGAAACTAACATCCAAACCAATTATGAAGGGAAAGAAAAGTTTACACCCTCACGAATGCTGGATGATGGCCAACGTTGAGTTATAGTTTTTCTTCGTGTATAAAATCTTACACTATCAGGCCCATATGCTGCTAAATCACCAAACATTGATTGTTTCCAACCACCAAAACTATGCTGTGCAGCTGGGACTGGCAATGGAACATTAATACCAACCATGCCGACTTTTATTTGGTCGCTAAAATACCTCGCTGCTTCACCATCACGGGTGAAAATACAGGTTCCGTTACCGTATTCGTGTTCATCAATTAAATCTATTGCTTGCTGCATAGTTTCTACTCTCACAACTTGCAATACTGGTCCGAATATTTCGTTCTGATAAGACTCCATTGAAGCCTCTACACAATCTATAAGAGTGCCACCAACATAAAAGCCATTTTCACAACCTTTCACATTAACACTCCGCCCATCCACAACAATATTTGCACCTTGAGCTTCTGCACTAGTTATATACCCTTTAACTTTTTCCATATGATCTTTAGTTATAAGCGGTCCAAAATCATTTTTACTATTATCAAAATTACCTACCTTTAGGTCATTCATCTTAAATTTCAAGCCAGCAATTAAATTATCTGCCGTCTCTGAACCAACTGCGACTACAACAGAAATTGCCATACATCGTTCACCACTAGAGCCAAATGCAGCACCTATTAGCGCGTTCACTGTATTCTCCATTTCTGCATCTTGCATTACAATAGCGTGATTTTTAGCTCCTCCGAGAGCTTGACACCTCTTATCATTCTCAGAAGCAGTTTTGTAAATATATTTTGCAATAGCGGTTGATCCAACAAAACTTACAGCTTGGACTCTTTCATCGGTTAGTAAAGTATCTACTGCTTCTTTGCCCCCATTAACAACATTTAGAACCCCTTTTGGTAAACCCGCTTCATTCAATAATTGAGCTACGAATAATGCTGCTGAAGGATCCCTTTCTGAGGGCTTTAATACAAAACAATTGCCACAGACTATTGCCATTGGATACATCCATAATGGCACCATTGCAGGAAAATTAAAGGGAGTAATCCCCGCAACAACTCCCAAAGGTTGAAACTCACTCCATGAATCAATATTGGTTGAAATATTTTTACTGTGTTCTCCTTTTAGTAGTTCTGGCGCATAGCAGGCATATTCAACATTTTCGATACCTCGAGTAATTTCACCAAGCGCATCGTGTGCAATTTTTCCATGCTCCTCTCCAATTAATTGTGCTATCTTATTAATATTTTTCTCTAACAATTCTTTGAAACGAAACATAATTCTAGCGCGTTTAAGTGGCGGAGTTGCTCGCCAAGCTGGAAAAGCATCCTGAGCGGCAGTTATAGCTTTTTCAACAGTGTTTTTTGAAGCGACTTCTACTTGCTTGCTAACCTCTCCAGTAGATGGATTAAATACATCCTGAGTAGGGTCACCCATTGATACAAGTTCACCATTAATAAGGTGTTCTACTAATTTCATTTCTTCTTGCTCCTTTATTGTAATTCTTTAATCGAGTCAGATATTGCACCAACAACATCCTTTATTTCTTGTTCGGATACGATAAATGGCAGACCTAATTGAATAGTATCTCCACCATAACGCACATAAAAACCTTTATCCCAACATTTCATTGCTATTTGATAAGGTCGTAATGCGGGCTGATCTTTAACAGCTTCAATAGTAAAAGCACCAGCCAATCCATAATTACGAATATCCGCAACATATTGTAAACCTTTAAGGCTATGTAGCTCTTGTTCAAATATTGGGCTCATTTTTTGCACTCGCTCTACCAAATTATCATTCTGTAATATATCTAAACTTGCAATCGATGCAGCACAAGCCACCGGGTGCGCAGAATAGGTATAACCATGGAATAATTCAACCAAATAATTTGGTGCTTTCGTATCCATAAAAGTTTCATAAATATTTTTGTTAACCACTACACCACCTAGCGGTTGACTGCCATTACTAACTTGTTTTGCAAAAGTCATTATGTCTGGAATAACGCCAAATGCTTCAGCCCCTGTCTTCGCGCCCATGCGGCCAAAAGCGGTTATTACTTCATCAAAGATTAATAAAATATCATTAGCATCACAGATTTTACGCAACCTCTTAAGATAACCTATAGGAGGTGGTATTACTCCTGCAGAGCCCGCCATTGGTTCTACAATTACTGCGGCAATATTAGAAGCACCATGCAATGCTATTTTATCTAATAAGTCATCGGCTAAATGATCTCCAACTTGAGGTTGTCCTTTGCTAAATAAGTTTTCTGGTAACAAGGTGGATGTTAAATGGTCAGCTTCAATACCTTGACCAAACATCTCTCTATTTGGACCAATACCGCCAACACTGATCCCCCCAAAATTAACTCCATGATAGCCCTTTATTCTTCCAATCAAACGAGTTTTACCGACCTTTCCCTTATGCCTCCAGTAAGCTCGAGCAATTTTAAGGGCACTATCTACTGCTTCTGAGCCGGAACACGTAAAAAAAACACGGTCTAGATCTTTTGGAGTAAGTTCAATAATTCTATTTGCTAATTCAAACGATTTGTCGTGTCCAAATTGAAATGCCGGGGAGTAATCTAGGGTGTCAATTTGTTTACTAACCGCTTCCACGATTTCAGGACGTGAATGGCCTGCTCCACAAGTCCATAGCCCTGAAAGACCGTCAAATATTTCTCTGCCTTTATCATCTATATAATAGCTATCTTTAGCCGAGACCATTATGCGTGGATTTTCTTTAAATTCTCTATTTGAGGTATATGGCATCCAGTGCGCATCATAATATTCAGGATTATTTTTTAACATTTTTCACACTCCTATTAGCTAAGAATTTAAGCCAATACTTCATAAAAATAGCTCTATAACTTGTTGTTATTTTAATATGCTTAGAGAGTCCAATCAATAACACTCGTTACTTTATTTGTATCTAACAATAGTTCGCTTTGTATTGGGTTAGCCTTTGCAATAACTTGCCCATTACGAATTACAAATAAACGTGCATTGCATAAGCGTATTGCTTCAATTGGGTTGTTAGCTTGATGAACCACCAGATTAGCATCACAACCAACTTCGATACCATAATTATTTAGTTGCATTACTTTGGCACCATTAGTGGTAATTGCTTGAAATATTTGGTGCATTTCTTTCATACCTGTCATTTGACCAACATGCAAACCCATATGAGCAACTTCCAACATATCATGTTTTCCTAGGCTGTACCATGGATCCATTACGCAGTCATGCCCAAAAGCTACATTAACATTATTATTCAATAACTCCTTAACTCGCGTCATACCTCTACGCTTAGGATAGAGGTCATGGCGCCCTTGAAGGGTAATATTTATTAATGGGTTGGCAACAACCTGTAATTCAGCTTCTCGTAATAAAGGCATTAATTTGCTCACGTAATAATTATCCATTGAGTGCATAGATGTTAAGTGCGAACCCGTGACTCTTCCCTGCAGACCTAATCGTTGAGCTTCAAACGCCAACGTTTCAACATGTCTAGACATTGGGTCATCAGATTCATCACAATGCATATCAACTAATAAGCCTTGTTTTGCTGCAATTTCACATAACAGCTTTATAGATTGGGAACCCTCATTCATAGTGCGCTCAAAGTGCGGAATACCTCCAACCACTTCTACCCCTTTTTTTAATGCCCTATCCAAGTTTTGGATAGAATTTTTATAACGTAAATATCCATTTTGTGGAAATGCAACTAGTTGAATATCAATCCAATCCTTCATTTCTTTTTGCAATTCTAATAACGCCTCTACAGCTAACAAGCGATCATCACTTATATCAACATGGCTGCGAATTGCTAAACATCCATTTGCTATTGCCCAATAACATAATTTACGGGCGCGTTTTTTTATATGTTCTATAGTTAAGTGAGGTTTTAGCTCATCCCAAAGTTGAATACCTTCAAGTAAAGTGCCACTTTCATTAAAACGAGGTTGGCCTAAGGTTAGAGTAGCATCTAAATGAAAATGGCTATCTACATGACCCGGAGAAACTAGTTTATCAGTCGCATCAATACTATTAGCTGCGTCACCAACAATATCTCTCTCAATGGCTACTATTTTTTTATCTTTAATAGCAATATCCAAATTCTTACGGTCATCTGGAAGATTGGCGTGTTTAATAAGTAAGTCAAACATTAGATACGATCTCCTTGTCTAAATGGTACTAATAATGCCTTAGGATAGGCTGCTTTACGTGCAACAAGCATCATTGCAACTATGCTGAGAAAGTATGGCATCATAGAAAAAATTTGATATGGAATAACATCTGCACCTATTAATTGTGCCCTAATTTGTAATGCTTCAAATAATGCAAATAAAATTGCTCCCAAGAAGGCTTTACCAGGTTTCCAAGACGCAAAAATAACCAGCGCAATACAGATCCACCCTCTGCCATTAATCATACCAAAATAAAACGCATCAAATGCAGACATAGTTAAAAATGCGCCTCCAATAGCCATCAAAGCACTTCCAGCCATGACCGCACCAGTGCGAATTAATAGTACATTAATACCTTGAGCCTCATTAGCAACTGGATTTTCACCTGCCATTCTAATTGTTAAACCAATTGGCATTTTATAGAGCACATAGAAAGTAACTATTACTAATATGTATGCTAAATATGTTAATGCAGATTGGTTAAAAAATGCTTCTCCAATAATTGGAATTGATGATAATAATGGCACTTCAAATGTGCTGAATGGAACAATCTTTGGTGGCGTCGTGCTGAATGGTATTAGCATTGTATATGCATAATAACTAATAGATGAGGCTAGTAAGGTAATTCCAATTCCGCTCACATGTTGAGATAAGCCAAGATAGACCACTAGTAAGCTGTGAAGCAAACCAAATACCATTCCAACAATTGCAGCAAATACAATTCCACCCCATAGGTCTCCGCCTTGATAAACCCATATCCAGCCAGCCATTGCTCCAATGGTCATTATGCCTTCTATTCCAAGATTTAATACACCTGCACGCTCACAAATTAGCTCACCCAATGTAGCAAAAATTAATGGGGTTGCAATCCTTATTACAGATGCCCATAAACCCGCTGTCAACATCATTTCAAATAATTCCATCATAATTATTTACCCCATACAATACGGAATCGTGTCAGCATAGCTCCAACTAGAACCGATAATAAAGATATGGCAACTAAAATATCTGCAATATAGTTAGGTATGTTTACCGTTCGACTCATCGCATCAGCGCCGACATAAATTGACGCCAGAAATACAGCTGAAATAATGACTCCTATAGGATGCAATTGTGCAAGCATTGCCACTGCTATTCCCGTATAACCAAAGCCTGGCGACAAAGTTAAAGTTAAATAGCCTTTCAGTCCCGCAACCTCACTAACTCCTGCCATACCTGCCAGTCCACCGCTAAAAAGGGCTACCATCAATACTGATTTATTGATTGATATCCCAAAAAAAGTTGAGGCTTGCTGGTTGTATCCAACCGCTCGTATTTCATACCCCCAAACCGTAAAGCGAAGTATAGCCCACATTACAACGGACATTACTAGGGCAATAATGATTCCAAGGTGTAATCTACTCTTAGCAACAATGGTAGGCAAAACACCATTATCAATAATTCGTGCAGCCTGAGGCCATCCCATGGCCATAGGGTCTTTCCATGGACCTTCAAGCAACATATTTACAAATAGTAAAATTACAAAATTCAGTAACAGGGTAGTTACCACTTCATCCACTTTCATATGGGTTTTAAGAACAACTGGCACCAACAAAATTAAACAACCCGCCAATGCACCTGCAATAAACAACATTGGTATCATGATCGGCGCAGGTAAATCAATCACCCCAGTACCAACCAAGGTTGCAGCCATAGCACCACAATATAATTGCCCCTCTGCGCCAATATTCCAAAATTTTGCTCGAAATGCAACAGCAGCAGCTAAACCTGTAAAAATTAGTGGGGTTGCTCTTGCCAAGGATTCAGTAATTGCAAAAGTTGAACCTAAAGAACCTTTAATTAAGGCTATATAAGCGGTAATTGGAGATTCACCCGCCCAAATTATAAAAAAAGCACCAATAATAAAAGCAACCCCAATAGAAAGTATGGGCAGTAATGCAATTAACCATACAGGCGCATCTCTTCTTGTTTTAAGCCTCATACAAACTTTCCGCTTTCATTTCGCCACTCATCATAAGGCCGACTTGATTTATATTGACTGTATTACTATCAAAAGGTCCTTGTAATTTTCCATCAAATATCACTGCAATACGGTCAGATAATTCAAAAATTTCATCCAAGTCTTCACTAATTAGCAATACCCCAGCACCTTGTGTTTTAGCATCTATTATTTGCTGCTGTACAAAACTTATTGCGCCTTCATCTAGTCCTCTTGCTGGTTTATTTGCAATAATAAAACGTGGGTTATTCGACAAACTTCTTGCAAGAATTAACTTCTGAATATTACCGCCAGACAATAATCTAGTAGATGCAAATGGGCCTTCACAACGAATATCGTACTCTTGAATTAATTTTTCAGCATTACTGACTGCCTGCTTTTTGTCGATAATAAATCCTGATTTGGCTTTAGAGCGCAATTCCTCACCAAGGAAATTTTCCCATAACTCCATTTCTCCTATTATGCCCTCATTTGTGCGATCTTCTGGAATCCGTGCGACTCCAGATTCTGTAAGATAACAGGGATCATATTTAACTAAACTCTCTCCAAATAACTTAAATTCCCCAGAGCTTGGGGAGGCTAATCCTTGTAAAATTGAAGCCAGTCCAGCTTGGCCATTACCTGCAACTCCTGCCAGACCAATGATTTCTTTTTCATGGATTTTAAGGTTAATATTAGAAAGCGCAGTCGAGCGCTCGCTCGCATTTAAACATACATTATTAAGCTCTAAGACCACCTTGCCGATTTTCAATTTTTCATACGCTGGTCGTGTAACTTTGCGTCCCACCATCATTTCTGCGAGAGACTCCTTACTTGCATTTTCAGTAGCTACCTCTCCTACTAATTTGCCTTGACGTAGAACTACAATTCGATCACTAATTTCCAGAATTTCATTTAATTTGTGCGATATAAACATTATTGATAAACCAGCATTTACCATTTCCTTGAGTACTTTGAAAAGCTGTGTCGTCTCTTGCGGAGTGAGAACTGCGGTTGGTTCATCAAGTATCAAAATACTTGCATCACGATAGAGTGCTTTTATTATTTCAACTCGCTGTTTTTCGCCAACCGTTAAATCGGCTACTTTAGCGTCTGGATTAATTAACAAGCCGAAACGCTTTGATAGTGCTGTAAGTTTCTTGTACGCTTGTTTTTTTTGACTCCAAAGTCTAATTAAAGGCTCGGTGCCAAGAATAATATTTTCTAATACAGTAAGATTATCCGCTAACGTGAAATGCTGGTGAACCATACCAATTCCAGCATCTAGGGAGGCTTTTGTTGAGCCTGGTGTTAATCTTTGACCCTCAACTTCGATAAACCCTTTGTCACTTATATAGTGTCCAAAGAGTACATTCATTAATGTGGTTTTACCTGCACCATTTTCACCTAATACAGATAATATTTCACCCTCACCTAGTGAGAGTGAAATATTGTCATTTGCTACAACAGAACCAAAATTCTTGCAAATTTTGGAAAATTGTAACTTCTTCATCTGATAGTTTTAGTAAGTTGATTTTGGCTCGTCGTCATTAATTTCAACTACAAGACTACCACCTAGAATTTTTCTAGACATTGATCCTACTTTAGCTTTAACATCACTTGCAATCCTACTATCAAACTCATAGTAAGGTGCTAAAGAAGCTCCGCCTTTTTGCATCATAGTCCATTCCATATAATCCTCTGCTTCGAAGGTACCAGCTTTAACACGGGAGATTGCATGATCAATTGCGTTTTCCATATGCCATAAAGCAGATGTGACCACGACATCTGTGCCGTTTTCCTCTTGATTCATGTCATTAACGTTACCAAATGCAAGTATGCCTTTCTCTCTTGCAGCATCCACTACACCAGCACGTTCTGCATATAAGACATCAACTCCTGCTTCTATTTGAGCAAATGCAGCTTCTTTTGCTTTCGGTGGATCATACCAAGAGCCAATAAAGCTAACTTTAAACTCAACATCAGGGTTAACTGACCTTGCACCAGCCATAAAGGCATGGAACAAACGGTTTACTTCACCGATTGCATAACCACCTACCATACCAATTTTATTGGTTTCGGTCATGCCGCCAGCAATAATCCCCATCAAATAGCAAGGCTCGTGAATATAATTATCAAATACTGAAAAATTGCCACCATGTTGACCACCATAACCACTACCAGGATCTCCCATTAGATATGCTATGTTTGGATAGTCATCTGCTACTTTTCTAGCCTCAGCGCTAATACCAAAAGCTTCGCCGACTACAAGGTCCACTCCACTTTCAGAATATTCACGTAAAACTCGAACATAGTCGGTATTTGAAACTTTTTCTGAGTTTACATAATCAATTTCACCTCTATCTGCTGCTGCTTGTAAAGCTAGATGCAATCTGGCATCCCATTTTTGCTGTAATGGCTGAGTATAGACTCCAGCTACTTTTATTTTGTCTGCCAGAACTTGTCCAGACAAAAAGAAGCTAAATAATGTTATAAACAGTAGTCTACTAAATCTTCCTATTTTCATAAATTACTCCTTTATTTTTTATCAAATGTAATACACATATTGATTTTTAATTTACAATCAATGTACAAAGTATTACGCCACTTGTTGAGCCTAAATATAGAGGGACAACAATCTCTTGTTTCCAAGCTTTTTTCTAATTAAATTTGCATTGGGATAAGAAACTGACAGGTTACTTATTTTTTTGATAATTGTCAATTATTGCAATAAAAAAATACCCATAGAAATAAAAAGACATCCGAAGATGTCTTAATTATTCAATTTGGCTCCCTGACCTGTATCCGATTTATCTATGTAAGTCATTGATATTTCTATAATAATTATATAGTATTATAATTTGTACTCACAATAGTACTCACATTTAGATTAGTTATTTACTATCAAATTACCAACCCCCCTTCGCATATTTACACAGACTTTGACCCCCAGGGGGAGGCTCATTGCTCTTGGCTATGTATTAATTAACTCTCCCTCACACAACAAACGAACTTTGGACTTTGATTTAAGAGATAAGCCTTCCATTTTTGTTTACCACTCCCTTAAGCTGATTTTTAAGCAAATCAATAAGAGATTTTTTTTGGCCTTCATCAAAATTGTCTTTAGGGCCA
>JAQWLF010000114.1:0-3522 GCA_029247465.1 Candidatus Thioglobus sp.
CCCGTGGATATTGTTATTAACGCAACGAGCGCATCAATTGCGGGAAAAATGCCTAAACTTGCTAACGGTGTTGCAGAAGGTGCGATTTGTTATGACTTAATGTATGGAGTTGAAACTCCTTTCATGAAATGGGCACAAAAAAACTCTGCGCTAAAAGTTAGCGATGGACTAGGAATGTTAGTTGAGCAAGCTGCAAGCTCCTTTGCCTTTTGGCATGGCAAAACACCTCAAACCCAACCAGTAATAAATTTACTTAGGGAGAAAGGCGACTAATATCCCATCCATTATTGTGATTCTCATAGATAAATCGGTCATGAAGCCTGTTTTCTCTTCCTTGCCAAAACTCAATGCTTTGTGGAATTACTCGATAGCCACCCCAAAAATCAGGCAAGGGAATTTCTCCTTTAGAAAACTTTTTTTTCATTGATGTAAACTGGTCAATAAGAACACTTCTAGAAGAAATCTTTGAAGATTGCTCTGAAGCCCAAGCACCCAATTGAGAACCTTTTGGTCTAGATGTAAAGTACTTTAACGACTCAAGCTTTGTTATTCTTTCGACACTACCAATAATTTTAACTTGCCTCTCTAGTGCTAACCATGGAAAAAGGATAGCAGCCTGAGGCCTCATTTCAATTTGGCGAGATTTTTTAGAGCCATAGTTAGTAAAAAATACAAAACCTCTATCATCAAAATATTTAAGTAGTACTGTTCGAATCCCAATTACATCATCAGCAGTAGCAAGACTCATTGCGCTAGGCTCAATAATATCTGCCTCCATTGCCTGAGAAAACCATAGAGAAAACTGATTAATTGGATTACTATCTAGGTCATCCCTGACAATACCACTCTTTAGAATTTCTTTTTTTAAGTTGTTCAAATCACCTGTCATAAACTTTTCCTTTAGAAGGGTATTAAATTACTCTTTTTTGACTCTGTAAGATGATTAGTTATTAAAGTTTTAACAGGAGGAAAGCGGTTTGCAAATTTCAGTACTAATTTTCGAATCCGCTTAGCTACAAAAGTGTCATTAGTAAATAGCGCAACAACCCCGTTAGTACCAAAATACATTAATCTAGAAAAATTAATGTGTTTTCTTTCATAATCATTCAGCACCTCGTCTGAACCTATATCCAATCCATGATCAAATGCTCTCTTAACGGCAAACGATAATAGATCTTGCCCTTTTAGTCCTAAATTAAATCCATGTGCGGTTACAGGATGCATACCCACTGCAGCGTCACCTACAAGGGCAAATCTTTTAGCTTTAAATTTTTGTGCATAAACTCCAATAAGAGGGTAAGAGTAACGCTCCCCTATCTGTTTCATTTGACCTAACTTTTGCTTAAAACCCTCGGTCGCCATCTCGTTAAATTTAGTCTCGCTGAGACTGAGTATTTCTTTGGCATTATCTGCAGAGACAGTCAATACAACTGAAGAGACATTGCCATTTAGAGGCAATAGTGCTAAAGTATGCCCATAATTAAAACACTCTAATGCGACATGATTGTGATCCTTCTCATGCTCCATTCTGGTTACTATCATAACTTTAGAAAAATCTTTCATCAACGAAGGTATACCCATTTTCCTCCTGATTTCAGAGAAACGACTGTCAGCGGCTACAACAAGGCTAGATTTAAGGTTTTTGCCATCAGAAAGGGTAACCTCTGCACCAGCATTATTAGTATTGATATCCTCAACACTAATGTCACTCACAATGTCAACATTATTGGCTTGCAATACTCTCTCATATAGCCCTTTTCTGATTAAATAGTTTGGGACTAGATAGCCAAGCGCCTCAATCGAGGATTTTTTTGCATCAAAATCTAACAAAGAATTTGAACTACCACTATAAACTTTGGCTTCCTTCAGAAGACTCACCTCATCCTCGTCAATAAGTGACCAAACACCAAGCTCATATAGAATTTTTCGAGATTGATGTGTAATTGCAATTTCACGACCATCTGGCTGTGGGTTTGAGATAGAATCAATCGATGATCGTTCAACAATAAGAACTCTTATTTTCTTTTCAGCTAATGAGCAGGCAAAGCTTAGTCCTGCTGGCCCAGCACCAATAATTACGACATCATAATCATTCTTGGTATTTATTTGTTTCATGGACGTTTATTTTAACACCCTTCAGAAAGTTATAAATTCATTGATATTAGGTCTACTGGCTTTTTGTCTTGGACTCTTCAATTTTTTTTAACCAATAATCACTTTTACTAATATCTTTGTCTGTACCAATACCCTCTTTATACATTTTGGCAACTTTAATTTGAGAGTCTAAATTACCTCTTCTCGCAGCGACAATATAATATTCATAGGCCTTTTCAAGATTTTGAGATACTCCCTTTCCTGTCTCATACATTTCAGCCAGATTATGTTGTGCATCAAGATAACCCTGATTTGCAGATAAACTAATCCATCTAAAAGCCTCATTAAAGTCTGAAGGAACTCCAACACCTAGATAGTAAATTGCGCCCAAAGTGTATTGTGCTTTTGGGTGTGATTGATTTGCAGCATTCTTTATATATTCAATTCCTTTTTCATCATTTTGTTGAATTCCTATTCCACCGATATACATAATTCCAACTGCGGTCATTGCGTCTAAGTCACCAATATCAGCAGCAAGCTCAAAGGCCTTTAGTGCTTTTTCATAATCCTCTTGCTTTACTAGTTCTTTGCCTCTTTCATAAAGGCTATCTTCAGCATTAACTGGCGTTAAGGAAACAAGTAAAATTGTTAATAATAAGAAGAATAATTTCATGACGAAAATTTAATAGGAGTTGCTTTATATTTGCTCATTATTGGGTCTAAACTTTAATTAAAAACTAACTTTCAAATATTTTAAAATATAACTTAATATTTTACAGTTTTTTTGATATCTAAACACCATCCCGTGGAACAAACTCTAAGACTGTTGCATTGATACAATATCTTGGCATTCCATCAGGGCCATCATTAAATACATGACCTAAATGAATATCAGAGCTTACTGACCTAATCTCTGTTCGAGACATTCCAAAGCTAAGATCTAATTTCTCATAGACTTCGTTATCAACTGGCTTTGTAAAAGATAACCAACCAGATTTAGAATTAAACCGGTCAGCGGTATCAAATAACGACCTACCAGAAAGTTTATCTATAAAAACACCTTCAGGAGTATCTTTAAATATCTCATATTGCTTACAAAATCTTCTATCTGTTCCCTCATTAAAGGCTACATTAAAAGCTTCTGAGTTCTTACCTAATTTAAACTCTCCAAGGGCTTCATAAAAATTTTCTGAAGACATAATCCCTTGATGTGACCAAACCTCTCTACCGTCATCAATAAAAAATATAGTCGGTGTTGCCCAGGTTGGTGTATTTATCTCAAAGCCTTTTAATGTAGATGCTGGAGTAGATCTTAATGGAATTGTTCCTTTATATTTTGAGGTAACTTTCTTTTCAAATTCTAAGCAAAACAGACAGGTTCCTTCTATTTCAGGCCCAATCACAATTATCTCTTTACCTCCAAGGGGA
>JAQWLF010000137.1:0-2166 GCA_029247465.1 Candidatus Thioglobus sp.
TGGTGATTTAAGCATAAATTTCTATATTATTTTTCTTTTCATGAAAAAAATATAATTATTAATTACTTAATAAGTTTTATGAGTATTGGTTTTTAAAGGTTACAAGTATGCAAGATTATCGTGATAATTATGCTTATAATATTAATCTAACTCATCATTTAATTGCAGCAATTTTGAATACTCGAACCGAAAAACAAGACAAAAAGCTTCGTGCTCAACTTAAAAGATATCGAGCTGATATCGAGACCTTGATTAATGATGAATGAATTGTTAAAAGACTTCACTTTTGTGGTGGATATTAATATTGAATGGGGGGATATGGACGCCCTTCAACACGTCAACAATATTGAATATTTCAAATATTTTCAAGTAGCTCGAGTTGCTTATTTTGAAAAAATTGATTCTGATAGTGTGTTGGGAGAAACACGAATTTCATCGATACTAGCATCAACCCAGTGCAAGTTCATATACCCACTCGCCTACCCGGATAGTATTTCTGTTGGAGTCAGAGTTGACTCAATGGCAAATCAGTACTTTATAATGAAATATGCTGTTGTTAGCCACAAACACCAGAGACTGGTCGCTATTGGTGATGCTAAAGTGGTAATGTTTGACTATGTTGATAATAAAAAGGCCTCTATTCCTAGTGAGATTAGGAAGACGATTATTGATCTTGAAAAATCTGTTGACGAGATAGTCGACAAAGACTAGTGAATGCAACAAAGTGGGTAAGTCTAATTACCTAAAATTCCTTTTCATGCGCCCCTTAAATATTGCCGAGCCCCAACTGAGGATAAGGCCAATTAAGGCTGCACTTAATAGATAAGTGTAAGGTAGGCTTCCGTCTGATCCATAGATAATTGCTCTATAGGCAGCACCTATAGAATCAAAAGGCACTGAAGTACCAATTAATTCTAACCATTCTGGCGCAGCACTAACTGGCATCATTGAGCCACTAAGTACAGATTGATAAAAAACGGTTGGAAGGATAATAATCAAAGCTGAAAGCCCAATAATTTCAAAGACTCCAAGAAAAAACCAAACCAAGCAAATAGTAACAAGCCATACATTGATCCAAACCATTAAAAACGTTTCCCATTGAAGGGTAGTTAATGTCACAATTAATGCTAAAGCTAAGCTGGCGGCTCCCATAGTCATGATTGGTACGACAGTTCTCACATGTGCACGGCTTAATAGTGACATTTGTTTTGTTCCAAGAAATAGCAGAATTGATCCTACCATTGAGGCAAGCCAGCTTGTAAAACTCATAACAAAAGGGGCTGGAAGTGAGGCTAAGCTTTTTGCTGTATAGAGAGTCTCAACATTTGCAGTGACTGGCATTCCTGGATTAGGCGCCTGATTATTAGACTTAGCTAGGCGAAGACTTGACACGAAAGTTGATAGAGCCATCTGAATCGTTGCTGGAAGTTGGGCAGCCATTTGGGTTTCAGCAATCGTTAAGTGTTGTGAATTCAAGATTTCAATATTTAAATTTTTATCACTGAAAGCAAGTTTGGTAAAGTTTTCTGGGAAAATTAATACTGTTGAAACCTCTCCTTTTGAGAGAGCCTCTCGTGCAATCTCAGAATCCTCAAGTAAAGTCAATCTAAAGGGGAGCGATTTTGAAATCACTTTTATTGCTTGAGTTGAAATTAATGGAATTGAAGGCCCACTATCTTGATTGACAATTCCTAGTTTAAAGGATGAGGCAATTCGAGCTGGATCGGAGGGTGTAGTGAGATTAAATATTGAAAAAATCAGCATGATTAATGTAGGCACAAGAATTGCTGGCTTAAACAGTTCACTTCTACGAAAATCAGAGAGAGGAGATGGCATTTATAGGACCTATAATTAATATTATTTTCAGAATAAACAATACACAAAAATGTTTACGTAGTCAAACTAGGATTGTTATCACTAAGTATCATTTCGGCAGCCTTTTCTGCAATCATCATTGTTGGCGCATTTGTATTTCCTGAGACTAGCTCAGGCATAATCGATGCGTCCACAACCCTTAAGCCAGAGATCCCATGAACTTTTAATTGTTCATCGACAACACTATTTTCATCATCACCCATTTTGCAAGTTCCAACGGGATGATAAATACTTTGGCTATTGTTTTTAGCTGCCTCAAGTAACTCTTCGTCAGAAATGAAAGACTGTCCA
>JAQWLF010000156.1:0-4820 GCA_029247465.1 Candidatus Thioglobus sp.
TCTAAAGGGTCAATAATCCATTGAAAATCACTGTCACCCAATATTTCACCACTCTCTTCAGCTAAAATTGAATGTTTTGGGAAGGCTTTTTTAATCTCGTTTATAATGGCTTTTTCAGCCGTTTTATCAACCTCAGAAACAAAGTCATTGATAGACTTATTTTCAATGGTCAATAAATCGACCTGGTTGTGATACCTTAGGATAACATCACCAGCTGCACGAGCAGCTCGGACTGCAATATTAACGGTAGGATGCATGATTAATGAGTCAAATAATTAAAGAAACGAATTATACCTTGACGAATTTTGATAAAGTGAGGATTGTCATGGTGAATACGACTGAGCCAGGTAATATTGGTGCAGCCGCAAGAGCAATGAAAAATATGTCTCTTAAGCGGTTGTTTTTGGTCAACCCTAGTAATTACCCTTCTGCGGTTGCAACCGCAAGAGCAAGCGGTGCTGATGACGTCTTATCAAGTGCAGTAATATGTAATTCACTAGAAGAAGCATTGCTAGGTACTCATTTGGTTATTGGTGCAAGTGCTCGTCAACGCAATATTAAGTGGAAGCAACTAGATGTGATTGATACTTGCAGTGAAATACAAGCATCAATTGCAAAATCTAACCAAGAGGTTGCAGTTGTTTTTGGCACTGAAAATTCAGGATTAACCAATGAAGAACTAGACTTATGCTCTATTCTAATGACAATCCCTGGAAATCCAGAGTACTTTTCACTAAATGTTGCATCGGCAATCCAGGTCTTTGCTTATCAAAACTATGTCAGTAATGTTGAAGGTGGCTTTGATAATTCTGGAGGAGAGCTTGCTAACTTTGACGACTTAGATAGTTTTTATAAGCACCTTGAGCAAACGCTTAAACATATCGATTATTTTGATAAGAAAAAACCAAAAAGCCTGTTAATGCGACGACTTCGTAGGTTGTTTGGAAGAAGCCATCCTGAAAAGGAAGAAATCGCAATTTTAAGAGGAATTCTTAATAAAATTAATCCCTATAAAAATTAGATTTTCAGTAGACGAAAAAAAAGCCCGAAATTCGGGCTTTTAAAATTAAGACTTTTATCCAAGCATCAGCTTGTTCATTCGTTTAACAAACTCTGCAGGCTCTTTTATTTGTCCACCTTCGCTAAGAACAGCTTGATCAAATAAAACCTTTACAAGGTCTTTATCAACTTTAGTCTTAAGTTTCTTTACAAGTGGATGTTTAGGATTAATCTCAAGAATAGGTTTGGTATCAGGAATATCTTGACCCATTGACTTCATAATACGCTCCATATTCCCACCCATCTCATTTTCATCTGCAACTAGGCATGACGGAGATTCGCTTAAGCGACTTGAAACTTTCACTTCTTTTACTTGGTTTTCAAGGATTTTTTGAACCTTAGTTATAACTTTTTCATAGTCCTTGACTGTTTTTTCTTTCTTTTTCTTGTCTTCTTTTGAATCAAGATCCTCTAAATCACCTTTTGCAATTGATTTAAGTGACATTTCTTCAAACTCACCAAAATTAGCCACTAGCCATTCATCGACTCTATCAGAAAGTAAAAGTACTTCAATATTCTTCTCTTTAAAGATTTCTAAATGAGGCGATCCTTTTGCAGCTGCATAATTATCTGCAGTGACGTAGTATATATTTTTTTGGTCCTTATTCATTTGACCAACATAATCTTTCAGTGAAACTGTCTGTTCTTCAGTGTCATTTGATGTTGATGCAAAACGTAAAAGGTTTGAAATTTTGTCTTTATTTGCAAAATCTTCAACCACTCCTTCTTTGATCACCATGCCAAACTCTTTCCAAAATACTGAATAATCCTCAGGTTTGTTTTTAGACATTTTGTCTAGTACAGATAAAATTCGTTTTACTGAGGCTTTTTTGATAGTATCAACAACTTTGCTGCCTTGTAGTATTTCTCTTGAAACGTTGAGTGACAAGTCAGCAGTATCAATCACACCCTTTACAAATCGAAGATACTGTGGAAGTAATTCTTCATTACCCTCCATAATAAAGACTCTTTTGGCATAAAGCTTTACGCCACCTTTTCTTTTTGGTTCCCACATATCAAAAGGCGCTTTTTTAGGTATAAAAAGCAACGATGAGTACTCAAGTTTTCCTTCAACTCTATTATGAATTTGAGTTAATGGTCCTTCAAAGTCATAGGTTAATGATTTATAGAATTCGTCGTAGTCACTTTGAGACAAGTCTTTTTTGTCTTGCATCCAAAAAGCAGTCGCCTTATTGATGGTTTCATATTCAATTACATCTTTATCTTCTTCTGATGATTTCAGCATCATAATTGGTATGGTAATGTGATCAGAATATTTTGAAACGATGCCACGAATTCGATAGTCATTTACGAATTCATTTTCAGCTTTCTTAACGTTGAGAATTACTGTTGTGCCGTAATCGTCTAATTCAACTGTTTCAATTGAGTACTCTCCTTTTCCTTTTGATACCCATTTTGTGCCGTTAGCCTTATCATCACCAGCCTTTCTACTCAAAAGAGTGACCGTATTAGAAACGATGAAAGAAGAATAAAAACCTACACCAAATTGACCAATAAGGTTTGAGTCTTGTGTTTGACTCTTGTCTAGACTTTCAAGGTATTTGCGAGTACCTGAGTTAGCTATAGTGCCTATATTTTCCATAACCTCATCTTGAGTCATTCCAATGCCGTTATCTTTTATGGTAATAGTCCCTGCATCCTTATCAATATCAATATGAATACTAGGCTCTTGTTTTCCTTCAATAAGCGATTCATTAGATAAAGACTCAAATTTAAGCTTATCGATTGCATCTGAAGCATTTGAAACCAGCTCCCTTAAGAATATCTCTTTATTGGAGTATAGGGAGTGAACCATTAAATGGAGTAGTTGCGATACTTCTGTCTGGAAGGCGTGTTTTTGTTTTTGACTCATCTAAAATCCTTAATCGTTTAACGTAAAATGTAAAGATATGGTCGATCATGAAAAAAACAAGTCTCAAAGCGAAATATTAGTTAAACAAATTGAAGAATTTGTGACTTATTTGGGTGTTGAAAAAAACTATGCCCTAAACACCATTGCTTCGTATGAGAGAGATTTATTAAAGTTTCTATCTTTTTTAATTAATAGGAATATTGCTGATTGGTTGGAAATAGAGAGTGACACAGTTAATCTATTTGTAATGGGACTTAGGCATAGTGAGATGTCAGGTAAATCCATTAGGAGATATTTGTCTTCAATAAGAGGTTTTTTTAACTTTTTAATTGATAATGGAGTAATGGTTAAAAATCCTGCACTATCGATTCAAACCCCTAAAATAGATCGAGTTTTACCTAAAACAATCGATTTTGATGACCTTACAAATATGATGAACTTAAAGATAGGTCATTATTCAGAGTTGCGAGCAGTACTAATGATTGAATTATTATATTCATGTGGCTTAAGGGTTTCTGAACTTGTCGGAATAAATATTAAGGATTTAGATGTGAATGAAGGCTTTGTAAGAGTAATGGGTAAGGGCGGAAAGGCCC
This sequence comes from Candidatus Thioglobus sp., assembly GCA_029247465.1. Lineage (GTDB taxonomy): Bacteria > Pseudomonadota > Gammaproteobacteria > PS1 > Pseudothioglobaceae > Pseudothioglobus. The sequence continues at coordinate 3,529 of JAQWLF010000156.1, forward strand.
GTTTCTCACCAATTGGTAGTTCAGCAGTAAATATTCTTGAGGCTTATCTTACTAAAAGACCAGAATCTGAATCTGATGCCTTATTTTTGAATCAAAAAGGCCTAAGAATTAGTCCTCGGTCTGTACAAAATATCGTCAAAAAAAGGGCGCTCGATGTAGGCATCTCAATCAATGTTCACCCCCACATGTTAAGACATGCGGCAGCGACTCATTTTCTTCAGTCTAGTCATGACCTTAGAACTGTCCAAGAATTCTTAGGTCATAAAAGTATTAAAAGCACGCAAATTTATACTCATTTAGATTTTTTAGAACTCTCTAAAGTCTATGATGAATTTCACCCTAGAGCTAAAAAATGAAATTAACTCCGAAAATTCGATTGGCACTTAACCATTTAAGGACTGGCGTTATAGCCCACCCAACAGATACTATTTATGGCCTATCTTGTTTGGCTAACAATCAAAGTGCGATTCATGCTTTGGCAGATTTAAAGCAAAGAGATATCAACAAAGGCTTTATATTACTAGCATCAGATATTGGTTTTTTATTGCCATACATTGATCCAAATCTAGATATTGAATTATTGCAAAAACTTACTAAGCCAGTTGATAAGCCTACAACTTATCTTGTTCCAAAATCTGAAAATGTTTCCAGTCTTATTACTGGTGATCATGAACTTCTTGCAGTGCGAATTACTTCGGATCCACTGATTTCTTATTTCTGTGAAAATACGGGCTCTGCTCTGATTTCAACGAGCGCTAATACTCAAGGAAACAAAGTTGCCAAATCTTTACTCGAACTAAGAACGTATTTTGGTAATGAGCTTGATTTTGTATTACCTCCAAATAAGTATAATTCTGAGCCTTCAAGAATAATTAATTTATTAACAGGTATTCGCCAACGATGATAGAGCAAGTAAAAAAATATTTAATTGACCTTCAGCAAACTATTTGTTCTGAAATTGAACTGCTTGATGGGGGCACTGTATTTGAGCAAGATCATTGGTCAAGAGACGATCAAAGAGGAAATGGTGTAAGCTGCATTATTTCCAATGGCAATGTTTTTGAGAAGGGTGGTGTAAACTTTTCGATTATTCGTGGCGATAAAATGCCTAAATCTGCTAGTGCACTTAGACCCGAGCTCGAAGGAAGGCAATATACTGCTCTTGGTGTTTCTTTGGTATTACACCCTGATAATCCATATATACCTACTGCTCATGCAAATGTTCGATTTTTTGTCGCGGAAGAGCAAGGAAAAGATCCAATATGGTGGTTTGGAGGTGGATTTGACTTAAC
>JAQWLF010000168.1:0-1535 GCA_029247465.1 Candidatus Thioglobus sp.
ATTCTATTTTTGCAAGAAAAAATTACTTTTATCCTGACCTTCCTAAGGGTTATCAAATTTCTCAGTTTGAATTGCCAATTGTAGGGCAAGGAGAAATTGAAATACCTTTAGATGACGGCCAAAATAAAATGGTTGGTATAACTCGTGCTCACCTTGAAGAGGATGCAGGTAAATCTATACATGACCTCTACGATGATTTTACTGCAATTGATCTTAATAGAGCAGGAACACCACTTCTAGAGATTGTTTCTGAGCCTGATATGAGAAGTGCAAAAGAAGCAGTCGCTTATGCCAAAAAAATCCATGCTTTGGTTCAATATATAGGTATTTGTGATGGAAATATGCAGGAAGGTTCATTTCGTTGTGATGCAAATGTTTCAATAAGAAAAAAAGGCGATGAACTAGGAACTCGCGCAGAATTGAAAAATATAAACTCATTTAAATTTTTAGAGAAAGCAATTAACTTAGAAGTTGAAAGACAAATAGATATCCTCGAGGATAATGGCTCTATTGTCCAGGAAACAAGACTTTATGATTCAGATAAGAATGAAACTAGATCAATGCGCTCTAAGGAAGAAGCAAATGACTATAGATATTTTCCCGATCCTGACTTATTGCCAGTTCTAATTGATGATGAACTTCTTGTTCAAATAAAAAATAGCCTACCAGAGCTGCCAACAGAAAAGAAAATTAGGTTTATAGATAATTTTGGCCTCAGTGAATATGATGCAGAAAATTTAACAGTTCAAAAAGATATCGCTGACTATTTTGAATCTATGATTGCAAAAGGTGCTGATGTGAAGCTCTCAGCCAATTGGGTGATGGGCGACCTCGCAGCTTCGCTAAATAAAAACCAAATCGAGATTCAGGATTCTCCCATATCAGCTATAGAGTTATATGAACTGATTACAAAAATTAGTGATAATACAATCTCAGGAAAAATTGCCAAAGATGTTTTTAAATTGATGTGGAAAGGAAAGGGAAGTGTAGAAGAGATTATTGAAAATCAGGGCTTAAAACAAATGACTGATATTAATGCTTTAGAAGGCATAATTGATGAAGTTGTGAATAACAATACTCTACAAGTTCAGCAATTTAAAGATGGAAACTCTAAACTTTTAGGTTTTTTTGTTGGTCAAGTTATGAAGGCTACCAATGGAAAGGCAAATCCAAAACAAGTCAATAAAATTCTAAATGATAAGCTCTCCTAAATTTGCAGACCTAGGCGAGGATTATTTCTCAAGAGTTGATACCCAAAAACTCAAAAATAGTCACCTAATTCATGTCAACAAAGATTTACAAGCAAATCTTAAACTAAACCTAACAGAAGAAGAACTACTTGCAATCTGCTCAGGTGAAAAAAAAATAGACGAAGTAGATCCAATTTCTAGTGTCTACGCTGGACACCAGTTTGGCTACTTTGTTCCTCAGCTTGGTGATGGCCGTTCATGTTTAATTGGCGAGTTAAATGGATATGAATTGTCTCTAAAAGGTGCAGGAACTACTCCATTCTCGCGTGGGGCTGATGGTCGAGC
>JAQWLF010000199.1:0-5034 GCA_029247465.1 Candidatus Thioglobus sp.
GTAAAGGTTCCTCCTCTGTCAATCCAGAATTGCCATTTATTATGAGTATTTTTAAATTTTTTAATCACAATTTACATTGTATATATAAATGATATTTAAATATAAAATTCATCAAAAAAGACAATCTAAGTTAAATAATATTTATTCTATATTTATGAGTAAAAAAAAATGATTGACAGTTATTCAAATTAGGAACAGAATGCGCAAATAAATAGCATCAATCTTGATGTTAAGGTTGGAGATTAATCATGCAGAATGACTATTTACGAGGCTTTACGCTAGTTATTATGAGTGGGGCAATATGGAGTTTTAGCGCTCCTTTAGTTCGTTTATTGGAAGATGCAGAAGCTTATAGATTGCAATTCCTTCTCTATAGAAGTCTAATTGTTATTTCAGTGGTATTGATTTATATCTTATTTAGAGAGGGAAGAAATTTTTTAAATACTTTTAAGCGTATTGATTCTTGGAGTTTATTCGGGGGTTTAGTGATGTCATTCATATTTTTTGGTTGGGTTTACGCTCTAACAACAACAACGGTTGCCATAATATTATTGATGCTGGCATTATCACCGGTTCTTTCTGCATTTCTAGGCTATCTTATTTTGGGTGAGAAGCTAAGTCGAATAACGATTATGAATATGATGATTGTTGCAGTTGGAATTACAATTATGGTTTGGGGCAGTGATAAATCTACTACCATATTAGGTGTAATTTATGGGTTTTTTATAGCATTAGGATTTGCACTATATACAATTACAATTCGAAAAAATCCTGAAATACCTAAATTATTAACGCCCGCACTTGCTGGATTTTTTTGCATGTTATGGGCAATAATCTTGATTATAGTAACCGATAGTAGTTTTGAAATGCCAAGTGTTAATATTGGTATAAGTGTGACGAGCGGACTAGTTATTAGTGTTGGTTTAATATTGTATACGTTTGGTGCAAAATATTTACCGAGTGGGGAGCTAGTAATGCTTTCATTGTTAGAAGTAGTTTTAGGTATTTTTTGGGCATGGCTACCAATTTTGGGAATTCATGAGGTACCAAGTACAAATACTTTAATAGGTGGCTGTGTTATTGTTTTGGCAATTATTTTACAAGGCATAAATGCTAAAAAAATACATATTATTCCTATGCCATAAGCGCTTGAAATGTAATTGTTTTTTTGTCATAAAACAAAGATATTGCATTAGTTATTCTTCATTGATAAAATTCACCCTTTTTCGGCATTGACTTAATAAAGGGTTTAAAAGAAAAGTATCATTGATTGTTACATTATTTGTAATTTTGATTTGTAGTATTTTTGCGTTTTAATAAATCTATTGAAATAAAATGTTCCACATTTGAAAGCTTGTTTTATTATGAATGAATTAGTTTTTCCAAACATTAATATTGAAAATCTTGCCAAATGGGAGGGCGACTTTTCGCCACTCGAGTGCATAGAAATTAAAGATGAAACTCACAATGTTAAGAGCTTTACTTTTAAATCTAAGTTAGACGCATGGTTTCAGTTTTTGCCGGGACAACATACCACTTTATTTTTAAATATTAATGGTTCAGAGGTTATGCGAACCTACACCATTGCTTCAAGCCCCACTAGACCGAATACTATAACAATTACCAATAAGAGGATGAATGACGGTGTTGTTACTAATTGGATGCATGAAAGTTTAAAAGTTGGTGATTGTATTGATGCTCTTGATATTGGAGGGTCTTTTAGTGTTGCTCTTGACAAGCCTAGAACTAAAATTTTGTTAATGTCAGGTGGGAGTGGGATTACACCAATGCTATCAATGGCAAGATATTTTATTGATCTATCTTTGAATGTTGATCTAATTTTTCTGCACCACGCGCAATCATCTAAGGACTTGATTGCAAAAGATGAACTCGAGTATTATCAACTTCACAAGTCAAATTTCCAAAAACATTTTATCTGTGATGTTGCCGATTCAGATTGGCAAGGACTGAGTGGATTTTTAAACCATGAGATGCTTAAAGAGCTAGTGCCTGATTTTATTGATAGAGAGATATATTGTTGCGGGCCAGAGCCTTACATGATTAACGCGAAAAAAATATTGGAGTCTAATGGTTTTGATATGTCGTCATATCACCAAGAAAGCTTTGATATTGAGAGCTCAACTGCTCAAAAGAACATGGCTATTAATCATGAATTACCAAAGCATGAAGTTCCAGCTGAAGAAATTAATGAATATAATGTAACCCTTTCAAAGAGTGGAGAAGTTATACCTTGTGGAAGTAACACAAGCATACTGGTTTCAATACAGAAGCAAGGTATTACAGTTCCTTTTGCATGTGCCCAAGGATTATGTGGTACATGTCGTACAAAAATGTTACAAGGTACTGTGGAGATGGATGCACAAGGTGGGCTTTTAAAGTCCCATGAAAAAGAAGGATACATCCTTACGTGTTGTTCTTACCCAACAACTAATGTGACCCTTGAGTTATAGTTTTTATTGTTCGAGTTTAATATTATGCAAAAAAAATATTCCTGGTATTCACTATTAAAAGCAGGGTTTAGTGGCCAAGATTGGGACCAAGCAATCCCTCTAGTTGAGCCTAAATCTAAATATGACGTCATCATAATTGGAGGTGGCGGGCACGGCTTAGCAACTGCATACTATTTAGCAAAAGAGTGCGGTATTACAAATGTCGCTGTTGTTGAAAAAGGCTATATTGGTGGTGGAAATACTGGCAGAAATACGACTATTATTCGTTCAAACTATTTAAGAGACGAGGCTTCAAGTTTGTATGAGCATTCAATGAAACTTTGGGAAGGGCTCAGTGAAGATCTTAATTTTAATGTCATGTTTAGCCAGAGAGGCGTCTACAATCTTGGACACACTTTGCAAGATATGAGAGATATTGAGAGGAGAGTCAACGCTAATGTTCTCAACGGAGTCGATGCTGTAGTGGTAGATGCTAAAGAAATTAAAGAACAAATTCCCATTATTAATACTTCGAAAAATGTCAGATATCCAATTATGGGGTCTTCGTTTCAGGCGCGCGGTGGAGTTGCTAGACATGATGGCGTTGCATGGGGTTTTGCGAGAGCTGCTTCAATTCTTGGGGTAGACATTATTCAAAATTGTGAAGTTATCGATATTGAGGTTGAAGAAGGCAGAGTTAAGGGTGTTAAAACTACCAAAGGGGATATAATGGCGGATCGTGTTGGCTGCGTCAGTGCAGGGCACTCGTCAGTTATAGCTAAAATGGCTGGACTAAGAGTGCCCGTTGAAAGCCACCCCCTGCAAGCGTTTGTATCTGAGGCTATGAAGCCAATACTTCACACCGTAGTGATGTCTAATGCTGTACATGGTTATGTTAGTCAAAGTGACAAGGGCGATCTAGTTATAGGCGCAGGAATTGATGGATATAACTCTTATGCACAAAGAGGTAGTGCAAAAATTGTTGAACATTGTGCTGCTGCTATATTGGAATTATTCCCAATATTTTCTCGCGTTCGCATGAACCGACAATGGGGCGGTATAGTTGATGTTTGTCCCGATGCATGCCCAATTATTAGTCCAACAAAGGTTGAAGGTTTGTACTTCAATTGCGGTTGGGGCACTGGAGGATTTAAAGCGACCCCAGGCTCAGGTAATGTTTTTGCTCATACTATTGCTCAAGACAAGCAGCATGAGTTAGCAGAACCTTTTCATATTGATCGTTTTACGAGTGGCGCTCTTATTGATGAGCATGGCGCAGCAGGCGTGGCCCACTAATTATCTAAATAGGTGATGTTATGTTTTTGATAGATTGTCCATATTGTAAAGAATCAAGGGATCAAAATGAATTCTCTCCAGCCGGAGAGGCTTTCATTGCTAGACCTCAGAACCCTGAAGATTTGAGTGATGCAGAGTGGGCTGATTATGTTTTTTATCGCTCCAACCATAAGGGAGATCATTGGGAGCAGTGGGTTCATACAAATGGCTGTCGTAAATACTTTCTGGTAAAGCGATCAACGATTAGCCATGAAATAATTAAAGTAGCTGCTTTTGGTGAAGTAACTAGCGATAGTGAATTATGAGAATCGAGAGCCACTCAAGTCACCAGATTGACTACTCACAGTCATTAACTTTTATATTTAATAATAAAACGTACAAAGGCTATAAGGGTGACACTCTAGCTTCAGCATTGGTTGCAAATGACGTATTGTTTTTTGCTAGAAGTTTTAAGTATGGACGCAAGCGTGGTCTTATGACTGCAGGTGTTGAAGAGCCTAATGCTTTAATATCATTAGAGATTGGTGGTCGTTATACGCCAAACCTAAAGGCTACTGAAGTCATGCTTTATGATGGACTTAGCGCTGTGAGTTCAAGTAATCCCAATGGATTAGATTTCCGAGCACTTATTAAGCCATTTCATCGCTTTATGCCGGCCGGTTTCTACTACAAGACTTTTATCAAGCAAAAGGTATGGGCCAAGGTAGAGGATAGCTTAAGAGCGCTTTCAGGTTTTTCAAAAGCGCCGACTGAAAAAGATGTTGATGTTTATGACCATGTCTTTCATCATGCTGAAGTTGTTGTCATCGGTGGCGGTGTGTCAGGTATATCAGCAGCGTTAGAAGTGCTTAATAATTCGAAGACTGAAAGAGTTATTTTGGTTGATGAACGTGAGCATTTGGGTGGGGAATTATTTAATGAATTCTCAACTAATGATGCAGCATCAGCTTGGCATAAAGATAGTATTGAAAAATTATTATCATATATGAATGGAGATAATAGTCGTCTTACTTTGCTTTCTAGATCAACTGCCTATGCTTGGTATGATCATAACTATATTGAGGTATTAGAAACCAATGCAACAGGCGAATCTTTGGTTACAAAGCAGGGCCAAGCTGCTAGAAAAACAATTCATAAGATACGTGCTAAGGAAGTTATTTTAGCAACTGGTGCTCATGAGCGACCAATGCTGTTTGAGACTAATGATTTAGCAAATATAATGTTGAGTCAATCTGTGAGACGTTACCTGAATGAATTTGGTGTAATATCGGGAAAAGATATTGTTTTG
>JAQWLF010000214.1:0-2628 GCA_029247465.1 Candidatus Thioglobus sp.
AATTCATTCTTAAACATTAATACGCAAGAAGGAATTGGAGCAATCAATTTATAGCCATCATCAACTAGTTTTTTTAGTGGGACAATATTCTCATTGGCATACTCAACGACTGTTTCAAGATCCCCTAACTCCATCTTTGGCATCCCACAGCACTGTGTTTTTTTGATTAGCTTAACCTCAACCTTATTGTGTCTAAGGACATCGACTAAATCAAGAACAGATTTAGGGTCGTTATATTCACCATAGCAAGTTCCAAATATTGCAACCTTGAATGTGCTTTTAGAATCATCTTCTACAAAAAGTTTAGATAGTTTCTTTGAATGGTATTTTGGAACTACCGCATCTACATGGACTCCCAAAACCTTCTCAGTCACCTTTCTAATAGTTTTGTTACTATTAGACCAATTTACAATTGAAGAAACTACCGGTTTTGAAGCAACAGCTCCAACTGTTTGTGGTGCTGTTAATATTTTATGAGAAAGCTTAGTTTCACCTTTTTTAAATTGAATTGCCTTTGCACGAAGCATAAGATGAGGAAAATCAACATTCCAGTCGTGTGGTGGAACGTAAGGGCACTTTGACATATAGCATAAATCACATAAGTAGCATTGATCAACAACTTTTTTGAAGTTTGCCTTATCAACACCATCAACCTCAAATGTTTTTGATTCATCAATTAAATCAAACAATGTTGGAAAAGATTGACACAGACTGACACAACGCCTACAGCCATGACAAATATCAAAAACTCTCTCTAACTCATCATTAAGAGATTGTTCATTATAAAAATTTTCATCTTTCCAATTTAGAGGGTGGCGAGTAGGGGCTTGTAAATTTCCTTCTATATATTTACTCATTATTAGTGGGCTTTGTTGCCATAAGCTATCAACCCATGGCAACAGATTATTTATAGACTATCTAATGCTTTTTGGTAACGATTTGCATGAGAACGTTCAGCTTTTGCGAGTGTTTCAAACCAATCTGCAATTTCATCAAACCCTTCTTCCCTTGCAGTTTTAGCCATACCAGGATACATATCAGTGTATTCATGTGTTTCACCATGAATTGCACTCGCAAGCATCTCATTTACTTCATTAGCTGGCATATCAGTGCCTGGATCACCAACACCGCCTGCAATTAAATGCTCCATATGTCCATGCGCATGACCAGTTTCGCCTTCTGCTGTAGATCTGAATAAAGCAGCCATATCAGGCTCACCTAATACATCACATTGATTTGCAAAATATAAATAACGTCTATTCGCTTGAGATTCACCTGCAAATGCATCTTTTAAGCTTTGTTCAGTTTTACTTCCTTTTAATGACATAATTTCCTCCGATTGGTTATATGAATGTCTATCATACCATTCATTTATATAAAAATAAATTGAATAAAACTGTATATAATATTCGTAAAAAACGAATATAAATATGACACCTTCATTAAAAAATTTACAATACCTCATTGCCCTAAGAAAGACTAATCATTTTTCAAAGGCAGCAAGTGAATGCTTTGTGAGTCCATCTACATTTAGTGCAGGGATATCAAAACTGGAGAGAGACTTAAATGTAGAACTTGTCCAAAGAGATAATAGGCATGTTTTATTCACTCCGATTGGTAAACGCATCGCTAATCAGGCGATCTCAGTAATGGCTGAAATTAATATACTAGTTGGAACTGCGCAATTAGATTTTTTTGAATCCGAAGTGTCCATTGGTGTAATTCCTACAATCTCTACCTATATTCTTCCAAATTTTTTGTCAAACCTAAATAATCATTATCCAAAGCTTAAAGTCGCTTTTAAAGAAGACACAAGTGACAATCTTTTAAAGCAACTCGATCAAGCAAAGATAGATTTTGCAATATTTGCCTTCCCATATGAATTACCTGAATCTATTGAAAATTTTCAAGTTTTCTCAGATTCAATTCATTTTATTCACCATAAAAATCGTAAAAACAAAGCAATCGATAATGGATCTTTATTACTACTTGACCAGGGTCATTGTTTAAGATCTCATATCATGCAGAACAACGCCTTATTAAATCGTCATATTTCTAATTTTTCATGCACCAGTATTTCAACGCTAGTGGCGATGGTTGATACCGATATTGGAGTAAGTTTTCTACCTAAAATGGCAGTTGATTTTGGAATACTGAAGCACTACCCAAATATTTTAATCGACAAGAATTCAATTAAAACTAAAAGAGATATTGGCGTAATCTATAGAAAGAATAATCAGCAGGAGGAAAATATTAAGAAGTTAGCAAGTCTACTCGTAAAAAGTTAGCCCTTTGCTCTATTGATAAGGATTATCAATTCCTATTTTTTTTAAAAAATCAATTTCAATTGACTCCATCTTATTGGCAGAAACTAGATCGGTATGATCATGACCTATTAGGTGAAGAATGCCATGTATTGCCATATGAGATAGGTGATCTGAAAATGTTTTACCTCCGACTACAGCCTCTTCCCTTACTACATCCACGCAAATAACTACGTCGCCCAATATGCGCTCACCAACTTCCTCAGGGACATCACTTTGAAAAGAAAGTACATTGGTAACTTGATTTTTTGATCGGTATTCTTTGTTAAGAACCTGAATTTCTAATGGAGAGACAAGTCGAATT
>JAQWLF010000054.1:0-11253 GCA_029247465.1 Candidatus Thioglobus sp.
CTAAAAGTCATCGAAACAAGGACTGGACCAAAAATTTATTCTTGCGCTAATGGGTGGCTAGAATCAATCTCAGTAATAAGAGTAGGTGGGTATAAGTTTTTATCAGCTTGAATATCGCAAGCCTGGTAGGATTGACCACCATGCTCAAGACCATCTTTTACCATTTGGTCAACTCTTTGAAATTGAGTTTTACTTACTAAGCTTCCTAAATCTATTGATTTATCTAGTGGTAAACCTAAGCGTAATTGTTTAATTCTTGCTTTGATTTTTGAGTGTAATTTATCAGCAACTTCAGCTTGAACTAATAATCTTGATCCAGCGCAGCATACCTCACCCTGATTGAACCATATAGAGTCAACAAGTCCTTCAACAGCAGCATCTAAATCAGCATCCTCAAAAACTACAAATGCTGACTTTCCTCCAAGCTCGAGAGTTAATTTTTTACCCTGTCCAGCGGTACTTTTTCTGATTGATTGACCAACAGCAGTTGAGCCAGTAAATGCGACCTTATCTATCCCATCATGAGCCGCCAAAGAGGCACCTACAATACCATCACCATTAACCATATTAATAACACCTGAGGGGACTCCAGCTTGCTTACATAAATGAGCAAAATACATCGCCGTGATAGGGGTTTGCTCAGCGGCTTTAAATACTATAGTATTGCCCATTGCAAGGGCAGGGGCAATCTTCCATGACAACATTAAAAGTGGGAAATTCCATGGAACAATCTGTGCGATAACGCCGATTGATTCGTAGCTTTTAAATTCTTTTTCTTGGAGTTGTGCCCAACCAGCATGATGATAAAAATGCCTAATTGCAAGAGGTATATCAATATCCCTACTTTCGCGAATCGGCTTACCATTATCCAAAGTTTCAAGGACCGATATAAGTCGAGAATTTTTTTGGAGTAATCGTGCTAATGCATAAAGAACTTTTGCTCTTCCATGGCCTCCAAGTGACTGCCAACCTGGCTGCGCTTTCCTTGCAGCCTTTACTGCATTATCTAGTTGAGTGCTACTTGCAACCTCTATGTTTGCAAGTAACTCTCCATTTGAAGGGTCTAAACTAGCAATTAATTTTGCATCTTTCTGGTTTACAAATTTACCATTTATAAATTGCCCAAATCGTCGACCATTCACCTCAAGCCATTTTTGAGCCTCAGAGCTACTTTCTAGGGCTTCACTATAATCAAGTTTTTCAAATGATTCTAATATTGTCATAATTTAATCCTATGCTAATGGGTGACGATAAGAGGCTGAATAATAGCCACTAGAAAAGTGGTCAAGTTGGCGCTCAATGTCACCAAGTAAACTTGAGGCGCCAAAACGAAATAAATCTGGCTCAAGCCATCTCCTGCCTAGTTCTTCTTGAATCATAGTCATATAGGTCAGTGCAGTTTTGGTATCACTTATTCCACCGGCAGCTTTAAATCCTATTCGAATTCCAGTTTCATTATAGTAATCACGAATCATTCGAATCATAACAAGACTTACAGGCAACGTGGCATTAGTGGATTCTTTTCCAGTAGACGTTTTAATAAAGTCAGCACCAGCCATCATGCAGATCTGAGAGGCTCTTGCAATATTACTAAGGTTTCCAAGTTCACCGGTTGCCAAAATGGTTTTCATGTGAGCCTCACCGCACTTCTCGCGAAATGATTTAACTTCATTGTATAGCTCCTGCCAGTTACCTTCTAAGACATGGCGCCGACTTATTACTATATCAATTTCATTAGCTCCAGAGGCTACTGAATACTCAATTTCTTGAAGCCTAAGAGGTAATGGTGAAAGTCCTGCAGGGAATCCAGTAGAGACTGCCGCTAAATTAATTTTAGAATCAACTAGGTTATTTTTAGCAGCTGACAACATGTCATGGTAAACACATATCGCAGCAACACCTAGGTTAAGAGAGTCTACACCTAAGGCTTTACTTAAAGTTGGATTTAAAGGTTTTTTTGCTTTACTACAAAGTCGACGAACTCTAGCTTCAGTATCATCTCCCGAAAGAGTTGTTAGGTCCATCAATGTGATCGCTTTAAGTAGCCATGCAGCTTGTTTATCTTTTTTAATGCTTCGACGAACTCCATAATTTTTACAACGACGCTCAATAGCGCTCCGGTTAATAGATATGTTAGAAATCTTATCAAGCTGAAAATCCATTCCAGGATTTCGTTTAGTATTTGAATGATCTTCAATATCAGCTTTTATATAAGAAATAATCTTCTTATCTTGATTAGCTCCATGATTATCAATTACTGTATTTTTATTATTCATTTGGTTGGTATTCATATAAATTATGATTGACTATTAAGATATGAAGCCAATAAATCTTCGACAGTATCTGCTGCCTTACTAGCAAAAGCTATCGTTTGCTCATGACTAAGTGCTGTTTCACTCATTCCAGCAGCATAGTTAGTGATAACTGAAAGTGCACATAAGGGTAGTTCTTGATGACGAGCTAAGATGACCTCAGGAACTGTAGACATCCCAACAGCATTAGCACCCAGTGCTTTTACTGCTTTGATTTCTGCAGGAGTTTCAAATTGAGGGCCGCTAAACCATGCATAGACTCCCTCATGAAGGACTATCCCATTAGATTTTGCAGCACTACGCATAGAGTCATTAAGCGAAGGGTTATAGGCATCACTCATGTCAACAAAACGTTTATTACTTTCAGCGCCAAATAGCGGTGAAACACCAGTCATATTAATGTGATCTGTAATCAGCATAACACTCCCTGGGGAGGCTTCCCTGAGCAAACTGCCTGCAGCATTTGTAAGCACTAAACTAGTGCATCCAATCGCTTTAAGAGTTTGAATAGCAACAGCCATAACATCTGCCTTGCCTTGCTCATAATAATGTGCTCTTCCTTGCATCACAACAACATTCGTTTTACCAACTTGACCAAATAATAATCTTCCAGCATGACCACCAACACCAGCAATTGGAAATCCAGGTAGCTGATCAAAATCAATACTTGCCTGTGTTTCTATATTGTCACAAAACTGACCTAAACCAGAGCCAAGAATAAGTCCAACTTGAGGTTTAAAGTTGTTAGCACTCTGATTTATTATATCGACGCAATCTTCGACTTGACTCATTACAAGTGCTCCGGCCCAAAAGAATTAGGTAAAAGTTCAGAAAGATTTATTCGTTGCTGCACTCCATCTGGAGAACACATCATAATTTGAGTATTTGCATCTGAAAATTCTCTTATTCGTTGTCTACAACCACCACAAGGTATACCACCTTCATCATTCTTAGTCATAACATAAATCGTTTTTATTTTTTTATCACCAGCAATGACCATCGATGCAATTGCTGAAGCCTCAGCACAGTTCCCTAGAGGATAGCTTGCATTTTCGACATTACAACCACTATATGTATTTCCATTATCAGTTACTATTAACGCACCAACTGGGTAATTAGAGTAGGGCACATAAGCTTTACTCATGGCTTCTTTTGTAGCTGCAATGTAGCTCTCTTCGTTCATATCTATAATTCCTTAATATAGGGCTGTGCTGATGCTTTTGGAGGTATTGCTTTTCCAATAAAACCAGCCAACAAGATGACAGTTAATAGGTAAGGTATAGCTTCAATTAATTGTACTGGAACTTCACCAATAACAGGAAGAACTACTCCTTGTAGTCTTACAGCTAAAGCATCTAAAAAGCCAAACAAGAAACAAGCAGCCAAAACTCTATATGGATGCCACTTACCAAATATAAGTGCTGCCAAAGCTATGAATCCTTGTCCAGCAGTCATTTCTTTAGTGAACTGCGCATTATGAGCAGTTGCAATATACGCTCCACCAATACCACACAGAATTCCTCCTATAAGTAAAGCCTTATAACGAAGCCCTTCTACTGATAAGCCAGCAGTATCGACAGCCTTAGGGTTTTCTCCAACAGCTCGTAATCGAAGTCCAAATCGAGTTCGATATACAACCCACCAAACAAGAGGGACCGTCGCAAAAGCTAAGTAGACCAAAATATTGTGCCCACTAATTAGTTCCCTATAGATAACACCTAGGATTGGAATGTGATCAATAATATTAACGCCAGGAAGTGTAATAGAAAGAAATCTCTCATCTCCTTGAAGGTTTGGAGTTATTCCACCACTTTTAAACCAAGCTAGAGTCAGAATCATCGTAAGCCCTGAAGCTAAGATATTAATTGCAACGCCACTAACTATTTGGTTTCCTTTGAAAGTTATAGAGGCGAGTCCATGAATCATAGCCAAGATACAGGAGGCAAATATAGCAAATAATAAACCAATCCATGGAGAGCCAAAGACAGTGGCTGCACTAGCGGCAATAAAAGCTGACATTAAAAGTTTCCCTTCAAGGCCAATATCAACCACCCCCGAGCGCTCAGCAAATAAGCCAGCCATAGAAGCAAAAATAAGTGGCGTACAGACCCTAAATGAAGCGTCCAATGTCAATATAAGATTTAACAATAAGTCATTCATTATTATGTCTCGATAGGGGCTAAAAACCGAATTAGAATTGGTCTATATAAGTACTCTAAACCACCACAAAAAAGAATTACGAGGCCCTGCATAACTACGATGATATGACGGGAAACATTTTGCATTTCAAATGCCAAGTCCATTCCACCTTGATAAAGTATGCCAAACAAGAGTGCTGCAATTATTATTCCTATAGGGTGATTTCGACCCATCAGGGCTACAGCTATTCCACCAAATCCATAGCCATAATTAAAATCTAACAACAATCTATGCTGAACACCCATAAGTTCATTTATTCCAACCAATCCCGCTAATGCGCCAGAAATACACATTGTTACTACGATAATTTTTTTTGGGTTTATACCACTGTATACAGCAGCATCGTTGCTTTTTCCTGTAGCACGAATAGCGAAACCCCAGCGAGTATGCCAAAGAAAAAACCAAACTAAAGCTGAAAAAATTAAGGCGATAAAGATTGACAAATTCAGTGGCGATTGAGCAATTTTAATTCCCATTCCAGCAAATACTTCATGAACGAAAGGTATCCATGCGGAGTCTGGAAAGTCTTTACTCTGAGGAGACATTTGACCCATCTCTCGAAGAACATGAACCAATAAATAAACCATCAAGGCTGAAGCTAGGAAATTAAACATAATGGTTGTGATAACAATATGACTGCCCCTATAGGCCTGTAAGTATGCTGGAATGATGGCCCACATAGCTCCAAACAGAAGACCACCAAATATACCTAATGGAATAATCAGCCAAGCGCTAAGGGTCGGGTCAATATATAAGGCAACTAGAGCTGTACCAAGACCACCAATATAAGCTTGACCCTCGCCACCAATGTTAAATAGTCCTGCATGGAATGCAACAGCTACCGCCAAACCAGTAAAAATAAAGTTGGTTGTATAATACAATGTATATCCAATTCCCTCTTCATAACCAAAGGCTCCATAAATTAGGATTTTAGTTGCCTCAATCGGGTTAACATTAATTAGAATAAATACGACAGCAGTTGCCAAGAAGGCAGTTAAGACATTAAAAAGTGGCAGTAACAAGCCATTAATCCATGATAATCTTCTATCACGTGTCATAGTTGAGCCTCATTGGATTTTTCTTGAGAAATTAGAGCGTTAGCCATCATCATCCCAAGGGTTGCTTCATCAGCATCTGACGCGTCAACAGTGCCAGTTATTTCACCGTCACACATAACAATGATTCGGTCACTGATTGACATGATTTCTTCTAATTCCACTGAAATTAAAATAATCGCTTTACCTGCATCTCTCATATCTATGATGCGCTTTCTTATAAATTCAATAGCACCAATATCGACTCCGCGAGTGGGTTGACCAATAATCAAGACCTCTGGGTCACGTTCAAATTCTCTGGCTAAAATAAGTTTTTGTTGATTTCCACCTGAAAAATTGGATGACTTTAAGTCTGGATTTGTAGGGCGAACATCAAACGCCTCCATAATTGATTCACAGTTAGCTTTGACAGATGAACGCTTTAACCAAACACCATGATTTATATTTTTGTCATTGTGATAACCTAAAAGTGCAGTTTCGCTGGCACTAAAATCAGCAATCATTCCCATTCTTTGACGGTCCTCGGGAACATGAGCCACTCCAAGATTCCTAAGTTGTTGAGGATTTAAAGGGTTTTTTGAATTTATGGTTTCTCCCATAATTTCAATAGAGCCATTAGAAATTGGAAGTATTCCAGCCAAAGCTTTTAAAAGCGTTCCTTGACCATTACCAGTCACTCCAGCAATCCCTAGTATTTCTCCTGAGCGCGCTTCAAAACTGACATTTGATACTCTTTTTAATCCTTGCTCATTATCTATTTCAAGATTTTTTGCCACTAAAACTGGCTTACCAATGTTGGCTTTTGATTTCTCTATATTAAGTAAAACTTTTCGACCGATCATTAGCTCTGCGAGCTCTTCAGGATTCGTTTTATTTGTTTCCCTATGCGCAACCATTTTTCCTGCCCGCATGACTGAAACATGGTCCGTAATATCCATGATTTCACGGAGCTTATGAGTAATCAAAATAATTGTAACACCTTGATTTTTTAGGGCTTCAAATATGCGAAACAACTCGTCTGACTCTTGAGGGGTTAAAACCCCTGTAGGTTCATCAAGTATTAAGACCTTTGCGCCTTTATAGAGCCCTTTTAAAATTTCAACTCGTTGTTGCATACCAACTGATAGTTCTTCAACTGCAACATCTAATTCCACTTCTAAGCCGTACTCTTTAGCTAGTCTTGTTAATTCAATTCGAGCCTTGCCTAGGCTTTCAGATATTAAAGCTCCACCTTCGCTACCTAGTATGACATTTTCTAGAACGGTGAAATTATCGACAAACATAAAGTGTTGATGAACCATACCAATTCCGGCTTCAATTGATTGTTTAGAACTTGTGGCTCTAAACTCTTTATCAAAAACTTTAATTTGTCCAGAGTCAGCCTGATAAAAGCCATACAAGATGCTCATCAAGGTTGACTTACCTGCACCGTTTTCACCAACAATTCCGTGTATTGTTCCGGTTTTAACGCTAAGACTGACTTTGTCATTTGCATGAACGGCACCGAAATGCTTATCAACATCAGTTAGCTCAATAGCAATGTTTGACTTAGCCATGGATATTTTTAACCAAGAAAAATAAATTTATTATAGTTTAAAAAAAAACATCCGGCCCAAAGACCGGATGTTTTAAAGGATAAAAACTGCTAATTATAGAGGGCAGGTATTATCGCTCGTATAGTCATGAACTACTATATCACCAGCAATAATGGCATCTCTTGCAGCTTCAACAGCGGCAATCATCTCATCAGAAACTAAGTCAGCATTGTGCTCATCCATAGCATAACCAACTCCATTTTCAGCAAGACCTAAAACTCTCATTGCTGGATCCCAAGTGCCATTCATCGCGGCTTCATAACTATCATAAGCAGCATCTCCCACTAATTTATACATGGAAGTAAGCATTGTTCCTGGTTGCATGTAGTTTTGGTTGTCATCAACACCGATAGCCAACACGCCCATATCGGCAGCAGTTTGGTATACACCAATTCCAGTTCCACCAGCAGCAGCATATACTACATCTGCGCCAGCTTCAATTTGACTACGTGTGAGCTCTCCACCTTTAGAAGGGTTGCCAAAAGCTGCAGGAGTTGAACCAGTCATGTTAGCCAAAACATTCACAGAACTGTCTTGATATGCTACACCTTGCTTATAGCCGCACTCAAAGCGACTAATGAGTGGAATATCCATACCACCAACAAAGCCTACAGTGCCAGACTCTGAAGCCATTGCAGCCATCATGCCAACTAAGAAAGAGCCTTCGTGTTCTTTATAAAGAACCATTTGTACATTTGGCGCCATAACCCAGCCATCAATTAGCGTAAATTTTGTGTCAGGGTAAGCCTCAGCAGCAGCAGCAGTTGCATTAGACATGCCAAAACCTACAGCGACAATTGGCTCATAGCCACGCTGAGCAAGCTTCTTAAGAGTTTGCTCAACCTGAGCAGCATTAGTTGGTTCAAGCTCAGTAACAGCGATACCAGTATCATTCATAAATCTTGTAGCACCATTAAAAACTGATTCATTGAAAGACTTGTCATTCTTGCCTGCAATATCATAAACAACAGCTGGCTTAAAGTCAGCTTGTGTTATTGATGCTGTTAGGACAAAGGCAGTAGCAATTATTGCTAGCCCTGATTTTTTGATCAATCCACTGAAGTGTGAATGTTTCGCATTTTTCATTTTGTACTCTCCTTAGTTATTAATCTGAAAATATTATAAATAGTACGAAAACCATCATTAAAAAAAAGATAGTTAAAAGAACATCTATTTTTAACTCAAGTTTTGGTTCTTTCAAGTATATAGAAATTAAATACCCGAGTTGTTAATATTCTATTCTTGAAGATGGCCTTTGTCAAAAATATTTCAATTTATTTCTTATATTTAATTATTAATAATTAATAAAGCTCACTAAATATTGTTTACAATAAATGTTAACAAAATTGACGTCTGCTATTTAAACACTTATACTATAGGAAAAAAAATACAATAATGACAACAACCTTACACGCAAATCCAGATAAAGTAGTCGACCTTGTTCTCGAAGCAATACTTAAAAATAGACTTAAGCCTGGTGTCAAACTTTCTGAAATTTCTTTGCAAGAAGAGTTTGGCTGTAGTCGTGCTGTTGTTAGGCAGGGTTTTGACAAGCTAGTAGACTCTGGTGTTTTAATTCATAAAAAAAATCAAAGTGTTCGAGTTGCGTATCCAACTAAAAAAGAAACCAAACAAATTTATGAGGCAAGAAAGGCTATAGAAAATGGCGTCATTATGATTCTTGTTGAAAAACATCGAAATAATGAACTAGACCTTTCAATTATTGATTCTTTGGTAATTAAAGAGCAACAACTGCATGAGAATTCAGAGCATGCAAAACTAACTAGGCTGTCGTGTGACTTTCATTTAACTTTAGCTGAGCTATGTGACAATAGGTTTCTTGTTGATAGCCTTAAGCCACTTATACCTTTAAGTGCTCTTGCTGCTTCAGTTTATGCTGATACTGAGTCAAATTTTTGTTCTTTCTCTGAGCACTATGAATTGATAGAAGCAATCAAGAGTAATGACCTTATTAAAGCCTCTAGTGCAATCAATACTCATTTAGATCGTTGTGTTGAGTCACTAAATTTTAATTCAAAAGCTATTAAGAATAATAGTTATAGCCACCTATTTAATTAGAGCTCATTATGGACAAAAAAATAATCCAAAGCCTTAATAATTACCCTCGTAATATGACCGGTTATGGGCAAAACTCAATTCACCCTAATTGGCCTAATAAAGCAAGAGTTGCTGTTCAATTCGTTCTGAATTATGAAGAAGGAGGAGAAAACAGTATTTTGCATGGCGATAAAGCTTCAGAAGCCTTTTTATCAGAGATTGTAGGCGCCAAACCCTATGAAGGGGTTAGGCATATGAGTATGGAGTCGATCTATGAATATGGATCTAGGGCAGGAGTTTGGAGAATATTACGACTCTTTAAAGAGTTTGATGTGCCGATTACTATTTTTGCAGTAGCTCTTGCTATAGCTCGTAATCGTGAGCTTGCTGATTATTTAGTAGATAAAAATTATGATATTTGTGCACACGGCTTTCGTTGGATAGACTACCAATATGTTGATGAAAAGACAGAGCGAGAACATATCAAAGATTGCATTTCAGTTTTAACAGAATACTTAGGTAAGAGGCCTATAGGTTGGTATACCGGGAGAAATAGTCCAAATACCAGGAGATTAGTTATGGAGGAAGGTGGCTTTCTCTATGACAGTGATACCTATGACGATGACCTTCCTTATTGGGTTGATGGATTAGAGTCCAATAATAAACATTTAGTTATTCCTTATACTTTAGATGTCAATGATATGAGGTTCGCGTCTCCACAAGGTTTTAATTCGGGTGATCAGTTTTTTAATTATTTAAAGGACAGTTTTGATGCACTATATTTAGAAGGAGAGACGCATCCAAAAATGATGTCAGTCGGTATGCATGCTAGAATTCTAGGTCGCCCTGGCAGAATAATGGCGATGAGGAAATTCCTAGAATATGTCAAAACTTTTGATGATGTTTGGTTTTGTACTCGTAGTGAGATAGCTGAGCATTGGTATGAAAATTTTTAAAGGGGGAGGGATTAATGAAATTACCAACAGAGTTGGCTAGGCATTCCTCGAAAGAGTTTTTAGAGGTCTTTCAAGACTTATATGAGCACTCTCCATGGTTTGTCGAGCAATCTTTAGAACAAGTTGCAGCTGATGACAAATATAACAACTTAGAGAAATTTCATCAATTGCTGTCTGAAATTATGCTTCATTCAGATAATGATTTACAAGATAATTTGATTGTTGCACACCCAACGTTGGCCGGCAAAAAAGCTCAAAACAATGAGCTTACAGATTTTTCAACTACTGAACAAAAATCAGCAGGCCTAGGTAACTGCACTGACTCAGAAATTAGGCTCTTTGAAGAGCTTAATAATGAATATTTTTCTAAGTTTAGTTTCCCTTTCATTATGGCAGTTAAAGAAAAAAATAAATCTGATATTATTTCAAGCTTTAAGGAGCGTAAAGAAAACTCAAGGATTGATGAAAAATCAAATGCATTAAACGAAATTAATAAAATTGCTTGGTTGCGAATAAAGGAAATTTATGGATTATAAAGATCAAATTGATATTGCTAGCTCTGATCAGGGAAGCAAAGTGATTTATTGTAGTGATGAATTTTTTGCAGACTCAAGTCGTATGCTGCAAGCCAATGATCCAGTTTGGATAGAAGGTAAGTACGATGAAAACGGCAAATGGATGGATGGCTGGGAAAGTAGGCGTCGCCGAGATGGAAAAAATGATTTTTGTTTTATCAGGCTTGGCTCAACCTCCATTATTAATAACTTTAATATTGACACAACTCACTTTACTGGAAACTTTGCGCCCGGAATTTCAATCTTAGGCTGTTATGTTCCAGGAGGGACAACCGATGATAGGGTTGTTGATGGTTCTGCAGTCTCTGAATGGTTTGACTTATTAGCCCAAGAAAATCTTGAGGGTGACTCTCATAACCTTTTCTCTTGCAAATCAACCCAACCATTAACGCACCTAAAGATAACGCTATACCCTGACGGAGGTATTGCTCGATTCAGAGCTTATGGTAATACCTACTTTGAAGACAATAAATATCAAATGACTGTTACCAACGTAATTTCTA
>JAQWLF010000078.1:0-1528 GCA_029247465.1 Candidatus Thioglobus sp.
GAGTCAAGTAAATGGATTGCTTCATCAACAGCTTGCCTGACTTCTTGAGATGCTGAATCTGGTGTAATATGGGCACGGTCCTCGAACGCAGCTTCAATAATATCTTTCATAGTCTCTAATATTAAAAAAAAGATGAATTAGACCAGACAGTGGGCTTTTGAACCTCTCTAATGTTCGTGATGGTGGTTATGATGATGTTCATAAGTAGCCATCAAATCATGAATTTGATCTGCGAATAAATCATTAAACTGCTCATCTTTCAGTATCGATTCTGGAAGTCCTTCACAACAAATATGGTGATAAAGGCATAGAACCTGAGTTGACTCCTTCATAACTCGGTGAAGATCGTGTGAAACCATCAGTACAGCACAGTTTTGTTTTTGATGGATATCTTGAATCATTTTATATAGTTGCATTTGTCCATCCACATCTAGATTTTGTGCAGGTTCATCTAGAATCAATATATTTGGTTTATTAAGAAGAGCCCTAGTCAATAGTACTTTTTGTAACTCGCCTCCAGAAAGATTCTTCAATGGAAGTTTAAGTAACTCTTCTATACCAGTAAGTTTGCAGGTTTCAGAAGTAAACTTGTGATCTGATTCGAGGTTCAGAGTTAAAAAGTCTAGAACAGAGATAGGAATATAGGGGTTAGCTGTAAACGACTGAGGGCTATAACCAATTCGAATATTATCATTACGAATAATTTCTCCGCTATCTTGCTTGATTATCCCAAGCAAGACTTTAATAAGCGAACTTTTGCCTGCACCATTAGGCCCAATCAACGTAATAAATTCACCCGGATGCAGTTTAAAGCTTACATCATCTAGGATGTTTTTACCATTATGATTAAGGCTAAGATTGTTAACAGTAATGAGTGCATCGGACATTGGTATATTTTATATAACAATTCATATTTAGGCTTAATAATATATAGCATGATTACTTCTTTACATAATTCAGTTTCCAATAAAAAAAACTTTGATTAGAGGTAAAATTCATTCATGGCACAACAACTAATTTTAGTAGACGGATCAGCATTCTTATTTCGTTCATACTACTCCACTATATCTCAAAACTTAACTAATGACAGTGGCTTTCCTACTGGAGCTATGTTTGGGGTCATAAATGCTATAAAACACTTACAAAGAAAATATCAAAACGCTAAGATTATTATGATTTTTGACGCAAAGGGTTCAAATTTTCGTCATCAAATATTTCCAGAATATAAGGCAAATAGAAGGTCAGCTGAAGATGATTTAGTAGTACAGATTGAGCCTTTATACGAAATTATTAGGGCGATGGGGTTTCATTTTCTATGTGAAAAAGGTGTTGAGGCAGACGACGTTATTGCAACACTTGCAAAGCTTGCTAATAAAAATGAGGTTGAAACTATTATAGCTAGTAGTGACAAGGACCTCTTCCAGTTGGTTGGTGGCAATATTAAACAACTCGATATGAAAGGCAAGCTTTATAGTGAAGATGAAGTAGAAGAAAAAATGGGCGTTAAGCCTAATCAAATATTAGATTT
>JAQWLF010000089.1:0-1811 GCA_029247465.1 Candidatus Thioglobus sp.
AAATAATAATTATCTTTTTCTAGGCCGATTCTTTTTTTATTTAAGCCCTTTTCTTTTAAGATGTTTGCAAGGAACTCCATTGGATGTCTCTCAGGGCTCATGACGTATTCATCTGGATATGACAGGATGTTATTTAGGTCAAGGTCGGTAGTAAGTTCAGCGCCCTTTGCATCAATTCCTCTGCCATACCAAAAAAGTCCTCCGTCAGTTGAAATGACAACGCATTGATGAACATAAAATGACCAGCCATCATAGCCAGTCAACCAAAACATATTGGCAGGATCATAGACAATTAAGACATCTACATTTGAAGCATCCATTGACTTGCGAACCTTTAATTGCCTATCAAGGTACTCTTCTTTACTGAATCTTCTTCTTTCTTGTTTCATTGAATTCTCCTTAATTTCTTAAGAAATTACTTTGAACGCCTGATCTAAATCAGCAATTAAATCCTCTACATCCTCAATACCGGTTGAGTATCTTACTAAGCCTTCAGGGATTCCAGCAGCCATTCGTTCTTCTGCACTACATTCGACATGGCTTGTTGTAAATGGAGGGCCAACTACAGTTTCAACGCAACCTAAATTAGCTGCCATATGAGCGTATTCAAGTTTTGGTAGAAATTTTTTAATTGCTTCTAAGCCACCCTTGACAGAAAAACTTAACATTCCACCATAGCCACCAATCATTTGTTTTTTGGCAATATTATGACCAGGATGAGACTCTAATCCAGGGTAGTTCACCTGCTCAACTGCAGGATGGTTTTGTAAATATTTAGCAATTATCATTGCGCTTTCATTCTGCCTCTGAACTCGAAGCTTTAATGTTTTCATGCCTCTTAAGAGACTATATGCATCCATTGGTGCTAAACTAGCACCATTTATTTCACGGTAGTGATGAACTTTTTTTACTAAGTCCTTGTTACCACAAATTACTCCACCAAGAGCATCTGCATGTCCACCTAGGTATTTGGAGGCAGAGTGCAGAACGATATCAGCACCAAGCTCAAGCGGGGTTTGATTAATTGGTGTAGCAAAAGTATTATCAACAACAACTAGTGCCCCTACTTTTTTAGCTGCAATGCTTAAGCGCTCGATGTCTGTAATTTTAATGGTTGGGTTGGTTGGTGTTTCTAAATATAGGACCTTACAGCCCTTAGCTATTTCAGTTTCTATTTGCTCATAATCACCAGTTTCACAGAGACTAACATCAATATTTAGTGGCGGTAAAAACTCATTAAAAATGACATTTGTTCCCCCATAGCTATCTTTAATTGAAACAATTCGCTCACCTGGTTTTAAAAATGTAGCCAAGGTGTTACTAATGGCTGCCATACCCGAGGAGAAACTTGTTGCTGCTTGTGCGCCTTCTAGTTCTTTCACCTTGTTTTCAAAGGCGCGAACTGTAGGATTTGCATTACGAGAATATATAAATCCTTGGGATTCTTCCAGGGCGACTTTATGCCAAGTTTCAATATCTTTGTAGCCAAATGAAACGCTATGAACAACAGGTACTTGTGTTGAGCGCTCATAAAGTTCATGTTCTTGTTCTCCACCCCAGATACTTTTAGTGGATTGGCCGATGTGTTTTTTTTCAAGCATAATTAACCTCCAGATTTGCTATGACTATAAAAGTAAGTAATATCTTATTACTTCAATCCTATTTTCAAGGCAGCGCTCTAAAAGCCTTTATCTTGATAAATCTGATTATACATCTAGAATTTAGGTTATTACAATCATCAAAATAACCTTTTTATAATTGTGAATAAATAAATATTGCTTAATTTAGAGTATCTGTTATATTGCCAGTCT
>JAQWLF010000098.1:0-13546 GCA_029247465.1 Candidatus Thioglobus sp.
ACATATCCGATTTTATGACTAAATGATTAATTATATCAACGAAAACGTTTTATTGTAGGGTTCACAGGTTTTCTCAAAGGTATCATAATAGTTTTTATAATTAAATTTAATATGGATATTGTTTTTGTACAGGGCCTTAAAATTGATACTGTCATTGGTATTTATGACTGGGAAAGGAAGATACGTCAAGAAATTGTTCTAGATATTGAGATGTCTTCCAATAATTCTGCAGCCGCAAGTTCTGATCATATTGATCAAGCTTTAAACTATAAAAATGTTTGTAAGCGCGTTTCTAGTTTTGTTCGTGAGTCGGAATTTCAACTTGTTGAAACTTTAGCAGAAGAAATTTGCCAAATTATTCTTAAAGAATTTGGTGTTCATTGGGTTAAATTAAAACTTAATAAGGGTGAGGCAATTACTGGAGCTGAGGGCGTTGGAGTTATTATTGAAAGATCACGTGAAGAATGAATTCATTGCACCTTAATATCGGATCAAATCAAAATAGACGAATAAATATTCGCCTTGCTTTAAATAAGTTGGAATCCAATTTTACAGACATTACTGTATCGTCAATTTTCGAAAGTCCTGCTGAAGGGTTTGTAGGCAGTAACTTTTATAATGTTGGTGTTAATGCTAGCACTAAAAAAAATATTAATGAGGTTGTAGATATTTTGCATGATATTGAGAGTTCTTTGGGAAGGGAGCGGTCTTTACCAAAATTTTCTTCAAGAATTATTGATCTTGATCTTGTTCTATATAACGATGTTATTGATGAAAATTTGAACGTGCCTCGAGGAGATATATTAAGGTATGCGTTTGTTCTTGCACCACTTGCAGAACTCAATCCTGAGGATATTCACCCACAAAAAGGTATTTCATATTTAAATCTTTGGAAAGAGTTTCAATCCAATAAGGATTTTGAGTTAAATCAGTATAATATAGACAAACTTTTGGGTTAAATGACTACTAATATGAAAAAATTAACTGCACTTTCTTCGATAATTGTTTTATCAGCTTTTGTTTTTTTTACTAATACTACACAAGCAGAATTTGTAGCAGGTAAAAATTATATTGTTCTTGATAAGGCTGTTGAAACTGAAACGGGAAGCTTAGTCGAAGTCAGAGAACTATTTTGGTATTTCTGTCCTCATTGTTTTTCAGTACACCCTTTGCTTGATAACTGGCTCAAAACAATGAATAGTTCTGCGCAGCTTGTTCTGCAGCCTGCTGTTTTCCCTGGCTGGGAATATGGTGCTAACTTTTATTACGTTCTAGAAGAACTAGGTGAACTGGATCGCTTGCATGGTGCATTATTTAATGCAATACACATTCAAAAACTCAAATTTAAAACACAGGAAGACTTTGTCACATGGCTTTCTGTGAATGGTGTAGATGAACAAAAGGCAAATAAGGTCTATGAATCCTTCCCTGTGAAGGTTAGTGTGAATAAAGCAAAAGCTAATACCTATAAATACCGAATTCCTGGAGTCCCAGCTTTTATTGTAAATGGTAAGTATATGGTTAATGGTACTAGTGCTGGAAGTGCTGAGAAGATTTTTGAAGTAATTGATTATTTAATTCTAAAAGAATCCCAATAGAAAGTGAAGAGGCATTCTGCCGATACTGTTTTATTATTTTCAGGATTAGATCCAAGTGGTGCTGCAGGAGTTTCAGCTGACATTGAAACAATTAATCAGTTTGGGATAACGCCACTTCCAATTATTACAACGCTTACTGTTCAAAATACTCAAAATGTAACATTTCTTGAGGCAACAAATAATAGTCTCATACAGGCGCAGTTTAAATCAATTAAAGAGGATATTGATTTTAAAGTAGTAAAAATTGGGCTATTAGGATCCTCATCCCAAATCAAAGCTATTGCTAAGCTTCTTATTAATAGAACTGATCTATCTATTGTTCTTGACCCTATTATAGTTTCTAGTTCAGATAATGAGCTTAGTACTGATTCTATGATAGAAGCAATGAAGAATGACCTTATTCCGCTTTGTTCATTATTGACACCAAATATATCAGAGCTTAGTTGTCTTGCACCTGGCCTTAATGAGCAATCAGCAGTAGCAAGCTTAAAGTGTCCTTGGGTTTTAGTAACAACCTCTGATAGTTCTGAAGTTGAAATTGAACATCGTTTATATCACCTCTCTAATCTCGTAAGTAAATTTTGTTATAAAAAATTACCTGGAAATTACCATGGTTCAGGCTGTACCTTATCTAGTGCTATTAGTGCTTTAATAGCAACTGATGTGTCGGTAGAGGATGCATGTAGACGGGCGCTTGATTACACATACCAAACTTTATTGAATGCAAAAAAGCTTGGTAAAATGCAGTATCATCCAAATCGAACCTATCCGAAACCACTATGACGTTTATTGATCAATGGCTAAGAGCAGATATTAAAGATATCAAGGCTTATCATGTGCCTTCGTCAAAAAATATGCTTAAGATGGATGCAATGGAAAGTCCATTTGGAATTCCTGAAGATCTAAAGCAAGATTTTATAGATTGCATTGCACAAGCCCAAGTTAATCGTTATCCCGATAGTAACGCCGATGAGCTGCATACTACTGTAAGAAATCTTATGGATATTCCAAATGACTTGGGAGTTTTGCTTGGTAACGGTTCGGATGAATTGATTCAGCTATTAGCTATGGCATGCAATAGTGGCGATATAGTTATGAGTTTTGAGCCAAGCTTTGTGATGTATGAAATGGTTGCGAAGTTTACTCAATTAAACTATCAAGGAATAAAGCTTAATGATAAATTTGAAATTGACTTAGAAAATACCCTCAAAGCAATTACAATTAATAAGCCAAAGCTAATTTTTATAGCTTATCCTAATAACCCAACTGGAAATTCATTTGATTATGAAGCGATTAAAGAAATAATTAAGTCAACTGACTCCCTAGTCGTTCTAGATGAGGCTTATTACGCCTATTCAGACAAAAGCTTTTTGGATGAAATTATCAATTTTTCGAATTTGGTGGTTCTAAGAACAATTTCAAAAATAGGCTTCGCCGGTCTTAGGCTTGGTTTATTGGTTGGAAGTAAGGAGACTATAGAGCAATTAAATAAATTACGACTTCCATATAATATAAATATTTTGACGCAAGCTAGCGCAAATTTTTTGCTTAAAGAAAAAGAGCGGATTGCTAATAATGCCAAAATAATTATGAATGAAAGGAGTCGACTTTTTGATGAGCTTTCTTTAATTCCAAGACTTACTGTCTATCCATCCCAGACTAACTTTCTTATAATAAAAGCTGATAATGCACAATCTTTATTTGAATCATTAAAGTCTAATGGAGTTTTGGTTAAAGGCTTTTCAGTAGACTCGGAATTAGAAAATTTTATTCGTATAAGTGTTAGTGAATCAAAAGAAAATGACATACTTCTTAGTCATATCAAGAAATATTATGGTTGATCGCGACGAATTAAAAAAATATTGCCACAGTTATTTAAGTGTTGATAATTTTAAAGATTATGGACCGAATGGTTTACAAATTGAGGGCACTTCCAGAATTAATAAAATTATCAGCGGTGTAAGTGCTAATTTAGATCTGATTGAGAGAGCGATTGAAGAAAAAGCAGATGCAATTTTTGTTCATCATGGTATTTTTTGGGACAATGAAGCTAAAACTATTACTGGGGCGAGGCGTAGAAAGATTGCTTTGTTATTAAATCATAATATTAACCTTTTTGGTTATCACCTTCCTTTGGATGATCACCCAGATGTAGGAAATAACGTTGAACTTGGAAAAATTTTAGGTATAAAAAATATGCAACCGGTTAAAGATAGTTTGCTTTGGCAGGGTGAATTAAAAAGTAATCTTAGTGACTTTATAAAATTGATTGAAGAGAAGCTGGACAGAGCTCCACAGATATTTGGAAGACAGGAAGGAGCGATTAAAAAAATTGCTTGGTGCACTGGTGGTGCCCAGAGCTTTATAGATGATGCAATTATTCTCAATGTTGATTTGTATTTGAGTGGAGAAGTCTCTGAAAAGACTCCTGCAGCTGCAAAAGAGAATAACATTACATTTGTTTCAGCAGGTCATCATGCTACTGAAAGATATGGTGTGCAAGCTTTATGTAAGCACCTATGTGCAAAATTTAAATTGCAGCACCAATATATAGAGGTTGAAAATTCTGTCTAGGATCTTTTACTATTTGGAATTAATATGGAGCCTGTAGATTTATCAAATTCAATCAACTTAAGTAGAATTATATATTCTGAATAATTGAAAAAATCTATGCTTATTAACGCTAGTCCTTTGTATAATCTATATTTTTTTAGTAATACCTAGTAAATATGAGCAAAAAATATGACGTAGCTATTGTCGGAGCGACAGGAGCAGTTGGTGAAACATTGATCTCAATTTTAGATCAAAGAAATTTTCCAATCAATAATTTATACCCTTTAGCATCAAAACGATCAGCTGGAAGTAAAGTAAAGTGTCAGGGCAGGTCTTGGATGGTTGAAGACCTAGATACTTTTGATTTTTCTAAAGTACAAATTGGTTTATTTTCTGCTGGCGGCGATATTTCAGAAAAATATGCTCCAGTAGCTGCTTCAAAGGGATGTGTTGTTATTGATAATACATCACATTTTAGGCGTGATGAAGATATTCCTTTGGTTGTTCCAGAAGTAAATCCACACGCAATTGCTAATTATACGAATCGTAATATTATTGCTAATCCAAACTGCTCTACAATACAGATGTTGGTTGCCTTAAAGCCAATATATGATGCTGTTGGAATAGATAGAATTAATGTTGCAACTTATCAAGCAGTTTCGGGAAGTGGAAAAGAGGCAATTACTGAGCTAACAAACCAAACTGCTAACTTATTAAATGGCAAGGATGTAGAAGTAGAAGTCTATACCAAGCAAATAGCTTTTAACGCTATTCCTCATATAGATACGTTTCAAGAGAATGGCTATACAAGAGAGGAAATGAAAATGGTTTGGGAGACTCAGAAGATTTTTGAAGATGAAAACCTTCTTGTTAACCCTACTGCAGTTAGAATTCCTGTTGTATATGGCCACTCGGAAGCTGTTCATATAGAAACTAAGGAGAAAATTTCTGCAAATGATGCACGTAAATTGCTAGAAAAGGCAGATGGCGTCATAGTAATGGATGATAGAAGTGATGGAGGCTATGCAACGCCTTTTATAGAGGCAACAAACAATGATGCAACCTATGTTAGTCGAATTAGGGAGGATATTAGCCATGAGAAAGGACTAAACTTATGGGTTGTTTCGGATAATATTCGAAAAGGAGCAGCACTTAATACAATTCAAATAGCGGAAATTCTTATCAGAGACTATTTAGCTTAAGATAAAATTCAAATAATGATTACTAAAGAACGGAAAACAAACGAAACTGATATCAAAGTTAGTCTAGAACTTTATGGTACTGGTAAAGCTGATATAGAAACCGGTGTTCCATTTCTAGATCATATGCTAGATCAAATTGCTCGCCATGGTTTAATGGATTTGTCTATTAAATGCGATGGCGACACAGAAATTGATGATCACCATACAGTAGAAGATATTGGCATTACTATCGGTCAAGCTTTCTTTGAAGCAGTTGGCGATAAAAAAGGCTTAACTCGTTATGGACATGCTTATGTTCCATTAGATGAGGCTTTATCAAGAGTGGTTATAGATTTATCTGGACGCCCTGGACTGGATTTGGGTGTAAAGTTCACAAGGGATAGAGTTGGAACATTTGATGTAGATTTGATTAGAGAGTTTTTTCAAGGATTTGCTAATCATGCATTGGTAACGCTTCATATTGACAATTTAAAGGGTGTAAACTCACATCATCAGGCAGAAACAGTATTTAAAGCATTTGGAAGAGCACTACGTATGGCTGTAACGCCCGATCAGAGGCAATTAAATGTTATCCCTTCAACAAAGGGTTCACTCTAGCAGAGAATAGGATAAGGATAAAACAACGTGCAAACAATTGCAATTGTTGATTATGGAATGGGGAATGTCCGTTCCGTTCAGAAAGCCTTAGAGTATGTTGCACCAAATGATCACTGTATTCTTACCAGTAATCCTCAAGTAATCAAGGACTCAGACCGTATAGTTTTTCCTGGACAAGGGGCTATGGGAGCTTGCATGAGTGCGCTCAGTTCAAATGCATTAACAGATGAAATTAAATCAGCTTCTAGAGCAAAGCCTTTCCTTGGGATATGCTTAGGATTGCAACTACTATTTGATTATAGTGAAGAAAACGATGGCATTAATGGACTATCAATAGTACCAGGAAAGGTAGTAAAATTTAGAAATAAAGATATAAAAATACCACATATGGGATGGAATTCAGTAAATCAAGTATGTTCTCACCCACTTTGGCATAAAATTGACAATAATTGCCCTTTTTATAGTGTTCATAGTTATTTTGTGGATGAGGATGATGCAAGTTGCGTTGTAGGTACGACACACTATGGGGAAACTTTTACCTCAGCAATTGCAATAGATAAGTTATTTGCAGTACAGTTTCATCCAGAAAAATCCCAAAGCGATGGTTTGCAATTGCTAAAAAACTTTACTAATTGGAACTAAGATATTTCAAAGTATTAATGTCACTGAATATTAATTTATTAGCTTTTTAAGACTATTCAAATAGGCATCTTCATCAATTTCAGTATTGTTTTTTTGTGAAGTGTAGATCATTTCAGCTATACACTCCATCATCAAGTGTTCAACTTCATGCGAATCTTTATATTTTTTGATTAACTCTTGATATATTTGATTAATTCCTATCGGTTGGTTTATTGATAGTTGATCTTTAAGAGCTAAATGAAGATTTATATGTAGAAATGGATTTATTTCACCTTGCTCTGGAAAGTATTCTGAATTTACATCATTAATTAGATGATGATATTCTGGGTGAGCTTGTATTATGGATACTAATTGTTGCTCTAGTGGCTCTAAATATTCTTTATTAAGATTTTTTTGCCAGCAACTGGCTAAGAACTTTCTCTGTTTCGTTCTATCTTGAGAAAACACAATACTCAGGTATATTGCTAGATATTCTTCTCTTCATATTCACAAAGGTCTAGTAAGGTGCATTCAGGACAGTGTGGTGAGCGAGCTTTACAAACATACCTGCCGTGAAGAATCATTAAATGATGAGCTGGTACTTTATAGTCATCGGGTATAAATTTTATTAATTTTTTTTCAACTTCTAGTACTGTTTTTCCTGAGGCTATCGCTGTGCGATTAGCTACACGATAGATGTGTGTATCAACTGCTATTGTTGGCTGCCCAAAAGCGGTATTTAGAACTACATTAGCTGTTTTACGACCAACACCAGGGAGAGCTTCCAATTCTTTTCTGGTTTCTGGAACTTGTGAATTGTACTTATCAATTAATATACGACATGTTTGAATTATATGTTTTGCTTTTGAGTTGAATAGCCCAATAGTTTTAATCGTATCACGAAGAGTATCTTCACCTAGCTCAAAGATAGTTTCAGGTGTATTTGCTAAAGGAAAAAGAATGTCAGTAACTTGATTTACACTCTTATCGGTAGCTTGAGCAGAAAGTGTTACTGCCACCAATAGTTCAAATGATGTTGAGTAGTTAAGTTCAGTTGTTGGGTCTGGTATTTGTTTAAGAAGTCTACCAAACATTTCACTTCTAGTTTCTGCGTTCATTTAAACCTTTTTTTGAATAAACTATGCGCAAATATTATACTTAATTTTTGGTTATTTTTCAATAGATAGGCTATCTTGATTTATAAAAATGTTTGAGCATAAGCCTCTAAATCTTGCCAGAGTTTATCTTTTTCAGGGTTACTATTTTTTAAATTATCTAAGCTATTTTCAAAGCTATCGAATGAAAGGAATCCATTTTCACCATTTTGAACTCGAGATTGAACAATTTCAAACCATTCTTCTTGCTCATCCTCGGACAATAATTCAGGATAATTTCTAGCTTTAAAGTTTAAAAATAATTTTAATAATCTTCTGTCTTCAAAGTTGGGATTGAGCAGACCAATTTCATTACTAGAAAGAGATTGAATATGGTTACATATCTTTCTATCTCTATTACTTACAAAATTATCATAAAGAGATTGATCAATATCATTGCTCATCTCCCTTTCAGGATCTTTTTTGTATATTGATTGAACTATTTTTTCTATTTGCTTTTGATTCTTTTGGATATAAGACAAATTCTTCATGCATTTATCCATATCAACTTGTAATTTTTCAATAAGTAGAGGTGAAAGCTTGAAGTTATCATGGTTTGGACTACATACAAACATTGGGCTTTTATTAAAAACTAATTCACTAAGTTCTAATTTATCAACACCCTTTGGTAAGTCAATTTTTTTTGTAAATACGAGTGTTTTTAATTCATTAACTTCTAATTCTAATAATATCTCAGGATCTTGATTAAGGTTAAAAACTATCGCACGATCTGCGTAGTCAGGGTGATAGCTAATCGCACTCACCATACGAGTAAATGAGCATTTATAGCCAAAAGATGAAGAGGTTAGAAGCATAGGATGAAGGATCTTAACTTGTCTACTGACTTCTTTTTTCTCATTTAAGCTGAGTGCATAATCATAAAACTTTGGCTGCTTTGTTTTAATAATTTTAGCAATTTCAATTGTTGCCCTGACATCAGCCATGGCATCATGCGCATTGCTATGTTCTATTTTATTTGCTGGGGCCAGTCTATCTAACTTAAAAATAGGCCTATTATTTTCATTTTTCACCCATTCTAAGCTTTCATGTTCTTTATGAGCATAGCAAAAACGTGCAACACTAAGAATATCCCACCTTGTATTGCCATTTTGCCAATGCCAGGCATAGGGATCTAAAAAATTTCTGAATAGAGTGTGACGCGTAAATTCATCATCAAAAGCGATTGAATTGTAACCAACAATACAAGTTTGAGGTACCGTAAACTCTTTGTTTATTTTTTTAATAAACTCATGTTCAATTAATCCTTTCTGTTCACATAATTGAGGTGTTATACCAGTAACTGCACATGCTTCAGGTGCAGGTAAACAGTCATGAGTTGGCTTGCAGTAGAACATGTGTTCATCAAGAATATTGAGATTCTCGTCAGTTCTAATGCCTGCAAATTGCGCAATTCTCTGGACTCTTGGAGATAGTCCAAAGGTTTCATAGTCATACCAGTAGAATGTTTTCATAAATTTATACGATTATATTAACTACATTATAGCTAAGAGCCTTAATGATTAATGAAGCTGTATTAAATTGAATTAGATTTAAAACTATTTATAAAATCTAGGATATGTCTATTAAAAAAAATAGTGAGAAATATATAGCCAGACTGTCTTATCAAAAATAAAACATTTGCTATTAACAACTGAAAAAATCTTTTAAATTACAAAAATCTTAAAGATAAACAGTTGGATATAAAGAGAAGAATTAAAAACCCAGCAATGAGGCTGGGTTTATTTAAATAATTCTAGAACTATTTTGGAACTACGTTGGCAGCTTGTGGACCTTTTGCGCCATCTTCGAGTTCAAATTCTACTTCTTGACCTTCATCTAGTGACTTATAACCATCACCTTGGATTGCTCTGAAGTGAACAAAAACATCATCACCACTTTCTTGTTCAATAAAACCAAAACCTTTTTTTGCGTCAAACCATTTAACGCGTCCTGTTGTTGTAGACATGCAGTCTCCTAAAAAAAATAAAACATGGAAAAGATGCAACCAACCTAATTAACTGTGAAAGCGACTTACTATGAATCAACAACACAACATCAAAATTAGCTGTATTTTAACCAGCAGTCAAATTTTAACCTAAAAATTTGACTAAATATGTCTATTTGATAGTCAATCTGAGTAAACGAATTTATCTTTTTGGTTTACTACGTGAAAACTTTTTATCTTTGTGTCGGTTTGGCTTACCTCTAGGCTTTCTTTCAAACTTTCTTTTGCTGCCTCTTCTTGAAGAATCTTTTTTGAAATGATTACTTTTTTCCCGGGGGGAGGTAGTATTATTTTTTTCTGTTAGCTCTTCGATGCTAAGTTTTTTATCAAAAACCCTAGTTTTTTTCAAGATTTCAATTGTTTCTTTAGGCATTTCGTCTGGTAAATCAACAGTGGTAAAGTCTTGAAAAATCTGAATTGCACCAATAAACTCACTGCTAATTTCAGCTTCATTTGCAATTGCACCTAAAACATTTCCAGGTTTTATGTTGTTTTTACGACCTACAGCAATCCTGTACCTACGCATCTTTATTGCTGGATTATCCTTTAAAGGTTCTGCATGAATAGAAACAGAAATTTCGTTTTTATTGTTTTCATCAAATGAAGCTTGGTTTATCTCTTTTTCGTTAAGGAGTAATGGTTCTGTGCCTTGGGACATTAATGCCAATGCTGAAGCAATTTTGAAAGCATCAATCTCGTGTTCTTTTTGGTAATCTAGAATCAGCTCTTCAAAGATAGCTAACTCTTGATTGTCTAGAGTATTCGTGATTCTTTGTTTAAAGTTATTAACTCTTTGTTCATTAATGATTTTGGCAGAAGGAAGCAGCATAGGGTCAATTGGCTGACGAGTAATTCTTTCGATTGTTTTTAGCATTCTTCTTTCTCGTGGAGCAACGAAAAGTATTGCTTTTCCTTCTCTTCCTGCTCTCCCTGTTCTCCCAATTCTATGAACATAAGATTCTGGATCTTGGGGTATATCATAATTTACAACATGAGAAATGCGATCAACATCTAAGCCACGAGCGGCTACATCTGTTGCAATTAATATATCAATCTTTCCATTTTTGAGTTGTTGAATAATTCGTTCTCTTTGATTTTGAGCGATATCACCATTAATTGCTTCAGCTGTAAATCCTCTGGCAGATAATTTTTCTGCTAGGTCTGAAGTTGCAGTCTTTGTTCTAACAAAAATAAGTAAGGCATCAAATGACTCGACCTCCAAAATTCGAGTAAGCGCATCTAGCTTGTGAACGCCACCAACTAGCCAATATCTTTGGCTGATTGTTTGAGCAGTAGCAGTCTTTGTTTTTATTTTGACTACCTTAGGGCTGTTTAAGAATTTTTCAGCAACCCTTCTGATTACATCCGGCATTGTGGCTGAAAAAAGAGCGATTTGACGCTCTTTTGGAAGTTTTTCCATTACCCATTTAACGTCATCGATAAAGCCCATTTTTAACATTTCATCAGCCTCGTCAAGAACAAGTGCTTTAAGTGAATTTAGCTTAAGTGTTCCTCTTTTTAGGTGATCCATTACTCTTCCAGGAGTTCCTACAACAGCGTGCACTCCTCTTTTTAATGGCCTTAATTGAACATCATAAGATTGTCCTCCGTATATAGGTAATACATGAAACCCTTTGAGATGTCTAGCATAGGTTTGAATAGCTTCTGATACTTGAATTGCAAGCTCCCTTGTAGGTGCTAAAACTAAAAGTTGAACTTGATTATTGTTAAGATCGATTCTATCAATCAAAGGAAGAGTAAAGGCAGCTGTTTTACCGGTACCAGTTTGTGCCTGACCGATAATATCATGTCCATTAAGTAAGTGAGGTATACACTGCTCTTGAATTGCTGAAGGTGTTTCATAACCAACTTCATCGAGCACCTTTATGAGAGCCTTAGAAAGACCAAAACTATTAAACTTTACGCTTGACTCGTGTTCAGACATGTACGGCGGGGGAGTAAAAAGGTGCGTATTATACCTTTATTTGATATTCTGCATTGAAAACCGGTAATTACCGCGACGATATCACTAATACAATAAATTAATCAAACCATTTAATTGAACAACCCATTGAAGGAATCTGCTCTTTAGGACCATTGCCGGTTATGGCAATATTTTTCATCGCTTCAAATAGATCACGCCTCGCATTTGTAACTGACTCCTTTCTTGATTCATCAAGTCTTCCACGATATTGCAGACCTAGGTCTTTATTGTAACCAAAAAAGTCAGGAGTGCAGACTGCACCATAAGATTTTGCAATTTCTTGAGTTTCATCGATTAGATATGGAAAAGGAAAATTTAGTTCTTTTGAAATTTTTTTCATATTTTCAAACGAGTCTTCTTCATACTCATTAGGATCATTTGACATTATTGCAACACTATTAATTCCTAAAGTAGCAAGCTCCTTTGTATCTCTAATAATTCTATGGATAATTGATTTGACATATGGACAGTGATTACAAATAAACATTACTAGTAAACCATTTTGACCCTTCAAGCTACTAAGACCATAATAATTGCCATCTACGGCTTTTAAATTAAATTCGATTGCGGGTAGATTAAACTCACAAATAGGGCTTTCAGTTCTTACCATAAAGTTCTCCAAGTTCTAATTATTATGATTTTAATATAGGTTGAATAATTTGTTTGTCCATCATAGGCCTAAAAATAATAGGCATAAAAGGGATAGAGTTATTAACTTAAATTAAAAAGATTAAGAGTGTTTTGATCGCACTGTTCAATGACTTGCTCGACTGGAATCTTTTTTATTCTTGCAACTCTTTCTGCTACTTGAACTAACTCATCTGAGTTTTTATGATCATCAGTCTCAATAACTATAGACTCTATAGGTAAAAACTTTACGATGTCATGAAGTTTATATGCGTGAGGGTTAGCAAGTGTGTTGCCAAAGCCAAATGAAAAATTTATTTTCATTAAATTCTCTGCTTGCTGAAGACTTCCTGAGTATGCATGAATTACACCACGAGATTTAGAATATGATTTAAGCAAATCAGTTACATCTTCAGTTGCTTGAACTGAGTGAATAATTAATGGTAAGTCAAAACGAGTCGCCAATGCAACTTGTTCATCAAAAAAGAAGCGTTGTTTATTTCGATCTTTAACTTTTACATAGTCTAGACCACATTCCCCTATAGCTATAGGATTTTTTTCTTCAATGAGAACTTCAAGTGAATATAAATCTATCATCTGGTGATCATCTATAAACCAAGGATGAATTCCAAGAGAGTAATAGCTATGGTTATCTTTTGAGTAGCAAGCAATAACGTTATCCCAGTTATCTTTACCAGTCGATGGGACAATAACTCCCGTTGTAGAACTAGAGGGTGAGTTAACATTGTCAAAATCTAAGTGTATATGTGAGTTCAGCATTATTGCCTTTGTTGTCTAATAGGTAATATAATAATCATTATTTTTTAATCAATATAAATGCAGCTTTTCCCTAAGAAATTATCGCAGATTTATCTAGTTTTGTTTGTTTCAGCGTTCTTAACAATAACGGGTAATTTTACATTTTTCCAAAAAACAATTCTTATATATCCATTATCTGAGAACTGGTTATTTTTGGGATCTTTATTTTTCTTTTTGTTTACTTTTTTAGCTGCATTATTGCTACTTTTTTGTTACAGGGTCACTACTAAGCCAATTCTAATGGTATTGCTCATGATTTCTGCAATTGTGAGCTATAGTACAAATAATTATGGCATTGTTTTTGATCATAATATGATTTTAAATACATTTGAAACTGATACAAGTGAGTTTCTTGACTTAGTAAGTTTTAAGTCAATTCTATATTT